>NZ_JBEOVH010000034.1:0-97893 GCF_040295385.1 Streptomyces sp. NPDC002825
GGCCCCGGCCGGCCCCGGGCGGGGCGCGCCGCGCGCCCCGCGGGGGCCCGCGGGTCCGGCGCGGCCGGTCACGGCCGGCCGCGCCGCTCGGTGACCAGCAAGGTCTGCAGGACCTGCCCGCAGCCCCCTGTCGCGTCGTCGAGCTGCCCGAGGGCGAGCCCCGATCCGTTCGGGCTGGCCGCGGTGTGCGAGCGCAGGCACAGCCACTCCCCGACGGGGTCCCGGTGCAGGGCGAGGGTCACATCGGTGTTGATGACGAGGTTCCTGTGGTGGTCGAGCTCGAAGCCGACCGCCCAGCTGCTGTCGGCCACCGTGAGCGCCCGCGTCAGCGGTGAGTCCGGGGAGCCGGCCACCAAGGGGATGCGCTGCCGGGCCCAGGCGGTCCCGGGACCGAGCGTGTCGAAGCCCGCACCGTCCTCGAAGCGCCACTCCATCGCCGCGATGTAGCCGTCCAGATGAGCGCCCGCCATGGTGTGCGGCGGCTGCGCCCCGGGCCGGGCGGGGGCGGGCGGGACGGGCCGCAGTGCCGGAGTGTCCTCGGGGCCGGCGACGAGCCTCCAGGCCCGGGCCAGCAGCACCGGGACGCCGTCGGCGGTGATCTCCCCCTCCAGGATCTCGACGCTGCCGCCGGACCGGACCGTCCGCACCTCGACCCGCAGGTCCGCGACCGGGACCGGGCGCAGCAGCTCCACGGTGACGCGGGCGATCCTCATGCCCGGCCGGGGGGCGTGGTGCTCGAGCGCCCGCCCGATCAGGGCGGACGGCGGACCGGCGTGCTGCGACTTCGCGCTCCACGGGCCCGCGGTGGCCGGGGTGCTCTCGTACCGGCCGTCCCCCAGCTCGTGGTAGAAGGCCGCGGGCAGCGCGTCGGGGAACGGAACGAGCTCTGGGTTCACGGGTATGCCTCCGGGTCCTGCCTCAGCGATCTGAGGCGCTGTGGATGATGTCCGCCTGAGCCACGTCGGCAAGTCTGCCCGTGTCCGGCCGCGTCTCCTCGAGGGCGGTTCCCGCCCGGAAGAGGACGGACTCCGCGAACGGGGCGGCGATCAGCTGCGCGCCGATGGGGAGTCCGGCGGAGTCCCTGCCGACCGGGAGCGAGAGGGCGGGGAATCCGGTGATGTTGGCGGGGGAGGAGAGCCGGACGTAGGCGTCGGTGACCGTCTCGGTGACACCGTCCGGCCAGCGCACGGTCTCCTGCCCGCGCCGCGCCGCCGTGATGGGGGAGGTCGGGGCGACGAGCACGTCGATGCCGGCGAAGAGCCGGCCCCACGCGCGGCTGATGAGGGACCGGGTGCGCTGGGCTCGCAGGTAGTCCAGGGCTGACACGTGGTGTCCCGCCTCCAGGAGCAGCCGGATGTCCGGGCCGTAGAGGTCGGGTGCCGCACGCAGGGTCTCCTCGTGGACCGCCGAGGCCTCGGGAGCCATCAGGCCCCACTGCGTCGCCTCGACGTACTCGACGAACGGCAGGTCCACGGGCATCACCGTCGCGCCGAGCTCCCGCAGCCGGTCGATCGTCGCGCGGACGGCCGCCTCCACCTCCGGATCGACGCGGTCGAAGTAGTAGGTGCCGGGCACGCCGACGCGCAGCCCGCGCACGTCCGCCGGGGACGACGCGGGCGGGTCCGCCGGAGCGGAGGCGCTGGCGGGGTCCGACGGGTCGTGGCCGGCCAGTGCGCGCAGCACGAGGGCGGCGTCCCGCACGGTCCTGGTGAGGGGGCCGACGTGGTCCAGGGACCACGACAGGGGCGCCACCCCGTGGCGGGAGACCAGACCGTAGGTGGGCTTCAGACCGACCGTCCCGTTGAGCGCGGCCGGAATGCGGATCGACCCTCCGGTGTCCGTCCCCAGCGCGAACAGCGCGGTCCCGGCCGCCACGGCCACCGCCGAGCCGCCGCTGGAGCCTCCGGCGACGGCGTCCGCGTGCCACGGATTGGCCGTCTGCGGGGTGAGCAGTCCGTAGGCGAACTCGTGGGTGTGGGTCTTGCCGATCAGGATCGCGCCGGCGTCCGTGAGCCGCGCGGCCACCGTGCTGTCCCCGCCGGGCATCCGTTCCGCCCACGCGCGCGAACTGGCCGTGGTGGGTATCCCGGAGACGTCGATGAGGTCCTTGAGGCCGTACGGAATGCCGTGGAGCGGCCCACGGTGGACGCCCTCGCGGATCTCCCTCTCCGCCTGCCGCGCGGCCCGCCGCGCACGGTCCGCGACGACGGTGACGTAGGCGTGGAGCCGGTCCTCGACGGCGTCGCACCGGTCCAGGACGGAGTCGACGAGTTCCACGGGGGACAGGGTGCGGGCCGCCATGGCCGCCGCCGCGTCTTCGACGGTGAGCTCAAAGGGCTGCATCGAAGGCTCCCGGGGTCTCGGGGGAGGGGTCGGTCGCCGCCCGGAAGACCGGGGCCGGCGCGACGCCCGTCAGGTCCAGGGTCCGCAGTCGGCCGAAGAGCCGCCCCAGACGGGCGGCCAGTTCGGCCACGTCGCCGGGACGGAAGTCCGGTGGCGGAGCGAGTCGCACGGTCGGACGGGACGGTCCCGCAGCGGCCATCATGGTTCCCTTCCGGGTGATCGGAGCCGGATACCTTGGATCACGTGCGGAGCCGGGGACGGCGGGGCCGTCCGCGGCTCACCTGTGCCGTCGTGCCGCTTCCCCGCCGACGCGAAGAAGCCCGGTGGCCCCCGACGGGGGATTCCGGGGGCCACCGGGAGAGCGAGGGCCGTGCGTACCAGCCGTTCACGGCCGATACGCACGGCTGTGTGGGAACCGTTCCTACAGGTCGATCGTGACGTCGTAGGACTCCAGCCAGGCGTTGAGCCAGAGCGGAACCTCGAGGTCGATCCGGGTGATCTGGGTGCTGGCCGTGCTGATGCCGCCGTCGAGCCGGCCGCGGACACGGTCCTTGTCGAGGAGCGGCAGGATCGGCGCGTCACCGCCGCTGAGCACCTCGGCGAGCCGGTCGCGGAGCTTCTTCTCGTAACCGGAGTCCTGCGTGCTCGGGTACGGCGCCTTCACACGCTTCACGATCGACTCGGGCAGCACGTCGCGGGTGGCCGCGCGCAGCAGGCTCTTCTCCCGGCCGTCGAACGTCTTCATGGCCCAGGGCGCGTTGAACACGTACTCCACGAGGCGGTGGTCGCAGAACGGGACGCGGACCTCCAGCCCGACGGCCATGCTCATGCGGTCCTTGCGGTCGAGGAGGGTGTTGAGGAAGCGGGTCAGGTTGAGGTAACTGATCTCCCTCATCCGCTTCTCCAGGCCCGTCTCGCCCGGAAGGACCGGCACTTCGGCGATGGCGTCTCCGTAGCTCGACCGCCGGTAGCCGGGGATGTCGAGCTTGCCCAGCAGCCCGCCGTCGAACAGCGGCGTCCCGTCGTAGAAGGGGCCGGGCGTCGAGGTGAGCCAGGGGAACGTCTCGGCCGTGAGGACCTCGGGGTCGTGGAACCAGCTGTACCCGCCGAAGAGTTCGTCCGCCGACTCGCCGGACAGGGCCACGGTGGACCGCTCCCGCACCGCCTTGAAGAGCAGGTACAGGGAGGGCCACAGGTCGCCGTACCACATGGGCGGCAGGTCGGTGGCGGCGAGGACCGCGGCCCGGACGCCGGGGTCGCTCAGGTCGTCGCTGTTGAGCAGGATCTCCTTGTGCTCGGCCGCGACGTGCTGGGCCAGATCGCGGACGAACGGGGCGTCCGGGGTGCTCCGCAGGGGGTCCGGGACGAAGTTCTCCGCGGCGCCGACGAAGTCGACGGAGAACGACCGCACCGGTCCGCCGCCCTGGGCGGCCAGCGCCTTGGCCGCCAGCGCGGTCACCGCGGAGGAGTCCAGTCCGCCGGAGAGCAGGCTGCACAGCGGGACGTCGGAGATCAGCTGCCGGCTGACGGTGTCGTCGAGGAGTCCGCGGACCGTCTCGATCGTCGTCTCCAGGGAGTCCGTGTGCTCCTTGGCCTCAAGCGCCCAGTAGCGGCGCTTGACGAGCCCCTGGCGACGGACGCGGACCGTGTGACCCGGACGGATCTCGTACATCCCGGTGAAGATGGCGTGCTCGGGGGTCTTCACCATGTCGAGCAGCTCGCGCAGGCCGTTGGCGTTCACCCGGCGCGGGATCTCCGGGTGGGCGAGGATGGCCTTGGGTTCCGAGCCGAACAGGACGCCGTTCGCCGTGGGGTAGTAGTACAGCGGCTTGACGCCCATCCGGTCACGGACGAGGAGCAGCTCCTCCTTCCAGACGTCCCAGATGCCGAAGGCGAACATGCCGTTCAGCTTGTCGACGACGCCCTCGCCCCACTCCAGGTACCCCCGGAGGACCACCTCGGTGTCGCTCTCGGTACGGAAGCGGTGTCCGCGGGAGATCAGATCCGCGCGCAGCTCGCGGTAGTTGTAGATCTCACCGCTGAAGGTCAGCACCGCCAGGGTGCGCCCGTCCTGCTCGGCGGTCATCGGCTGACGCCCGCCCTCCAGGTCGATGACGGAGAGACGCCGGTGACCGATGGCGGCGTGCTGATCGATCCACACGCCTTCGGCGTCGGGACCGCGGCACGCCATCGTCTGGGTCATGGCGTCGACGATGGAGCGCTCCCGGGTGAGATCGCGCCCGAAATCTATCCAGCCCGCAATGCCGCACATAAGCGACGTTCTCCTTAGGTAGGCGATCGTGAGCACCTGGCTCATCGAGGTGGTCCGAGAAAGGGAGGTGGAGACACCTCTCGCCGGGCCGGCCGCTGGTGCGGGCGCGACCGGGCGCGAGGGGAGAGCGGTGGCGCACGCGCCGGGGTGGACGGCCGCCCCGATCACGGTGTGGCTAGGAGGCCTTGGGCCACGTGAACCTTCCGGCCCGGTGGGCCCAGGCCACGAGGACCATCAGGACGGCGGCCAGTCCGCCCAGGACCATGACTGTGGAGGGTGAGGAGCGGTCGAGGACGGCCCCTCCGACCAGGGCGCCAATGGAGATCGTGGCCTGGAAGGAGGCGGTGAAGAGGACCGAGGACGCCTCGGGGGAGTCGGGGGCGGCCTTGGAGAACCACGTCTGGGAGCAGACCGGGACGGCGCCGTAGGCGACGCCCCAGACGACCAGCAGTGCCACCGCGCCGGCGTCCGACTGCCCCAGGACCGGCAGGAGCAGGGTCGCGGCGGCGATCAGGGCCGCCGCCGCGGCGAAGGCGGACCGGGGATAGCGACCCACCGTGGATCCGCCGAGGAAGTTGCCGGCGATGCCGGCCGCACCGTAGATGAGCAGGTAGACCGTGATGAGACCCGAACTGACGTGGGTCACCTGCTCCAGGAACGGGGTGACATAGGTGTACGTGCCGAAGTGGGCGAGCACGACGAGGAAGGTCATGACCAGGGCGAAGCGGGTGTTGACGCTTCGGAGCATGCCGCCGAGGACGTCGAGGCGCGTCGCCTGGTCGGACGGCAGGGGCGGGACGACCACGAGGAGCAGCACGAGGACGGCCAGCGTGAAGCCGCCCATGACGAGGAACGCCGTCCGCCAGCCCGCGATGTCGCCGATGAACGTGCCCAGCGGCACGCCGAGTACGGAGCCGAGCGGTACGGCGGAGAAGATCACCGAGGTCGCGCGGCCCACGGACCTCGCGGGAACCAGCTGACCGGCCAGTCCGGCCCCGATGGACCAGAAGCCGCCGATGGTGACGCCCACCATGACGCGGGAGATCAGAACCAGCCAGTAGCTCGACGCGACAGCGGCCAGGAAGTTGGCCAGCGCCAGCAGCAGGATGAACACGCCCAGCATGACCCGCCGGTCGATACGGCCTGTGGCCACCGTGACCACGGGGGCCGAGACCGCGGCGAGGAATCCCGGCATGGTCATCATGAGACCAGCCATTCCGTCCGAAATGGTGAAACTCGATCCGATCGACGTGAGAAGGCCGATCGGAAGAATTTCGGTCGTGACGATGGAGAAGATCCCCAGCATTACCGCAATGACAGCCAGCCAGGAGATGAACGGCGAGCGGTCCTTCGGTGCGGGGGATTGGACAGAAGTGGTGGTTGCTGTGGACATGAATCCCGTCCTGAGTTGGGCATCACATGCAGAGTTGCGTGACCTCTAGTCCAGCAGGAATGGGCACCATCTTCTGGCAGGTTCCCGACACCGACAACCTGCCCCTCGGGGTGCCGAGAGTGATCGGGTTGCAACCACAGGGTCGCCGGTTTCGGTGTTTCCGCAGGTCAACGGGCTACATCAAGTGTCGGAGCGGGCCGTTGGTCATGACGCGGCGCGCGGGAGGCGCTGCATGGCCCGCGACGACTTAGCCAAGTCGAGAAACTGTCCGCGCAGAAAAATCGTCGCGTGATGGTTCACGTCGCAAACCTGCCAGACGGCGACTCGATTCGATGTTGTTCTGGTTCTCCCGCGTCGCATACCGTGCCGCTGCGCCGCCGCGGTGGGTGCGTCGGTCCGGCGAGGTCGTCTGCTGAATTGAGGAGAAGAATGTTCGAGTCTGAAGAGGCAATCCGAAAGAGCGTGCAGGAGAAGGCGGTGGGACTCGACCGCGACGGTGTCTCCGCGCAGAAGCGAGAGGCGCAGCGCAGGTACGACGCCAGTACGCCGGGGTATTGCCTCGAGCTGGTCATGCGACGGGAACAGCTGGAGCAGTACGTCAAGGAATGGCAGCGCGTACTCGACGAGATGACCGCTCGCGGCATCGAACGCTACCTTCCCGTCGACGAGAAGGTCTGACGGGGCGGCACCGTCCGCACCCAGCCGTCGCACACGGCGCACCCGACGCCGGCGCACCCGTACGTGGAATCCCGGCCGTTGTGCTGCATTGCTGACAGTGAGCGTTTTCAGAGTGGCCACTGATCGGGTGACGGGCTGACGTCCCGCAAGGCACGAGGCTCCTGTGCCGTTGAGAGAGGTGTTCGACGTCTCAACTCTTCGGTGCAGGAGCCTCGTTGGTTCCCCGTCCTGCCGCCCCCGACCTGCCGCACGCCCTGGTCGAGTGGGTGTCCATGCTCATCGTCACCACCCGTGAGGGTGACCGACGCTGCAAGCTCCCGCCCCACCAGCGGGCCCTCGTCGGCCTGGTCTACCTGCGCCGACCCGACACGCTCGCGCAGATCGCCGCCGGCTTCGGCATGTCCGTCGGCACCGCCCACGCCTGCGTCCAGGCCGTCGTCCAGCACCTGTCCCGAAGGGCGCCCGGCCTCCTGCGTGTCCTGCGCGAGACCGATCCCGATCACGTCCTGCTCGACGGAACCCTCGCCGAGTGCGACCGCGGCGGCGACAGCCGGGCCGACTTCTCCCAGAAGCACCGCCGCCACGGCGTGAACGCGCAGGTCATCACCGATCCCTCGGGCAAACGGCTGTGGATCTCGCCCGCGCCGCCCGGCCGCACCCATGACCTGACCGCGGCCCGCACCCACCGCATCATCCGGATCTGCGAACGCCAGGGCGTTCCCGTCCTCGCCGACCGTGCCTGCATCGGCGCCGGCCCCTGGGTCACCACACCCATCAGACGCCTTCCCGGCCGGGACCTCACCGCGACCCAGCGGACGATCAACCGGGCCCTGTCAGCGGCACGAGCACCGGTCGAACGCAGCATCGCGCGACTGAAGTCCTGGCGCATCTTCCGCAGAGCCCGCTGCAGCCCCAACCGCATGACCGTCATCGCCGCCGCAATCCTCACCCTGGATCGGCAACGCTGAAAACGCTCACTCATCACACCGGCGCCCGGAAGAGCCCACTGCAGCCAGTTTCGTGCGCGCAGAGAACACTTGGAAGGCGCTACCCGACAAGCATCGTTTGTGCGGACCCGTAACTTTTGCCGCAAGGGGCCTGTCTGCAACTGACGGTTCCGCGTGCTGTATCAAGGGAGTGAGTCATGAGTTCTCAGGGCAAGGCATTCGGGTTCGGCATGCCGTGGGAGTCGTTGTACGGGTACAGTCAGGCCATTCAGGTCGGTGACACGGTTTATGTGTCGGGGCAGCTGGCTCATGACCGTCACGGCAACTTCGTGGGTGCCGGCGACTTCGAACTGCAGGTCCGCACCACGCTGGCGAATTTGGACCTGGTGCTGAGGCAGTTCGGGGCCGAGCGTAGCCAGATAGTGGAGACCTCGGTTCTGGTGAGGAACCTGCGGGAGAACTTCGACACGACGGCACGCCTCCACGCCGAGTACTTCGGGGAGCACCGGCCCGCCAGCACGGTCATGGGCGTTTCCGACTTGGCACTGCCGGACCAGCTCGTGGAGATCGGCGCGCTCGTGCGTCTCGATGTGAAGCCATAGGTGAGGAGGCCGGCCTGATTTCTTCGGCCTCTTTCATCCTGAACAGTTGAAGGTCGGCAGCGTGTGGACAGCTTGGACGATGGTGCCGATGCGGCGGGTGGAGCATCTGGCTCGCCGGAGCAGCCGCCAGGCTTTCAACTGGGCGAAGGCGGGTGCGACCGGGTGTCGCGCGGGAGAATCACAGCGGTGTGCCATCGGGGCGGGCGATGACCTGCACGTTCATGCCGTGATTCTTGTGTTTCTGCGAGTAGTACGGCTCGTCGGCGTGGACACGGTCGGTGGGGATGAGCGTGCCGTCGACGATGTCGAAGTCGCCCTCGCCCAGCCCGGTCAGAGCCGCGTGCAGACCTGGCGCCCAGGCCGCGAGGACGTCCAGGGCTTCGTCCACGTAGCGCCAGGCGGTGGCCTGCGATAGAGCGAACCCGGCACCGAGCTGGGCGAACGTCTCGTCCTTACGCAGGTGGACCAGGGTGAGCAGTGCCTGGTCGAAGCAGCCGAGCTTGCGCCAGCGGGTGTTGCGGGTCCGGCGGTGCTCGCACAGCAGCCAGGCAACATGCTCGACGAGCTCTTACGGGACGTCGAGCGTGGCAGGACACGGAACCAACAGGGCCCCTTCGGTCGCCTGCCGGGCCGCACTCACGACCCGATAGCCGCCCGCACCCACCGGATCATCCGGATCTGCGAGCGCCAGGGCGTTCCCATCCTGGCCGATCTCGCCTACCAAGGCGCAGGACCGTGGCTGACGACCGGCATCAAACGCGAGCCGCTCCAGGAACCCAGTCCCGCCGAAAAGACCCTCAACCGGGTACTGGCCGCAGCACGAGCGCCCGTTGAACGCGGTGTCGCGAGCCTGAAGTCCTGGCGGATCTTCCGCAGGTCCCGGTGCAGCCCCCACCGCATGACGTCAATCGCCAAGGCCATCCTCACGCTGGAGCGGCAACGCTGAAGAAGCTCAATCATCTCGGCGACGACGCTGGGGTCGGTGCACTTGGACGTGATCTTCACCTCCGTCATTCATTCACATCCCGACCTGCCTGGGACATGCCTGATCCCGGACACGGTGCGGGCCACTTCACTGCCTGACGTCAGCAACTTGAGCACGAGCTCTGAGGATTCCCGCGCTGCGGCTTCGCCGCCATGAGGGGTCCGGCATCCCCAAGTGCACCAGATCGATACGAAATCGGTGTCCTTGGCGGGGTGCGCCATGCCAATTTCCTGGATTCAAGCGACAGCACCCTTCTTGTTGGTGATCAGCCTCGTTGAGTCAAATGCCTGCTATGGCCTTTTGGTTGACGGCCCGTCGAAAGCTTGGTTAGAAAGCCGACGCCGTGACCGGCGTACCTCCGAGGAGGCCGCATTCCCGTATGCGGAAAGTGGTCTTCTTTGGCGTGCCTTGAGGTGACCTGGTCGGGCCAGTTCCACCACGACCGGCGATGGAAACCCGCGTCGGCGTGCCGGTGCGCCCTTTTGCGTTCGCGCAGTGGGCGCAGAGGAAAGGGATGGCGTGAAGGTGAGATATGGGCGGGCTATAGCCTGCCTCGTGGTCTCGGCTGTGGCCGGAACCGCGCTGCCACAAGTCGCTTATGCGACAACAGTTTCGAGTAGTGACGACGAGGGTATTACCAGCGCCCTCGGGGATTGGTTCTCGGATTCCGACGAGAGCGGGAGCGGGAGCGGGAGCGGTTCAGAGTCACCGCGGACGGGCGGTACTCCGGTGCTGCCGAGCCGGGAGAAGCTCCCGAAGGGCAAGGCGGCGCCGAAGCCCAAGCGAGTCGGGGAGTTGACGGCCAGGCGTACGGCGAACGCCCGGTACTGGAAGCTTTCCGACGGGCGGGTGCAGGCCGTGGTGTCGGCGGTGCCGACGGCGTACCGGTCGGGGAAGTCGTGGAAGGACATCGACCCGACGGTTACCGCGGGCAAGACCAAGGGCTTCCCGTTCACGAACACCACCAACGTCGCCCGTAGTTCCTTCGGCTCAGACGCGAGCAGGTTCCTGCGGTTCGAAGCCGACGGTCACTCGGTGACCTTAGGCCTGGAAGGTGCGGGGAAGCTCGCGCCGGTGGCCAAGGGCGACACCGTGACCTACAAGGACGCGGTGGCCGGTGCGGACCTGTCGTACCAGGTCGGTCCGGGCCGGGTGAAGGAGAACATCGTCCTCGACCGGAAGCCGACAGCTCCGGTCTCCTTCACTTTCACCCTCGACCCGGGCGGGCTGACGCCGAAGGCGAGTAAGGACGGCTCGATCTCGCTCTACGGCGAGGGTGCGGACCCCGTACTGGTGATCCCCGCTGCGTTCATGACGGACGCGAAGAAGGACGCCCGCTCACCGTACGGCTCCGGATACAGCTCGGCCGTGACGCAGAAGCTCGCCAGGGCGGGCAACGGCTGGAAGCTGACGGTCACCCCTGACGCGAAGTGGCTGGCCGCCCCTGAGCGTCAGTACCCGGTCACCATCGACCCGACGATCTCGATCGCTCCGACGCCGACGACGGCGCAGGACGTGATGATCTCGTCGGACGGTCCGACGACGAACTACAAGGACAACTGGCGCCTGTCGGTCGGCAACACGTCGACCGGTGCGTCGCGTGCGCTGATCCGGTTCCCGATCACCGGTGTTCCGGCAGGCACCAAGCTCGACTCGGCCGACCTCAGGCTCTGGTTCGACCAGACGCACACCACCGGCGACAGCGAGGTCCAGCTGGAGGCGCACCGCGCCACCCAGGCGTGGACCGAGGACCTGGCCACCTGGAACAGCGCCAACACCTACACCGGTGAGCTGTCCGGCACCGCGGTCGTCGTCGACGACGGCGACACCGGCCGCACCGCCGCCGTCGGCGCCTGGCCCGCCTCGGGCAACACCGCGTACACCCAGTACGCGGTCAACCAGGACTACCTGTACAACAAGGACTCGGTCGCGGGCGACACGTACACCTGGCAGCCCAGCCTTCCCGAGGACGGCGACTACCAGGTCGAGACCCACTACGTCCCGGCCTCCGACCGTGCCACCAACGCCCCGTACACCGTCACGTACAACGGCGGCACGAAGCAGTACGTGGTGAACCAGCAGGCCGGCACCGCCGGTGTCTGGAAGACGCTGGGCACGCACCCTTTCAAGGCGGGCACGCTCGGCAAGATCGTCCTCGGCGACGGCCCCGCATCGACGACGACCTCGGTCATCGCCGATGCCGTTCGCTTCACCAAGGGCGGTGTGGTCACCAAGCAGCCCGGTGAGCTGAACACCTGGCACAGCTTCCCCGTCACCAAGACGGTCCAGCAGTGGATCGACGGGACGTACGCCAACAACGGCTTCGTGATCAAGGCCGGTGACGAGTCCGCGAACGGCCCCAAGGGCGGTCCGCGGTACGAGGGCAGTGAGTTCGGGTACGGCGGTGAGACCGCCAACTACCCGCGTCTCGTCCTGACCTTCGGCAGGCAGGGCGTCGACCTCGCCGCCCCGACGACGATCCACGACACGGGTGCGGAGCTGAGCTGGTCCGCATACCAGGACCAGGACCCGATCGGCACCGGCGACGACATCGTCGAGTACCAGGTCCACCGCTCGATCAACCAGACCTTCACGCCCTCGGCGGCGACGCTGGTGTCTCCGGTGACGTCCACGGTGACGTCGTTCACGGACACGACGGCGGTGCCGACGAAGGCGGACGACCCGGACCCGTTCGGCCGCGCGTACTACTACATGGTCGCGGTCAAGACGAAGGACGGGCAGGTCGTCGGTGCCCCGACGCAGCTGGTCCGCCTCCCGAAGGCCGGCCGGACGACGAAGGTACTGACCGCGTCGCAGGACACCACCCTTTCGTCGGGGGAGCCGACGACGACGCACGACGCGATTTCCGACGGCGGTCCGAAGAACTGGATCACGGTCGGCAACAATTCTCCGACGTTCGGCGACACGCGCGCACTGCTCAAGTTCCCGGCGCTCGGCATCCCGACCACGGCCCGGGTGCTGGACGCGAAGGTGCGCATGTGGAGCACGCAGACCGTCTCGGAGAACGCGGGCGCGATCTACGAACTGCGGCCGCTGACGCGTGACTTCGACGAAGCCACCGCGACATGGGTGAAGGCGGACGCCGCCACGAACTGGACCACGCCGGGCGGTGACTTCGGTGCCGTGACGGCCGATGTCGGGGCGATGACGAACGACCCCGCGCGCCACGACTGGAACATCACCTCGCTCGCCCAGTCCTGGGTGACCACCCCGTCCTCGCAGAAGGGCGTGGTCGTCAAGATGGCCGACGAGGCGGCCTCGCAGGAGCGGACCCTGTTCCTGTCCTCCGAGGGCGCCGAGCCGAAGCTCCACCCGAAGATCGTGGTCTCCTACATCGACTCGACCACCGAGTCGACGTACTACGCGCCGCAGACCCCGGCGCGCATGACCCCGAACACCGACTACACGGTGGACTTCGCCCTCACCAACACCACCACGGCCACCTGGAACGCGGCAGACCACGTGCTGTCGTACCGGTGGACGCTGCCGGACGGCACGGACGTCACCAACGGCGGCAACCAGGTCCAGACCGCGCTGCCGTCCAACATCGCCCCGGGTGACAGCGTCAGCCTGCAGGCGCAGGTGAAGACGCCGATCAACTCGGACAACGGCAACAAGCGCACCGACTACGTGCTGACCTGGGACGTCCTCAACAAGACCGCGGGTACATGGGTCTCCGGCACGGCCGGCATCCCCGGGCTGATGCAGAACGTGGCGGTGGAGGACCCGACCTCCAACCAGCTCGGTCTGGAGAAGTTCTACTCGTACGCGGGCAAGAACACCGGCGCCGGCTCGACCGTCATGAACAACACGGCGGCGGGCAACAGCGTCTGGTCGTACAACGCGTTCACCAACCCGGGACGCGGACTGAACACCTTCGCCCGGTTCGCGTACAACACCCTGGACACCTCCGACACGGTCCTCGGGCACGGCTGGTCCGCCCAGATATCGGGGCCGACGCGGCTCGGCGCGCCGCTGGACTTCCACCCGAACCCGAACCCGACCGAGATCAAGCTCCCGGACGGCGACGGCACGACGCACGTCTTCCGCAAGCAGCCGGACGGCTCCTGGAAGGCGCCGGCGGGTGTGCACTACAAGCTGGAGCCGAAGCCGGCTCTGGACTGCACCCCGCTGAAGGACCCGATCCCGGACGCCTGGACGCTCACCCGTCCCGACGGCACGCGGTTCCTGTTCGGCTGCGACGGCTACATGACGTCGGTCGTCGACAAGAACGGGAACACGCAGACGTACACGTACGAGGAGCGCAAGTCCAACAACAAGCCGACGAAGTTCCTCAAGTACATCACCGACCCGGCGGGCCGGCAGACCCTGACCGTCGAGTACTACACGAAGGCCGACAGCAGCAACCCGAAGATCATCGACCACATCAAGTCGATGACCGACATCTCGCTGCGCAAGCTGACCTTCGAGTACTCCGACAAGGGTCTGCTGACGAAGCTGACGGACGGCGCGGGTTCGTCCCAGCCGAAGGTGTTCTCCTTCGAGTACGACGCCACCCAGGGCAACAAGAACGTCAAGCTGGTCAAGGTCACCGACCCCCGCGGCAACGCCACGAGCATGGCGTACTACGCCCCGCAGACCGGTGACGACCCGAAGTACCACTGGTGGACCAAGACGATCACCGACCGTCTGCAGGGCACGACGTCGTTCGCCTACGCGGCCGACGCCGGGAACAGCAAGTTCACCGACACCGAGGTCACCGACGCCCAGGGCCACGCGACGGACTACGTCACGGACGATTTCGGCCGTCCGGTGCAGTCGACCAACGCCAAGTCCCAGGCCACGAAGATGTCGTGGGACGCGGACAACAACGTCACCTACCTCGAGGAGGCCAACGGCGCCAAGACCGCGTACTGCTACGACCAGAAGACCGGCTACCCGCTCTGGCAGCGCGACGCCGAGAACAACAAGGCAGGCGTCCCCGCGCAGAGCGACTGCGCACCGAACACCTATCCGGCCAACGCCGAGAAGTTCCAGTACCAGCCCAGGGCCGACGCCTACTCGTCCGACCTGGTCAGCAAGACCTCTCCGGAGGGCCGGAAGTGGCAGTTCGTGTACGACACCTTCGGCAACCTGAAGACGGTCACCGACCCCAAGGGCGTCGCCACCACGACGGCGGGTGACTACACCACGTCGTACGAGTACGACTCCTACGGCCAGCTCACCAAGGCGACCGACGCCAACGGCAACGCGACCAGGAACAGCGGCTTCGGTCCCACCGGCTACCCGGACACGATCACAGACGCGCTGAACAGGCCGCTGACGTTCGTGTACGACGAACGCGGCCAGGTCACCCGCATCACGGACGTCCTGGGGAAGAAGACCACGCAGACCTACGACACCTTCGGCCGTCCGATGGTCTCCACCGTGCCGAAGGACCAGAACGCGGGCGTGCTCATCACCACCCCGGCCCCGGTCTACGACGCCAACAACAACGTCACGACGTCGACGGCACCCAACGGCGCGGTCTCGACCGCGGTCTACGACGCGGCCGACCAGATCACCTCGGCGACCGCCCCCAAGGACACCACCACCTCGGCGGAGCGCCGGACGACGTACACCTACGACAAGGTCGGCAACCTCAAGACGACGACCGAGCCCAAGGGCACCTTGACCACCGCCGAGCTGAACGACTACGTCACCACCAACAACTACGACGTCGTCAACCAGCTCACCTCGGTGGTCAACGCGGCCGGCGACACGCTGACCTACGCGTACGACAACGTCGGCAACGTCACCACGGTCATCGACCCGAGGAAGAGCGCGACCGCCGACACCACCGACTACACCACCAGGACCGCCTACGACCTGAACCACCGGGTCACGTCCGTGACGGACGCGACCGGAAAGACCATGTCGCGCACGTACGACAAGGACTCGTTGGTCGTCTCGACGACGGACACGGAGAACAACACGTCGACGGTCGTCTACGACGAGCGCGGCAAGAAGGTCGAGGTCAAGGTTCCGCACTCCGGCACCAGCCCGAACATCACGTACCGCACGACGAAGTACGAGTACGACCAGGTCGGCAACACGACCAAGGTGATCACGCCGAGGGGCACCGCGACGGCGAACGTCGACGACTTCACGGCGCGCACCGAGTACGACGCGCTGAACCGTCCGGTGAAGCAGTTCCAGCCGTACGATCCGGCAGACGCCCGCTACAACGACCCCAACGTGTACACGGAGACGGTGTACGACGCCGTCGGCCGGGTCGAGAAGACGTCGCTGCCGCCGTCGGAGGGCCAGACGGTCCGCAACGACACGGTCTACGAGTACTTCGACAACGGCTGGGCGCGGAAGTCCACCGACCCGTGGGACATCACCACCACCTACGACTACGACGAGCTGGGCAAGCAGACGGCCCGGACCCTGACCTCGGCCGGCGGTTCCTCGAACCGCACCATGACGTGGTCGTACTACCCGGACGGCAAGCTCAGGTCGAGGTCGGACGACGGCGTCCCGGTCGGCGCCTCGGTCGTGCTCGTCGACAACTCCGACACCCAGAACACCGCGTTCACCGGTACCTGGACGAAGGGCTCCCTCACCGGCCAGCAGGGCTACGACCACCAGGTCCACGCCGCCGGCGCCGGCACGGACTCCTTCACGTGGACCCTCAACATCCCGAAGGACGGCACCTACACCGCCTATGTGAAGTACCCCGAGGTCGTGGGGGCGGCGACGACCGCGAAGTACACGGTCACCAAGGCCGACGGCACGAAGACGGACGTCGTGAAGGACCAGAACGCGGCTCCACGTACGTGGGTGTCACTCGGCTCGTATTCCTTCACCCAGGGGAACAAGGCGAAGCTCCAGCTGTTCCAGAACAGCGCGGGCAAGGTCGTCGCCGACGGCGTGAAGCTCGTCCGTAGCACGAGCGGAGACCCCGCCGACGCGGAGAAGAAGACCTTCGCCTACGGCTACGACGTCAACGGCAACCTGACGTCGATCGACGACACGTCCTCCGGGGCGAAGATCGACGCCTACACGATCGCCTACACCGGCCTCAACCAGGCGCAGAAGGTGACCGAGTCGCTGGCCGGTCAGGAGCAGAAGGCGACGTCGTACACCTACGACGTCAACGGCAAGCCGGAGACCGTCACCCACCCCGACCAGTTCTCCAAGTACACGTACGACTTGCGTGACCTGGTGAAGACCGTCTCGGTCGGGAAGACCTCCACGGACGCCTCGCCCAAGGTGACCTCGTACACCTACACCGACCGCGGCCTGACCTTGATGGAGACCAAGGCCAACGGCAACACCGTCGACCACACCTATTACCTCGACGGTGCGATCAGGACGACGAGCGAGAAGAAGCCCAACGGCACCCTCGTCTCGTCGCACACCTACACGTACGACGCCAACGGCAACAAGGCCCAGGACGCGGCGAAGAAGATGAACGCCGACAACCACGCGGCGTACCTCGACTCCACCACGGACTTCAGCTACGACCCGGTCGACCGCCTCTCCAAGTCGGTGAAGACCGGTACCGGGGCCGGGACGGACACGTACGTCCACGATGCCAACGCCAACGTCATCAGCCAGACGGTCAAGAACGTCACCACGACGTTCGCGTACGACCGCAACCGGCTGCTGTCGGCCACCGCATCGGGCAGTACGTTCTCGTACAACTACGACCCCTTCGGCCGGCAGGAGTCCGTAACCGCCGGCGGCGAGGTCGTCGAGCGGAGCGTGTACGACGGCTTCGACCACGTGGTGGAGTCCCAGAAGATGGACGCCACCGGTGCGCTGAAGTCGACGAAGTACACCTTCGACCCGCTCGACCGCACTGCCTCGAAGACGTCGGACGGCAAGACCACCGACTTCAGGTACCTCGGCCTTTCGACCGAGGTGCTGACGGAGGAGGTCTCCGGTGCGCTGACGAAGTCGTACCAGTACAGCCCGTGGGGTGAGCGGCTTTCCCAGGTCACGCACAACACGGACGGTACGACCGAGGACGGCTTCTACGGCTACAACGGCCACACCGACGTCGAGACCGTGACCGACAAGAACGGCGACACCAAGGCCACCTACGGCTATACCGCCTACGGTTCGGACGACGAGTCCGAGTTCACCGGCATCGACAAGCCCGAGGCCGGCAACCCGACGAAGGAGGCGTACAACCCGTACCGCTTCAACTCCAAGCGCTGGGACGCTCAGGCCGGCACGTACGACATGGGCTTCCGCGACTACAACCCGGGCCTGAACCGCTTCACCACCCGGGACATGTACGCGGGTGCGCTGGCCGACCTGGGCCTGGGCGCAGACCTCTTCACCGGCAACCGCTACGCGTTCACCGGCGGCAACCCGACCACCCGGGTCGAGTACGACGGTCACCGGCCGATCGGCCCGTGCGACAACGAGGCGGACTGCGACGTGGACGGCCACTGGCAGCTCTACGAAGAGGGCTGGGGCTGGACCGTGGAGACTCCGGTGAAGCGCTGGTCGCGGGACGATCCGTTCATGAACGAGGTCAATGTCTACGGTCTCGGTGACGCGGGCGAGAAGTACCACGACTTCGTCATGCTGAACGACCCGCGTCAGCCGCAGGGCAACACCCCGGTCGGCGTCATGCCCGTCTGCAGCGAGGTCGGAGCCCAGCTCGTCTGCGGTTCCGACGACGAGTCGGCGCAGCAGGCCAAGCAGGACGCCGTGGTCAACAGCAAGGCCTACTCGGTGATCAGCTGGCTCAGCTTCCGGTCCTGGATGAATTCGGGCACGGCGTTCGCCGGCGGCGATGTGATAGCGGGCAAGGACTACTTCATGGGCGGATGCGACCCCAAGGCCGGAAACGGGTGCGTGGGTCTCGCGGAATCCGCAGCGGAGTCCGGGCTCGGCGCAGCGGGGAAGACCGGTGCGAAGGAAGTCATGGGCAAGGCATTCGGAAAGGTTCTCGGCACGCCGCTCGGAGTTGTTGCGACGGGCATCGATTTCGCCGTGAATCCCCCGAGCGACGAGGAAATCCAGAACCTCAAGTTCTGGGAGAACTGGGGCAGTCCGGACAATGACTGGCGCCGCCTCGGCGACTGGGACTTCTGGACCCAATCCTGACCGCATGTAGTGACCCACTGATCATTTCCGGTCAGTAAGCTGGCCGTCGGCCATGCGCAGATGCGCATGGCCGACGGCCCATCACGTGATTCTGGAGTTCTCTTGCAAGGGCGTATCTGGATCAATTGGCGGCTGGTGGGATTCGCCGTCATCGTCGCCGTGGGGGCGCCGGGGCAGGCGACCGTCGCCGACATCCCGATCGCGGCGCGGATCGTGCTCGCCGCCATCGGCCTGCTCGCCTGGTGGTATCTCTTCCGTTGCATGGCGGATACCTGGGGCACCCGAATATTCGACGGGAGCCGACCCGCCTCCGTCCTGGCACCGTGGCTCGTCTTCACCGGCGCCTTCTACGCGCACGGACTGCTGCTCGGCCAGGCCTGGCGCGACTGCCGCCCCGACGAGCCCGGGTTCGCCCTGCTCGACGTACTGATCACCGGTGCGATCGCGGGAGCGGCGGGAGCGGCGACCTGGGGAGGGCTCCTGCGCACGACGGAGGGACGCCGGCCCGTGGCGCCCGTCCTCGGAGCCGCGGTACTGGTGGTGGTCCTGATCTGGCCCGCGATGGTGGCCTGGCACCTGGTGGCGGACTCCGCGGGGGGAGCCTGCGCGCCGGACGGGATACCCGCCTGGTGGCCGGCCCTGCTGCCGGTGGGGTGACGGCACTCATGAGAGGGGAACGGAGCATGCGGGGAATCCACCTGGTGCGCAGGGGCGGGGCGGCAGGACTCTGCCTGACGCTGGCGCTGCTGGCGGGCTGTGCCGGAGGGGCGGGGCACACGGACACGTCCCCGCAGAACGGCTCGAGTCCGCGCGAGCGACCGGCCGGCGAACGGACGGCGGAGAGGACGTTCGACCTGCTGCGGGTGGCGAACTCCATGCAGCTGTCGTTCGCTGTCCGGGCGCCCCAAGGCGGTGCTGTGATCTCCGTGCACGCAGACCGGGACGGCAACTGCACCGGCACTTTCGATATGGGCCGTACTCAGCGGGGGGACATCATCAGAGTCGCCGGCGAAGGCGTGTCCTACATTCGCTACACCGACGTCGCACTCGCGGAGATACGTGCGGAGGCCGCCCGTCGCGGTCCCGAAGCAGCGGCACAGGCCGACAAGCGCACGGCGGAGGCTCGGGGCAAATACCTCAGGGTCCCCTCGATCAATTCTGCCGTGAGGGAACAGTGCGACCTCGACAAGGCGCTGTCAAAGGTTCCCCAGAACGGTGTCGGTGTCCAGCAGCAGCCTGTCGTCCAGCGGAACGGCGAATCGTTCATCCCGCTGCGCGGCCCCGAGGGGGACGAGGGCCTGACCATGTACGTGGCCGCCCAGGGCGAGCCCTACATCCGGTTCATGGAGGGCTCCGACCAAGGGGCCGAGATGAGGGTCGCGTTCTCGCATTTCAACGAGCCGGTGCACGCGTCAGCGCCCCCGGCGGACCAGGTCCTCGACATCGGTTCGGGAGGTCAGGGACTTCTCGGAGCCTGAGTGCGGCGGCGCCAGAACCGGCTGGTACGACGCTCACGCGCAGTGGCGAACGGCGCGTGCGGTGAGGTGAGCGCTTCGCGCGAGCCGTCGTCCGGTCCGAGCGAGGTGTACTCGGCGACCAGGCCGTGGACCACACGCTCCGGCAGGGCTCTCCGACACATCGGCCCTCACTCGTTCGAGTGAGGGACCCATCCGTCGGGCGGGCGGCGCCGAAATGCGGTTGTGAGCACTTCCCGCGGCGGCGCAGCCGCCCGAATCCGGCACTCGGAGCCGGTTGGTCTCCGATGCACCGCGCGTCGCGCGTCCGCCGGGGGCGGTGCTCCAGCCCCCTTTCCAGGAATCCCCGAGGAGCAACACTCATGAACTCCCTGACCATTCGCCGTGGTGTCATCGCCGCGACCGCCGCCGCCGTCCTGCCCTTCTCGCTCGCCGCTTGCTCGGACTCCGACGGTGACACCAAGGCCGCGGCCCCGACCTCGGCCGCCGCTGCCGACGCGACCCCGGCGGAGGGCGCGACGGCCGCGGACGCGCCGTTCGGTCCGGCCTGTGCGAGCGTGCCGAAGGAGGGCGCGGGCTCCTTCGGGGGCATGGCGATGGACCCGGTCGCGACCGCCGCGTCGAACAACCCGGCCCTCTCCACCCTGGTGGCCGCCGTCCAGAAGGCCGGACTCGTCGACACGCTCAACAACGCCGAGAACATCACGGTCTTCGCGCCGACCGACGACGCCTTCGCGAAGATCCCGAAGGCCGACCTGGACAAGGTCCTCGCCGACAAGGCCACGCTCACGAAGATCCTCACGTACCACGTCGTCGGCCGGAAGCTCGCCCCGGCCCAGCTGGAGAACGGCTCCTTCGAGACCCTCCAGAAGAGCACGATCACGACGAAGGGCTCCGGCCAGGACTACACCGTCAACGACACCTCCAAGGTCGTCTGCGGCAACGTGAAGACCGCCAACGCCAATGTCTACATCGTCGACACCGTCCTCATGCCCAAGTAGTCCGGAACGCTGAGCGGCAACAGTCCGCGGAGCGCCGGGGAGGGGACTGCTCCAGCAGGTCCCCGCGGGCGGGCGCGCGTGCCGTCAGGCCGCGGCCCGCCCGCCGGTCGTCCCACGGGTCCCGCAGACGTGCTCGTGGGCCGGCGCGCCGTCCCGTCAGGGCGGTCCCGCCCCGCGTCCCCGTTCCTGCTCCAGGAGGGCGGACAGGTCCCGCAGCCGGTCGAGGCCCCGTACGGGCTGCGCCATGCGGTGGTTGCGGCCGAACCGGTCGCGGTGCCGGTGGAGGAAGGCCCAGTAACCGGCCGTGAACGGGCACGCGTCCTCGCCGATCCGACGGTCCGGGCGGTAGGGGCAGGGGCCGCAGAGGTCGCTCATGCGGTCGATGTAGGCGCCACCGGAGGTGTACGGCTTGGTCGTCATCCGGCCCCCGTCGGCGTACTGCGACATGCCGACGACGTTGGGAAGCATCACCCAGTCGTAGCCGTCGGCGAAGCTGCGGTGGAACCAGTCGGTGACGGCGGCCGGGTCCCAGCCGCGCTGGAGCGCGTAACTGCCCAGCACCATCAGGCGCGGGATGTGGTGGGTCCAGCCCGTGTCCCGCACCTGGCGCAGAGCCGTCGCCACGCACCGGGCCGACACGGCGTCCGCGTCGAGCTCCTGCCACCAGCGGGGGAGAGCGCCAGTGTGCCCGAGGGTGTTGCTCGTGCGGTACTCCTCCCCGAAGTACCAGTAGAGGTGCCACACGTACTCGCGCCAGCCGGCGATCTGGCGGACGAACCCCTCCACCGAGTTCAGCGGTGCGCCGCCCGCCCGCCAGACGGCCTCCGCCCCCTCCACGCACTCGGCCGGATCGAGCAGGCCCAGGTTGAGGGACGTCGACAGCAGGCTGTGGCTCATGGTGCCGTCGGCGGCCAGCACGGCGTCCTCGTACGCGCCGAACCCGGCGAGCCGGTGGTCCAGGAAGCGCCGCAGGGCGGCGAGCGCCTGCCGGCGGTCCGCGGGGAACACCCGGGGACCGTCGCGGCCCACGAAGGAGACGTCCCCGTCGCGTTCCCAGCGGTCCAGGTCGTGCCGGACCTCCTCGTCGATCGCGTCCTCGCGGGGGTGGTACGGCGCCGGGGCGCCCAGCGTGCGAGCCCCGCGCGGTGGTGGGCGGCGGTTCTCGTGGTCGAGGTTCCAGGCGCCGCCGGCCGGTTCGCCGCTCTCCATCAGCAAGTCGTGGTCGCGCCGGACGTGCCGGTAGAAGTTCTCCATGCGGAGCGCGCGCTGCTCGCCCGCCCAGGCGGCGAACTCATCGGGGCCGACCAGGAAGCCGCGCGGCGGCAGCACGGTGACGTTGCCGAGTGACCGGACGAGACGCAGCGCGGCCCGGGAGGTGGGGTGGTGCACCGTCACCCGGCCGTCGCCCACGGCCTTCCGCAGCCCCTCCCCGTACGTGTCCGCCCGTACGTACGCGACCCGGTCACCGAGCTCGGCGGCGCGGTGCCGCATGGCCGAAAGGAGCAGGTGGGCCTTGGCCCGGTGGAAGCGGCGGCGCCGGAAGACGGACCGGGCCTCGATCATCACCACCCGCGCGTCGCGGGCCGGACCGCGGTCGCCGGGTTCCAGGAAGGAGGGCCCGAGTTGGTCCCCGAAGAGCCAGTGCGTGTTCGTCATACCCCGCCCGTCCTCATGCCTCGCAGGGCGCCGGCCCGCTCGGTCGCGCGGTTGCCGTGCGCTGTTCTCGGAGTTCGCCCCGGGAGCCTCGGCCGGATGCGACCCGAAACGGGCGACGCGTCCGCGAGGTGACCGCCGCCCGCATCCGGAGCACCCGCGCGCCGAGAAGTTCACCGGCAGGCGGCGAGGCGTCGGCCCCGTCACACCATCTCCTCATCGGAGGCCCTCATGCCCCGTTCCCCGGAACCCGGAGGCCGTGTCGCGGTCGTCACCGGCGCCGCCCGCGGGCTCGGCGCCGAACTGGCGCGGCTGGTGGCCGCACGCGGCATGCGCGTGGCCCTGCTGGGGCGGGAGCACGCCACGCTCGCCGCCGTCGCCGTGACGCTTGGCACCGACAGCCACGTCGTGGAGGTCGACGTCACCGACGACGCGGCGATGGACGGGGCCGCCGAGGAGGTGACGCGGACCCTCGGCGCCCCGTCGGTCGTCATCGCCAACGCGGGCGTCGCGGAGGGCGGCCCCTTCGAGAGCTCCGATCCCACCACCTGGCGCCGCGTCGTGGAGGTCAACCTGGTCGGCAGCGCGGTCACCGCGCGTGCCTTTCTGCCGGGGCTGCGGGCCACCCGGGGCTACTTCCTCCAGGTCGCCTCCACCGCCGCCTTCGGCGCGGCCCCGATGATGAGCGCGTACTGCGCGTCCAAGGCGGGCGCCGAAGCCTTCGCCCGCTCCCTGCGGGCCGAGGTGGCACACCTGCGCGTCGGCGTGGGCGTGGCGTACCTGCACTGGACCGACACCGACATGGTCCGTGACGTCGACCGCCACGCGGTCCTGCGCGAACTGCGCGGGCACATGCCCGCCCCCGCCCGCCGCGTGTACCCGGTGGACCGGGTCGCGTCCTGGCTGGTGCGGGGGATCGAGCGGCGCCGCGCCTCGGTCTACGCCCCGCCGTGGCTCCTGCTCGCCCAGGCCGGGCGGCCGTTCTTCCCCGTCGCGGTGGACCTGCTCTCCCGCCGCGAGCTTCCCCGGCTCCAGAGAGAGCACTCCTTCGAGCAGACCGGTCTGCTGGGCACGGGCGGCCTCATCGAGGAGAAGCTGATCGATCGCTCCGCGGCCCGGGGAGCGCCCCGCCCCGGCCGCGGGCACCTGGCTCCCTGAACGGCGCTGCCAAGTCCCCCCGTCGCCGTCCCCTTCGCAGCCGATCCGCATCCGTGGCGTGCCGATCAGGGGAAGGGACGGTGGGGGCAGTCCGTACCGCTTCACGAGGGGTGGCGCCGGGAACCCGGTGGCTCCGTGAGAATATAACTCGATCGTTGAGATAGTTGATTGTCGAGACATCCCTGGGGGAGTGCTCCATGTCCACACTCGCGCGCGGGGCGAGCAGACTGCTGCCGCTGCTGGTGCTCGTCGTCTGGCTCGCCGTCGGAGGAGGGCTCGGCCCGTACGCCGGCAAGCTCAGCGAGGTCGCCACCAACGACCAGGCCGCCTTCCTGCCCCGCAGCGCCGAGTCGACCCGGGTCCTCAAGGCGCAGGAGGCGTTCCGTCAGGAGGAGACCTTGCCCGCGCTGGTCGTCTGGACCGCGGACGGCGGCGGGCGCGTCGACCCGGGCGCGCAGGAGAGCGCGAGCCGCGCCCTGGCCTCCCTGAAGGACGCCGAGGGCGTGGTCGGAGCACCGTCGCCGGCCTTCCCCTCCGAGGACGGCGAGGCCCTTCGCGGCATCGTCCAACTCCGTCCCGACCTCGGCGAGGAACTCCCCGTGGTCCTGGACGAGGTCGAGGCGGCCGTCTCCGCCGTACCGGGGACAGAGGTGTGGCTCGCGGGTCCCGCCGCGACCCGGGCAGACCTCGGCGGCGCGTTCTCCGGCATCGACGGCCTTCTGCTGGTCGTCGCGTTGGTGACGGTCCTGGTGATCCTTCTCCTGGTCTACCGCAGCGTCCTGCTGCCGCTGCTGATCATCCTCGGAGCCGTCTTCGCCCTCGGCCTGGCCTGCGCCGTCGTGTACGTGCTCGCCGACCACGCCGTCGTACGGGTCGACGGGCAGGTCCAGGGCATCCTGTCCATCCTGGTCATCGGCGCGGCCACCGACTACGCCCTGCTGCTCGCCGCCCGCTACCGGGAGGAGCTCGGCGCACGCGACGGCGACCGCGTTCCGGCCATGCGCGCCGCGCTCCGGCAGTCCCTCGGCCCGATCGTCGCCAGCGCCGCCACGGTCGCGCTCGCCCTGCTCGCCCTGCTGTTCAGCGACCTCACCAACAACCGGGCGCTCGGCCCCGTCGGCGCCATCGGCATCGTCTGCGCCGTGCTGAGCTCGGTGACCTTCCTCCCCGCCGTCCTGGTGCTGCTCGGCCGTGCCGCGTACTGGCCCGCCCGCCCCAAGGCCACTGCCGACGACGAGGCGGACCACCCCGTCTGGCGCAAGGTCGCCCGGCTCGTCGACCGCGCCCCCCGCAAGGTCTGGGCAGGCTCCCTGGCCGCTCTCGTCGCCTGCGCGGCCTTTTCCTTCTCGCTCGACTCCAAGGGCGTCCCGTTCGACGAGATCTTCGTCAAGGACGCCCCTTCCGTCGCTGCCCAGGAGCGCCTGAGCGAGCACTTCCCAGGCGGCGCGGGCAACCCCGCCGTCGTCATCGCCGACGCCGACGCCGCGGAGAAGGTACGGACGGCCGCGGCGGCCGTCGAGGGGGTCGACTCCGCGATGGTCTCCGCCGCCCCCGGCTCCGGCCGGCCGCTCGCCGACGGCCGCGTCCGGATCGACGTCACCCTTGCGGACGCCGCGGACAGCGACGCCGCCAGGGATACCGTCGTCGCCCTGCGCAGAACCCTCCACGCCGTCCCCGGAGCCGACGCCCTCGTCGGCGGATCCACCGCCCAGAAGTACGACACCCAGGTCACGGCCGAGCGGGACAGGAGCCTCATCGTCCCCGTCGTGCTCGCCATCATCCTGGCCATTCTGGTCGGCCTGCTGCGCTCGCTGCTGCTGCCCCTGCTCCTGGTCGCCACCGTCGCGCTCAACTTCCTCGCCACCCTGGGCGTCTCCGCCCTCGTCTTCGAGCACGTCTTCGGCTTCACCGGGACCGACTCCGCCGTGCCCCTGTACGGCTTCGTGTTCCTGGTCGCCCTCGGGGTCGACTACAACATCTTCCTCATGTCGCGGGTCCGCGAGGAGACGGAGCTGCACGGCACCCGTGAGGGCCTGCGCCGCGGGCTGGTGGCCACGGGCGGGGTCATCACCTCGGCGGGCGTCGTCCTCGCCGCCACCTTCGCGGCCCTCGGCGTGATCCCGCTGGCCTTCCTCGTCCAGATCGCCTTCATCGTGGCCTTCGGCGTCCTGCTCGACACCCTCGTGGTCCGGTCGCTCCTGGTCCCGGCGCTGGTCCGGGACATCGGGCCCGCCGTCTGGTGGCCGGGCGCCCTCCGCCACCGTCCCTGACCCGCCGTCCCTGCCCCCCCCGGCGGCTTCCGACCGCCAGGGGAGCCGGCGCTCCCCCTCGGCTTGACCGGACCGGGGGGCGTCATGTCGTCCGTCCTCGGGGCGGCAGCCCGGACACCGGCCCGACGGGAGGGGTCAGGCCGGGAGGGGCAGCAGGAGCAGGGGCTGGGTTGTGGGCTGCGCCGAACCACCCGCCGGTTCGAGGGTGAGCCCCACCCCCGTCGCGTCGGACGGGTCGCCCTCGAGGAGGACGGTGCCGTCGGCGTGGATGAGCCCGGCGGGCCGCATGGTGCCCTCGTGGTCGAGCCACAGCTGGTACGTGTGGCCCTCCGCCGGGACCGGAAGCCCGGTGGCCGTGAACACGGCCCGGTTCTGCCGGTCCGACGACACGACCGTGGTCACCGCGCCGTTGGTGGTCCGCCCGTGAACCGTCCGTGCGTCGGGTGCGGCCAGCACCCCGCTCACGGCCACCAGCCGTTCTTCGGCCTGCCGGGCCTGCCGGCGCGCGTCCTCGTTCTCCTGGTGCTGCCAGGCGGCGAGGCCGGCGAACGAGACGGCGGCGACCAGGCTCGCGGCGAGCGCGAGCGGGACCGCCCTGCGCCTCACCACCCGGGCCAGGCCCGCCGCCGCGCCGGCGGCGGGCACGCGGGGCGGCAGTTGGCGCACGCCCTCGACGGCGGCGAGCGTCCGGCGCTTGAGGGCCTCCGGAGGCGTCTGGCCGAGGGCGGCCGCGAGCCGCGCGGCGGTCGCCTCGAACCCGCTCACCTCCCTGCGGCAGTCCTCGCAGTGCTCGAGGTGGGCGACGAACGCGTCCCGTTCGACGGCGTCGAGAGCGTGCAGCGCATAGGCGGCCGTGAGGGTGTGGAGGTCGGAGTGGTGCTGTTGGGTCACGAGGTCACCCCCATGCAGTCGCGGAGGCGGATCAGTCCGTCGCGCATGCGTGTCTTGATGGTGGGAAGCGGGGTCTGCAGGCTCTGGGCGACCTCACGATAGGTCAGGCCCTGGTAGTAGGCGAGGGTCACGGCCTCGCGCTGGAGTTCGGTCAGGCCGCGCAGGCAACGGCGTACCCGCTCGCTCTCCAGCCGGGTCTCAGCCTGCTCGGCGACCTCGTCGAAGGCGGTGGTGTGCTCCCGTGCCGCCAGGGCGTGCTCCCGGTCGGAGGCGGCCTGGGCCGACCGTACGCGGTCGACGGCCCGCCTGTGGGCGATCGTCGCCGCCCAGGTCGTCACGCTTCCGGCCGTCGGCTCGTAGCGGGCGGCCTGGCGCCACAGCTCGATCATGACCTCCTGCGTGACCTCCTCGGACTGGGCCCGGTCGCGCACCACACGGAGGGCGACACCGAAGACCAGCGGGGCGAGGGCGTCGTAGAGCGTGGAGAACGCCTGCTTGTCGCCCCGGGCGACCTCCCTCATCACTTCGGCCAGGTCGCCCCGCGCGTCGGGGCCGGAGCCACCGGAGGGGAGCGGCCGGGTCACCTGCCCGGCTCCGGACGTCGGGACCGGACGGAGCCGCCGCCTCGGGCGGTCGTCCTCGGAGTGGGGAGCCATCGCATGCTGTTCCTTCACGGTTCGGCGGGCCGGTGTCCGCCCTTTCGGCAGGCCGGCGGAGAGCCTGCGGACAGCTCCCCGGTGTGTTTCGGCGCGGACGCCCTCGCGGATGGGCCCGGAAGGTCACGATGTCGTCGCGGTGTCGGTGGCCATGCGTCCTCCTCTGTGGCGGCTCCGGTCCGGGTGGTCAGACCCATCCGCCGGGCGGTCGCTTCCGAAGGACCGTATGTGAGCAGCTTCCGGAACACCCTCGTCCCCGTCGTGCGGGGTGCGCTCGCCGGCCTGGCGGCCGGCTACACGGCCCTGGCGGTCGCCGAACTGGTCGCGGCCCTGGTACGCCCCGCCACCGGACCCGTGACGGTCGTCGGCGGTGCCGTCGTCGACCTGACCCCGGCGCCGGTGAAGGACTTCGCGATCCGCACCTTCGGGGAGGACGACAAGACCGTCCTCCGGTTCGGCATCCTCCTCCTGCTCGCCCTCTTCGCGGCGGGCCTGGGGACAGTCGCGCTGCGGTACCGGCGTGCGGGCGCGCTCGGCGTCCTGGCGTTCGGGATCGTGGGCGCCGCCGCCGCGCTGAGCAGACCCGACTCGGCCGGAATCGGTGACGCCCTGCCCTCCCTGGCGGGCGCGGCGGTGGGCGCGGTGGCGCTGGCCGCCACGACGGACCGGATCCCGGCGGAATCGGACACCTCGGGCGCGGAGGCCCGCGCACGCGGCGATCGGCGTGGCTTCCTGGCCGCCACCGCTGTCGTCGCCGTCGCCGCGACCGGTGCGGGCGCCCTGGGTCGTTGGGTGGCCGCTCGCCAGGGGCGGGGCGCCGAGGCCTCCCGCGCCGGACTCGTCCTGCCCCCGCCCGCGTCCCCGGCCCCCGCGCCGCCACGGGGCGCCCAGCTCGCGGTGCCGGGGATCAGCGCGTTCGCCACGCCGAACCGGGACTTCTACCGGGTCGACACCGCCCTCGTCGTACCGAAGGTCGACGCGGACACCTGGCGGGTGCGCGTCCACGGCAGGGGAGTGACCCGGCCGCGGACGTTCACGCTCGGCGATTTGCTCGCCCGTCCGCTGATCGAGCGGGACATCACCCTGACCTGCGTGTCGAACGAGGTGGGCGGCCCGTACATCGGCACCGCCCGCTGGCTGGGCGTCCCCCTGCGCGGCCTGCTGGCCGACTGCGGGGTCGAGCCGCCGTCCAGGGGCGGCCTCGCCGACCAGCTGGTCGCCCGCTCCGTGGACGGGATGACGTTCGGCTGCCCCGTGGAGGACCTGATGGACGGCCGGGACGCGATGCTCGCTGTCGGCATGAACGGCGAGCCGCTGCCCTTCACCCACGGCTTCCCGGTCCGCATGCTCGTGCCGGGCCTCTACGGCTACGTGTCGGCCTGCAAGTGGATCGAGTCCATCGAGCTCACGACGTTCGACGCCTATGACCCGTACTGGGTGCAGCGCACGTGGGCCCGCAGGGCGCCCGTCAAGACCCAGTCCCGCATCGACACCCCCAGACCCTTCGCCCGCACCCCCGCCGGCACGGTCGTGGTCGCCGGCGTGGCATGGGCCCAGCGCCGCGGCATCGTCCGGGTCGAGGTCCGCGTTGACGACGGGCCTTGGCGGGACGCCGATCTCGCCGCGCAGGACACGATCGACACCTGGCGCCAGTGGTCGTACCAGTGGCGGGCCACGCCCGGCGGACACACGCTCACCGTCCGCGCCACCGACGGCACCGGACAGGTCCAGACGGAACAGCGCACCAGGACCGTCCCCGACGGCGCGAGCGGCCACCACAGCGTCTTCGTCACCGTCGCGTAGGGGGCCGGGCTTGCCTGGCCCCTGCGCCTGTGGCCCCGGCCCCGTACCGTCGTCCGCGCGGGCCGTCGTCCCCCCCATCGAGGCAGGCCGGTCACGGCCTCCGTCCGGTCGAAGACGCTCTGCATCGATTGGCGTGGGCGCGTCAGTTCCTCGGCCTGCTGGTGGACGGCGACGTCGCGGGACCGCCGCTGGGTGCCGGAGCAGGGTCGCCTCGACGGCGCACCGGTACACGAACCCTGGCGGCTCACCGGACGCGAGGTGCATCGATACGTGGGTCTGTTTCGATGCGAAAACGATGCGAGTTGTGGGCGGGAGGGTGCCAGGCGGAACGTGAGGGGCACGGGGTCGTCGAGGTCCCGGAGTCGCCGCTCGCGAAGCGACGGCACACCCGGTGGACCCCCGCGCCACCACCCGGAGGAGGAAGCGCCATGACCGCACACCGGCCGACCGGAGCCCTTGCCGCCGCCTCGTCCACGGCGGACACCGCCACGGACGCCGCTGCCGCCGCCGACGACCGGATCGCTCGGGGCCTGGTCGGCGGCGACGAGCAGTGCCTGACCGTCGCCTACCAGCGCTGGGGTCGCCTGGTCCACACCCTCGCGGCCCGCGCCCTGGGTGACCCCCGCGAGGCGGAGGACATCACCCAGCAGGTGTTCGTCGCCGCCTGGCGCGGCCGGGCCAACTTCCGTCCCGAACGGGGCAGTCTGCCGGCCTGGCTCACCGGCATCACCCGGCGCAAGGTCGCCGACGCCCTGACCGCCCGTACCCGGCGGACCGAACTCGCGGCAAGCCTCGGCGCGTCCCTGGAGCACGAGAGCCGGGCGCACGAGGAACCCGAGCGGGTCCTCGACCGGCTGGTCCTCTCCGAGGAGCTGTCCCGGCTGCCCCACGTCCAGCGGGACGTCCTGGAACTCTCCTACTTCGCGGACCTGACCCAGACCCAGATCGCCGCCCGCACCGGCATGCCGCTCGGCACGGTCAAGAGCCACGCCCGGCGCGGCCTCCAGCGCATGCGGCACAACCTCGAACCGACCGGGGCCGACGCCGGCTGCTGACCCACCCGCCACGGCTGGCCGGCCCCCGGAGCGGCCGCCCGAGGGCCCGGTCGATCCGGTCGTCGATACCGCCGTCGATCCGGTCCCGAATCCGTTCGGGATCCGTTCGGGATCCGACCCATCCGGCCGGCCGACGGTTCCGAATGGTCACACGGCAGGCCGACCGAGCACAGCACACGACACGCCGTCGCCCTGTACGAGGGCGTCGCACAAGGGGATGGGAAACGATGAACGCACGCAGCGTCGCCGTGGTGGGGGCGGGGGTGGCGGGTCTCACCGCCGCCCACTATCTGTCCCGCGCGCACGACGTGGTGCTGTACGAGTCGGACGACCGGCTCGGCGGCCACGCGCACACCCACGAACTGCCCACCGCTGAGGGCGGCACGCTCCACGTCGACACCGGATTCATCGTCCACAACGAGCGCACCTACCCCCACCTCCTGCGCCTCTTCCGCGAGTTGGGCGTCGCCACCCAGGACGCCGAGATGAGCATGTCCGTGCGCTGCGACGGATGCGGACTGGAGTACGCGGGCGCGCGCGGCGTCCGCGGTTTGCTCGGCGGTGGCAACGTCCGCCGGGGCAGGCACCTGCTGACGCTCGCCGACGTCCCCAGGTTCCACCGTGCCGCCCGTGGCCTGCTCGCCGACGACGACATGACGCTCACCTTCGGCGACTTCCTCCACGCCCACCGCTTCTCCGCCCACTTCGTCAGCCACTTCGCGGTCCCGCTCGTCTCGGCCGTCTGGTCCTGCGCCCCCGACACGGCCCTGCGGTACCCCGCCGTGTACCTCTTCCGCTTCCTCGACCATCACGGACTCCTCTCCGTGACCGGATCCCCGCAGTGGAAGACCGTCACCGGCGGATCCGCGACCTACGTCGAACGCATCGCCAAGTCGATCGCCTCCGTACGGACCGCCACCGCGGTGCGCGCCGTGGTCCGGGGGGCCGACCGCGCCACGGTCGTCACCGAGGACGGCGAGTCGGCTGAACACGCCGCCGTCGTGCTCGCGGTCCACCCCGACCAGGCCCTGCGCCTGCTCGCCGACCCCACCGAGCAGGAACGGCGTGTCCTGGGCGCGTTCACCTACTCCCACAACCCGACCGTCCTGCACCGCGACACGAGCCTGCTGCCGCGATCGCCCCACGCCCGCGCCTCCTGGAACTACCTCCTGCCGTCCTGCACCGCCCGCCCGGGCTCCGTCCAGGTCAGCTACGACATGAACCGCCTCCAGCGGCTCCGCACCGGCGAGCCGCATGTCGTCACCCTCAACCCCGGTGACCGTGTCGACCCCTCGACCGTCCTGGCCCGCATGACGTACGAACACCCCGACTACACGCCGGAGTCGGTGGCCGCCCAGCGCCTCCTGCCCACCCTCCGCACCGCCGTCACCACCTACGCCGGCGCCTACCACGGCTGGGGTTTCCACGAGGACGGCTGCCGCTCGGGTGCCGAGGCCGCCCGTCACCTGGGAGCCAGGACGTGACGACCGCCGCCCCGAAACCGCCCCCGGTCCCGGCCCTGTACGAGACGGAGATCGCGCACACCCGCGTCACCCCGCTCCGGTACGTGCTCCGGCACCGCACGTACATGTGGCTGGTCGACCTCGACGACCTGCCCGTCCTGCCGCGTCCGCTCCGGCCGCTCGCCCGCTTCGACCCGGCCGACCACTTCGACGGCGACGCCCCCACCCTCCGGGCCGGGCTCGACGCCCGCCTGGCCGCGCACGGCGTGCACGACGCGGATGGCCGGGTCCTGATGCTCGCCCACGCGCGCGTGCTGGGGCACGTCTTCAACCCGCTCACCCTCTACTGGTGCCACGACCGTGCCGACCGTCCCGTCTGCGTCGTCGCCGAGGTGCACAACACCTACGGCGGACGGCACACGTACCTGCTGCACCCCGACGCCGAAGGCCGCGCCGAAACGGCCAAGGACTTCTACGTCTCGCCGTTCCTCGACGTCGCCGGCACCTACCGGATGCGGCTGCCGCTCCCCGGCGACCGCCTTGACCTGACCGTCCAGCTCCGCCACACCGACGGCACCCGCCCCCTGACCGCCACCGTCCGCGGCACCCGGCGGCCCGCCGGGCCCCGCACCCTCCTGGCGGCGACGCTCCGCCACCCGTGGTCGACCGCCTCCGTCTCCCTCGGCATCCGCCGCCACGGCGTCCACCTCTACCTCAAGGGCCTGCGCGTCCGGCCCCGCACCACCCCCACGCCGCAGGAAGGCACCCCGTGACCCTCTCGTCCCCATCGCCCGCCACCCACGACGTTCACGGCGGCCGCGTCGAGGTCGACCCCGACCGCTGGCCGGACGTCGCCCGGGCGCCGCACGCCTCCGCCGTCCGCACCGCCGTGGCCCGACTCCTCGTCGGACGCGCGTTCAACCGGCTGCCCCTACGGATAGAGACGGACGGCCGCACCACCGTCTCGGCGCCGCGGAACGGCGACGACAGCGCCGTACCGACGCTCACCCTCCACGATCCCGAGGCCTTCCACCGACGGATCGCCGCCGACGGGCTGATCGGCTTCGGGGAGTCGTACATGGCCGGCGAGTGGGAGGCCGACGACCTGGTCGGCGTCCTCACCGTCCTCGCCCGCCACGTCGACGACCTCGTCCCCGCCCCGCTGCACCGGTTCAGGGGAGCCTGGGTCCGTCGCAGGCCGCGCGCCGACCTCAACACCCCCAACGGGTCCCGCGAGAACATCCGCCGTCACTACGACCTCTCCAACGAGCTCTTCGCGCTCTTCCTCGACCCCGGACTCAGCTACTCGTCGGCCGTCTTCGACCCCCTCCCCGACACCCCCGACGTCCTCTCCGCCGCGGCCTTCACCGCCGCCCAGCACCGCAAGATCGACCGCCTCCTCGACCTGGCGGAGACGGGCCCGGGCACCGAGCTCCTGGAGATCGGCACCGGTTGGGGCGAACTCGCGATCCGGGCCGCGGCCCGCGGTGCCCGCGTCCGCACCGTCACCCTCTCCGAGGAACAGCTCGCCCTCGCGCGCGACCGCGCCGCCCGGGCCCGCGTCGCCGACCGAGTCACCGTCGAACTCCTCGACTACCGCGACGTCCGCGGCCGTTACGACGCCGTCGTGAGCGTCGAGATGATCGAGGCCGTCGGCGCCGAGTTCTGGCCCGACTACTTCACCGCGCTCCGCCGCCTGCTCGCCCCCGGCGGCCGCGTCGCGCTGCAGGCCATCACGATGCCGCACGAACGGATGCTCGCCACTGCCCGCACCCACACCTGGATCAGCAAGTACGTCTTCCCCGGCGGCCTCATCCCCTCACCGGAGGCCGTCGCCCGCGAGTCCGCCGCCGCCGGACTGCGCATCACCCACGACACCGGGTTCGGCGACCACTACGCCGAGACCCTCCACCAGTGGCGCGCCCGCTTCCGCCACGAGGAAGCCGCCGTCGCGGCTCTCGGTTTCGACCGCGTCTTCCGGCGCATGTGGGAGTTCTACCTCGCCTGGTCCGAGGCCGGGTTCCGCGCTCACTACCTCGACGTCCGCCAGCTCCGGCTCACCGCCGACGACACGGGCACGTCCTCCTCCCCGGGGCACCGGTACGGGGAGGCCTCGTGAGCGCCCTCGACACCGCGGCGCTCGGTTCCGTCCTGGCCGCCTCGGCGGCCACCGCGCTCGCCGTCATGCTGGTGGCCTTCGCCGTCGGCACCGCTCGACGGCTGCACCGGATCGTCGACGTCGCCTGGGGGCTCGCCTTCGCGGGCGTCGCGATGGTGTCCTGGTTCCTGGCGGACGGGCACGGCGACGACGTCCGGCGGACCGTCGTCGCGCTCGCCACCGTCGTCTGGGGACTGCGGCTCGCCGTCCACATCGCCCGCCGCGGACGGGGCCACGGCGAGGACCCCCGGTACGCGCGGATGCTCGCCCGCGCCCGCGGCAACCCCACCCTCTACGCCTTGTGGAAGGTGTACCTGCTCCAGGGCGCCCTCGTCTGGCTCGTCTCCCTGCCCGTCCAGTTCGCGGTCCTGCTGCCCCAGCCGCCAGGGGCGACCGCGTACCTCGGGCTCGCCGTCTGGGCGGCCGGCCTCGGCTGTGAGGCGGTGGGGGATCACCAGCTCGCCCGCTTCAAGGCGGACCCGGCGAACCGGGGACGCGTCATGGACCGGGGACTGTGGAGCTGGACCCGGCACCCGAACTACTTCGGTGACTTCCTCGTGTGGTGGGGCCTTTACCTGATGGCCTGCGCCACCTGGCAGGCCGCCCTGCTGACCGTGATCTCCCCGCTCGTGATGAGCGGCCTCCTCGTCTGGGGCAGCGGCAAACGGCTTCTGGAGGCCCACATGCGGGACCGGCCGGGGTACGCGGAATACGGCGCCCGGACGAGTGGCTTCGTACCCTGGCCGCCCCGGCGACGGACCTCGGACGCGCCGCGTCCCTGAGGCGTACCGGGCCGGGGTCAGCCCCCTGCCCCGACGGCCTCCTCCTCCTGCCCGGCCCGTTCCTCGACGCCCGCGCCCTCCCCGTACAGCCGGGAGATCACGGCGAGCGCCTCGCGCAGGCCGGCGGGACGCACCGTGCCGGGCGCGAGCGTCCGGCCGAGCCAGCCCGGGCCCGCGAGGAGGACCAGGGGTGCGGTGCGCGCGCCCCGCACCCCGAACGCCGTCCGCGCGACATGCTGAGCCAGGGCGTGGTTGGCGGTGGACCGGGCCTGGGACCACAGGACGACGGCGGCGGGCCCTGACCGCCGCACCGCTGCGTCGAGGGCCTCGGCGGGCACGGCCGCGCCGAACATCCTGGTAGGGAGTCCGCGCTCGGCCAGGCCTGCGGCGAGCGCCTCCAGGGGCAGCGTGTGCTGTTCCGAAGGGACGCACGCCAGCAGGACCGGCGGAGCCTGCGAGGTGGCCGCGGGTCCGGAGACGGCGGTCCGCCGCAGCGTCGTGGAGATGTGCCAGGAAAGCAGGTGCTCCACCTCGACGTAGCGGTCGTCCGACGACTCCCACTTCTTGCCCACCGCATGCAGCGTCGGCGCCATGATCTCCTCCCAGGAGGTGACGAGGCCGTACTCCGCCAGCGCCGCCCGGAGCAGCTCTTCCATGGCGGGCGCGTCGAGCCGCACGGCGGCACGGGCCAGCCCGCGGCACTCCTGCCGGACGTCCCCGAGCGGCAGGCCGCTGCCGGTCACCGGCCGCCGGGCGGGTGGCGCAGGCTCCGGCGCGGCTTCCTCGACGGGCGCGGTGGCGGCTTCCGGGGCCGGAACGGCGACGCTCACGGCGGGCGCGTCGGGCGAGGAGCGCACCCGTCGCGCGGCCCGCGCCGCCTCGGCGGGCGGGACCCCGGACGCCGTGAGACGGCACATCTCCTCCAGCATCGCCACGTCCGCGGGGCTCCACCGCCGGTGGCGTCCGTCCCCGCGGACGGCGGGGCCGATCCCGTACCGCCGGTCCCAGGACCGCACGGTGGTCGGGGAGACGCCGAGACGTCGGGCCACGGCACCCGTGGTGATGCCGTGATCGCTGTCGTACATGGTCACCACCGTACGGTGCGGAAACGATGCGAGCAGGTGCGTTCGGACCGGGGACGCATGGTCAGGAGTGCCACGCCGCGACCGCCCGCGGAAGGCGGTCGGCCACGCCGTCGGCCAGCTGCTCGAATTCCCCGCGCAGGAACGGCGCGGCCAGCCGCGCGAAGCCCTTGAAGGTGAGCGACGCACGGTACGTCAGGCGTGTCGCCGTCCCTTCCTCGGCGAACCGCAGGTCGTCCAGCGCCGTCACGGTCTTGTTCTCGCCGCGGAACACCAGCCGGGCGGGATCCCGGACGACGAGTTCGTACCGCAGCTCGGTCGTACGGCCCCGGAACCGTGACGTGTTCCGCCACCGGGCGCCCTGCCGCACGGGCCCGTCGTCGAGCCGCAAGCAGCGTACGGTGCCGGGGTCCCATTCCTCGGCACGGGCGAAGTCCTCCAGGTAGGCCACGACCTCCGCCAGGGGCCGCCGCACCACGAGCACCCGCTCCACACTGATCACCGTACGGCCTCCTCCGTGTCGTACCGGTGCGCGCGCCGGCCCCGGTCATCCGGAGCTTCCGGCCCGGCGGCCGGACCGGATGCACCCGACGCGCAGGCCGCGCTCGCCAGGAGAACGTCGGCGACCGGGTCTTCTCCCGCCCACCGGTCCGCGGATGCGAAGCGGCCCCCGACGGGGGCGGACGGGTGAACGGCTCCCTGCCGGACGGTGAGGCGCATCCAGACGCGCTCGCGACAAGCAAAAGGCATTGAAGTACCTCAAAAAGTGCCTCGGTACGTGTCCGTTCGCGCGGAGCCCGACCCGTGCGGCGGTGGCCTCGCGCAACGGACGCAACGATGGACGGACAGGGGAGCAACTGTGCGACTCAAAGACGAACTTCCTGTGGACCACCACCTCGCCACCGTGTACCGCTGGGGCGCCGCCCTCTGCGGTTGTGTCCTGCTCGTGTTCGGCTGCCTCGGCTTCGCCGACGCGCTCAGCCCCTTCGACACCTCCGGCGAGCGGATCGCCGGGATGACCACCAACACCGCACTGAGCTGGATCTCGGTGCTGACGGGACTGGCCCTCCTGGCCGGTGCGGTCGCGGGCGGGAACATCGCCTCCACCGTGAACATGGTCGTGGGCGGCTCGTTCCTGCTCAGCGGCTTCTACCACCTGTTCGTGCTCGACCGGCCCGCCAACTTCCTCGACTTCGGCATGACCAACGTGATGTTCAGCTTCCTCATGGGGCTGTTGATCCTGACGTTCGGCATGTACGGTCGGGTGTCCAGCAAGCTGTCGCACGACAACCCCTACTGGCGCAGGCGACACCCGCGCGAGGCCGCCGCGGAGTCGCTCGCACGCCGCCGCCTCGCCACAGCGTCCCTCCCGCTCCCGCCCGGGGCCCCGCGCACCGTGCCCCCGACGCTTCCCGGAACGGCCGGTCCGGCGGTTTCCGAAGGGCCCCCGTCGTGAACGCGGTCCTGGTCGTGGGAGCGACGGGGATGGTCGGAGGCCTCGCCGCGCGGGCGTTGCACCGTCAGGGCGCCTCGGTGGCGCTGGCCGGCAGGAACGCGGAGCGGCTGGCCGACCGGTCGCGGCTGCCGGGCGACTGCCCCCGCCGCGTCTTCGACGCCTACGACCTCGACGGCTGCGCGGCGCTCGCACCGTGGGCGGCCCGTGCCCTCGGACGCCTGGACCGCGTCGTCGTGGCCGTCGGAGTGGCGGGCTTCGGGCGGGCCGAGAGCGTCGACGAGGCCGCCGCCGAGCACCTCATGACCGTGAACGCCCTGGCGCCCATGGCCGTGGTCCGGGGCGCCCTGCTCCTGCTGGAGGCCGGAGGAGCGATCGGCGTCGTCACCGGCTCGGTCGTCGACGCGCCCCCGCAGGGCATGGCCGACTACGCGGCCGCCAAGACGGCACTCGCCACCTGGCTGGGCGTGGTCGGCAGGGAACAGCGGGCCCGGGGCGTCAGGGTCGTCGACGTGCGCATGCCCCACCTGGAGGGCGGGTTCACCGCCCGGGCGGTGACGGGGGAGCCGCCCGGGCTCCCACCCGGCGCCGACCCGGTGGCGGCGGTCGAACGGCATCTGCTCGCGCCCCTCACCGACGCCCCGGGGAGCCCGCACTGACCGTCCCCGGGGTTACGGGCGCCGCTCAGGCGTAGGACTGTCGGCGCCGGCCGCGGCGGGCCGCTTCGCCCTGGCGGGGCAGCAGCCGCTCGGGCGACGTCGGCGTCCTGGGGGAGGAAGGCAGTCTGGTCTTTGGTGGGAACGGTCGAATCGGGGCAGGCGAGTCGAGATATCTCAACCATGAACTTTCTCCATAATTGAGTGACATTAGAATCGAGGTATGCCGTCACGTTCACCGGACACCCCCGACCCGGGCAGCGACCTGTTCGCGTACGCCGTCCTGCTGCGCGCGCTGAACCGCGAGCTGAACCGGGCCACCCTGGACTTCGCCCATCAGCAGGGACTGCACACCACGGACATCCACGCGCTCGCCATGATCATGGATTCCTCGGCAGCCGCCGACGGTCCCGTGACCCCCACGCATCTGCGCGAAGAGCTCGGCCTCACCTCCGGGGCGATCACCGCCTGCCTCGACCGGCTCCAGCGATCGGGACACGTCAGCCGCGTGCGGGACACCACGGACCGCAGAGTCGTGCACCTCGTCTACAACCCTGACGCCCGAGCACTGGCCCGCGAATACTTCAGGCCTCTCGCACGAGCCACCGAGACCGCGCGCAGCCACTTCACCCCGGACCAACTCAGCACGATCGCGGACTTCCTCCGCGCACTCAACGCCGAGCTGGCTGCCGCACACGAAAAGCAGACGTGAGGCGGCGGGGAATCCGTAGAACCGCGATGAGACCGGACGCCTCGTTCGGCGGTGCCGGGCCATCAGATCTGACGACTTGGGGGTGGGTCCGACCGGCGCCGCACTCGCCGCCCCGCGTGGCGGTCGTTGTCAGATGACCGACACCCGTCCAGGCATTCAACGCCACTGTCCCATAACGGAGTTCGGTGATCGCTTCGTCGGTTGACGGGCCCGGTCGCGCGATGGCGCGCGGGTGCGACGGCACCCTCCACGCGGCCGTCGCTGCAGGGGCAGTACGCAGGCCGGGCCGCCCCCTCCTCGCCCGTGCCGAAGACGATCGCGTCGTGCGTCGCCGTGCTGCCCGTCATATGGACCTGGCCGACCTACGGGTGGTGCACGAGGTGCGTGCCGACGCCAGCGCCACCGGTCAGGATCCGCACCACGCCCGTTCCTCGCGACGTGCGTCTCCGGCGGACACGTATGCACTCCGCGTCGAGTACACGAAGCTGGTCAGGAGTACCAGGTCGCCTCCGCCGGCCGCGTCCGCCGGGGAACCTCCCGGGCGGGCATGGGCCTGCGTTCGCCGCCCGCGAGCAGGGTGCTTGCCGGATCGCCGCCGAAAGCGCCCGGAAGCGCCACCTCGACCTCGATGTCGCGAGGCGGGTCGGTGGGCAGAACCGTGGTCATCACCGTGGTCTGGGCGCGACGGCCATGGACGCTGACGGCGGCCACCTGCTTCCCGTCCACGAGGAGCTCCAGCTCCCGCGTCCCGCCCGTCCGCAGGTCCGCAGTGACCGAGCAGCCGGCGTACTCGCAATGAAACTGGTACTCGCGGCCCATGATCGCCTCCCGGAAGCGCCCGCCAACGAGACCCCTTCGCCCCATTGTGGCACCGGGAGACAGCTCGCGTCGTTCCGGCCGACGGCCTGCCGCCCACCTGAGCGAGCCCTGGCATGACGATCGCCGCGTCGGCAGGCTGTCGGCTGTCCGGCGAGGCTGTCGGCGATCTGTGGGCGATGTGTCGGGGGCCGCTGGAACCGTGGGTGTCGAGCTGTCCTGCCGGGCAGCCGCAGCCGCCTTCAACAGCAGGGGAGCCCCGCCGTCATGTCGTCCACGTCCTCCACCCCGCCCTGGGATGTTCAACGGCCGCCGTGTGCCGATGGCAGCGTCTTCCTGGTCACCGGCGGCAACGCCGGCATCGGGTACTTCGTAGCCGAGCAGTTGTCCGCAACCGGAGCCACTGTCGTACTGGGCAGCCGGAATCCCGCGAAGGCCGAAGTCGCCACGGCCTCGATCCGCTCGCGTGTCCCTGGCGCGCGGGTGCGGGCCGTACGGCTGGACCTCGCCGACCTCTCGTCGCTCAGAAAAGCGGTGGAAGCACTGGATGTGGAACACCTCGACGCGGTGGTCCACAACGCCGGCGTCGCGCTCGACGCCCCGCGGCGCCGGGAGACCGGGGACGGTCACGAGCTCATGTTCGGCACGAACCACCTCGGGCACTTCGCGCTGACCCGCTGGCTGATGCCGCTGCTGTCGGCCGCACCTGCGGCCCGCATCGTGACCATGGGCAGCTTCGCGGCGAAGTCCGAGCGGCTCGACCTCGACGACCTGCAGTCCCTCAAGGACTACCGGCCCAAACACGCCTACGGACGCTCCAAGCTTGCGCAGATGTACTTCGGCCTCGAACTCGACCGCCGTCTGCGCGCCGTCCACAGCACGGTGGCAAGCGTGGTGGTCCATCCCGGCGGCGCGCTGGACTCCCTGACCCCGTCACGGCCGCCCGTCCATGTGCGGACCGCTGGTGCGCGGCTGTGCGGTGCACCAGCCGCCCTCCTTGTCCAGGGCAAGCACGCCGGCGCATGGCCCGCGGTCCGAGCGGTGCTGGACCCCACCGTGCGCGGAGGGCAGCTGTGGGGACCGCGCGTCTTCAGCCTGCGCGGCAAGCCCCGACGTGAACGGGCGTGGAACCACCTCACCGACACCTCCGTAGCGGCGCGGTTGTGGGAAGCCAGCTGTGACCTGACCGGCATCGACCTCGGCACCCTCCCCGGACAGCCCCGGGCGCGCTGACCAGCAAGCGCGCTCAGGTTGGTGAACCGTGGCGTTCAGTCACATGCGTTCGTACAGGTCGGCGGGGCGGGCACGGGAACGGCCACCGTGACCATGAACGTTTGTGAGGACGATCAAGGACCAGGTGGCCGTGGAGGCCGCGACAGCAGGAGACGAGAAGTCCTCCACCGACTGGGTGGGCGCCGCCCGCCAGTACTCCGGGGCCCTGGGCGGGGTGCCGGGCTCTTACATCGGGTCGGGGAAGATGTCGCTGATGCTCCAGGCGACGCTGAAGCAGGGAGCGAAGGCGTCGGTCTCCTGCTCGGTGTCCAGGGTCTGGAGCGCGAGGATCTGGCTCATGGGTGATCTCCTCTTTCCTGTCGGGGTTGTGTCGGTCGGTCACTGCATACCTCGGCACGCCGAGGGGTTCATGGGGCCCGTACGGCGGCGCAGGCGGCCGCCGCGTGGTGGCGCTCCGTCAGGAGCGGGCCGGTCAGGAGGCGGTGCAGGGTCAGCAGGACACCGGCCCCGCCGCTCGACAGGTCGGCGGTGAAGCGCTGTGAACCCGCTCCGAGGAAGCGGACACCGCGCCGGTACGGGACGGCGTACTTCAGCAGCCCGGTCGCGGCGCGTACGGCGTCCTCGCGGGCGGCGTCCGTGCCGGTGAGCTCGGCGTGTCCGGTCAGGAACCAGGTCAGTCCGGCCAGCCCCCGGTACAGGCCCGCCTCCTTCGTGGCGCGGGAGACCCGGATGCCGGCGACCAGCCGTGGCAGTGCCGCGGCGCAGCGCTCGTCCGGCGCGGTGGCCACGTACCGGGTGAGCACCGCCGCGAGACCGGCCGCGCCGGTGGCCAGGTACGGCATGGCGCGGGTGAGCCGCGCGTCGTCGGAGAGGGACAGGGCGCCGTCGTCCAGCGGAAACGTCCGGTCCAGCTCCTGGTGGAGCAGCAGACGGCCCGCCTCCAGGAAGCGCGCCTCGCCCGAGGCGCGGGCCAGCCGGTGGAGGAAGAGGGCGAGCCCCGAGCGGCCGTGCAGGAGGCCGCGGGCGTCGTGCTCGCCGAGAGTGGCCTGCACGTCGGGGGTGCGCAGCAAGCCTTCCCCCGCCGCGGCGGCCCGCTCCAGGTGGGCGTCCTCCCCGGTCAGCCGGTGCAGGGCGAGCCAGCCCAGGCCGACACCGGCCCGTCCGCCGGCCAGAGTGCCGCAGGAGGCGGTGAGCGGGTGCCGGTCGGCGTCCCTGAGCAGGTCGACGGCCTCGTCCAGCCGGCCGAGGCCGGCCAGCACCCGGGCGACGCCGGCGGAGCCGACGAGCAGTCCGGGCGGCAGCGCGTCGCGCACCGCCAGCGTGTCGCGGCGCAGCCGTTCGCGGATGTCCTCCGGCACCCCGGCACCGGCCGTGTGCAGGGCGTGCACCACCCCGGCGGTGCCGTAGGCCAGGCACACGTTGTTCGTCCGGAACGCCTCGGGCGAGGGCGGGAAGGCCCAGTCCGGCCGGCCGGCGTCAGCCATCTCGAGGAGACCCGTTGCCACCTTCTCGGCGAGCCGGGTGAGGCAGCCGCGCGGATCGGCGTCCAGCTCGGCGGGGGAGGGCGGGCGGTCGGGACCGTTCCGGTCCTGCGCCCGGTCCGCCGTCAGGTGGAAGGCCGTCGCCCGCCGCCACAGGTCCTGCGGTGGAGCCACCTCCGCCAGATCGCGGCGCAGCAGGGCGAGGTTGGCCGGCGCGTGCTCGGCGACCTCGTTGAACGGCGCCAGGAAGGCGAGCGCGACCGCCGACGTGCCGTACCGGTCCTGCAGCAGCGGATCGGTGCCGGTCCCCCGCAGTCCGGGCGGCGGTGTGAACCCCGGAGTGCCGATCCCGGACGGGGCCGCGGACAGCGCCGAGGCCGCCTCGAAGTCCACGAGTCGGACCCCGCCCGACGGCGTGACCAGGACATTGCCCAGGCTGAGGTCACCGAACCGGTAGCCGGCGGCGTGCAGCCGCTCCAGCGAGGCGTCCAGCGCGGCAAGGAGACGCCGGCACGCCGCGTAGTACGCGGCGACGGACCCCGCCGTGCGGTCGGCGCGGGCCAGCGGGGAGGACCGGCTCAGCCAGCCCACCAACGGCTGCCCCGCGACGTACTCGGTGACGAGGAAGTCGTGCTCCCACTCCGTGAAGTGGTCCAGCGGCTCCGGGCCCACCCCGGGGGCGGCCGTGTGCAGCGCGCGCAGCACGTCGTACTCGTGCCGCAGCCGCTGCCGCGCGTCGGTCCCGTCGAAGACCAGGCCGTTGTGGGCGCGCGCCTCCTTGAGGAAGACGGCGCGGCCGGTCCTCCGGTCGCGGGCCCGATAGGCGCCGCCGGCGTTGCTCAGACGCACCGCGCGGGTCACCTCGTAGTCGCGGATCAGGATCGGGCCGGCGTGCGGCTCCTCCTCCCGCTCGACGAAGGGGTCCGTGATCCCCGAGGGCAGGTGGAAGGCGGGCAGCCGCGGGTCCACGACCTCGCGGCCGGAGCCGTCGCGGACCAGTCCCTCCCGGGTGCCGTCGGCCCGCAGCCGGCTGCGGGCGCCGTCGAAGGAGCCGTACCGGTAGTGGACCGTCCGAGAGTCGCGGAAGCGCCGGTCGGTGAGGACGTACGGCCCCTCCTCCCCGTCGAGCGCGTCACGCAGGCGTTCGAGGAGTCGGCGCGCGGTCGCCGTGTCCGGTGGGTAGACCGCGCAGAACTTGCCCGACTGGGCCCGTGCGGCGTGCTTGTGATGAAGGAACAGGAAGAAGAGCCGGGCGCTCAGGTGCTTGAACGGCACGCCTTCGGAGAAGCAGATCCCGGCGACCGTGTCGAGCACGTGCTGTGCCCGGTCGAGCCGCGCCGACACGTGGATCTTCCAGCCCTGCCCGGCGAGCCCGGCCCGCGGACCGCCCCAGACCGTCCACATGCCCTGGGCGGACCCGCGCAGGCCCGGCGGCACCTCGCGGGGAGCGAAGCGCGGCCCGGGGTCGGCCACGCTGGGCAGCGGCACGTAGTACTCACGGTCCGCGACCGCCTCGCCGAAGCCTTCGAGCACGGGATCTCCTTGTACGGGGGGTGGGCCACCACCGTCTCGCGCGGCAGACGCCAGGACCGGCAGGTACGGAGGCAGTTCGGCGGCGGTACGCGAGCGGTATCAGCCGTCCCCCCCCGGGCTCGGCCGCGGGGCCGCCCCGGCTCCGTCACCCGGACAGCCTCACCGGCCGTGTCCGTGCGTGCTCGTGGGCCGCGCCCGCTCTTGGACACGGGGGTTGGTGCCCCGTACGAGAACCTCGAAGGGCAGGTGGCCAAGGCGCGTCGCCCGAACATCCCGTTGATCGTCACCGACGAGGAGCGGGCGGTGATCCCCCGCCCCGACGGGTACTCGCTACCGGCCCGTGAACGGCCGGCCGCGAGCGGGACGACCTTCGACGTACGCTCCGGAATCCTCGCCGCCGATCCCGCCCACCGCGACCTCGTCCTGCGCTGCTCGAACCTCCTCGTGACCCTCTCCCTCGCCCTCGTACGCCACGGAAGGTCAGTGCTCGGCGGCACCGCGCAGGAACGCGGGGTGCCGGGCCGCCAACTCCTGCTCCACCCAGGCACGTCGCTCGTCCAGGGAGGGACGGCGTCCCGGCTGCGCCCTCGTGCGCAGCCGGCCGAGCAGCGCTCCCGCGTGGGAGAGCACCATCGGCGCGTCCGACGCGGCACGGCACAGGTCGTCGAGACCGACCCGCAGGAAGTCCTCCCATGACGGCAGGCGCATCACCACCCGGACGGCGCCCCCGTCGTCGGCGATCGACCGGTCGCCCAGGTCCGCCGACGCGATCAGCCGGAGGAGCCCCTCCACGGAGTCCAGGACCTGCACGGCGGTCGCGGGGTCGTTGATCGCGGGGGAGAGCGCGCGCAGCCCGATGTCGGACAGGAGCCGGAAGGCGAAGGTCGGATCCTGATGGAACGTGCGCTCGACCTCTCCGACCACCGCCCGCAGCACCTCGGCGTCGGGGACACGGCCGCCGCGGACCTCGGCCACCACGTCCCCCGGATGGAGGGTGGTTCCCACCCGGACCTTCAGGACCACCACGGCGTCGGTCCGCGTCGCCGCCCGTACCAGCCGGAGCAGGTCCACCTGCGACACCAGGACGGTGTCGTCGGCCCACACCACGGTCGACGTGACCTCCGGCAGCCGGCGCGTCCCACCGGCGTCGGGTCCGGCGTCGCCGGCGTGTTCCGGCGGCGGGTAGAGGGCCAGCAGGACCTTCCGCCCCCGCTCGCGCACGTCGTTGAGGACGTGGGCGAGCTGGATGGAGCGCAGGGCGTTCAACTGCAGTCGCCGGACCAGGACCAGGGCCACTCCGGTGAGCAGCAGGGCCGACGTGGGCACGGCCACGGACACGGTGCGGCGCGAGCCGACGGCCAGCGTCGCCGTGGCCGAGAACACCAGGAGTCCCACCACGAGCGCGAAGACCCGCCACACCACGGGGTCGGTCCGGAACAGGACGAGCCGATGGCTGAAGTTCCCGGCCGCCCACTGCACGACCAGGAACAGCAGGGAGAAGACCAGCGTCGTGACGCTCAGCACCCCGACGCCGATGACCTTCAGGACGTCGACGGCCCGCAGCGCCGACACCTGGTAGCCGCCGTCGATCCCGGGCAGGACCAGTCCCAGCGCGAGCCCCACGGCCGCCGCGACCACTTGAGCGGACCCCGCCCGCAGCGCGCGTCGTGGCCGGACCACGCGCTCGGCCGAGCGATCAGGACCGAACAGCATCGTCGGCGGGGCGTCCAAGGGCGTTCTCCGATCAGGTGCACGGTCGCGGCGAGGAAACGCTCGGACCTCGGACGGGCCGGCGCAAGGCGACATGCCGTGAGGCCGTGAGGCTCACCGGCGTGGAAGCGGGGCCGGAAGTCCTGGTCGGGGCCGGAAAGGTCTTGGGTCCGAGCCGGAAGGTCTCAGTCGAAGGTGAGCACCTCCGAGACGGGCCGGCGCGGCGTGGCTCGGCCCCCGGGGCCGTACCCCAGGCGGATCACCATGTGGACGAAGCCGATCGTCGAGCCGGGATCGCGGGCGTCGGAGCGGAGTTCCGGCCATTCCAGCGGCTGGGACATGAGGGAGGTGGCGAGGCCGTCGAGGGTGGCCCGCAGGAGGACGCGCTGCAGCGCCTGGCCGGCCTTCAGCCAGTCCTCCGGGGTGTCCCGGACCGTGCCGAGCAGGGCGATCTGCGGCCTCTTCTCGAAGCGCGCCGACTCCCGGCCGGGCACCTGCCGGGGAGAACCGAACTCCCTGACCGGGGAGGTCACGTCGTACTGCCGCGGGCCGAAGGCGTACGCCGGGATGCCCTCGGTGCCGGGGCCCTCACCGGCCGTGCCCGTGCGCGTCCAGGCGGCGATCTCCGCGCGCACGGCTTCGTCCGCCGCTTCGAACAGTTCGGAGGCGTGGACGAGGTCCATGACGGTGTCGGTGTGCCATGCCCCCGGTACGACCAGCCGGCAGCCTTCGAGCAGGGCCGCGGCACGCAGGCCGTCCATCAGTTCGGAGGGGATCACCTCGTCGGTGAAGGGGAAACGGCTGGTGTGCCGCCGCGCCAGCGCGCCGTGGAGCGAGACCAGGTCGCCCTCGACGTCCCCGGAGCCGTCGAACCGTACGTCGGCGAGGTGCCAGGGATCGTCCGGGGAGGGCAGCAGCGTCACCGCCGGATGCAGGGACCGGTACGCGGCGGAGACCCGCAGCCCGAACAGGGCGGCACCGCAGCCGAGGTGCAGTGCACGGTGGTCGGGGTCCTCGCGCGGCATGCCCCGCAGCGGGTCGCCGTGCAGCCCGATGACGCCGGCGTCCGTCCTGGCGACGAAATGCCACGGCTGTGCGTTGTGCATCGAGGGAGCGGTGACGGCGTCTTCGATCAGCGATGTCACGAGTGATCGGGTCAGAGCGATGGTAGACACGGTTCGTCCTGTCGGGGGTGAGTCACCGAGAGAGGTCGTCCGGAGTGGTCGTCCGGCGTCCGGGCGGAGGTGGCGTACGGTCGGCTCGTGGCGGGTCTGCTTCATCGCCGTGCCTCCTCTGCGAGGGCGGGGTTCGGACGGTGGGTGCCCGCGTCGTGCACCTTCCACCCGCACGCTCGGGGCGGGCGAGGTTTCGGACGGTGGGATACCCGCGTCATCCACCCTCCACCGCCCGCTCGGGGCCTGCGAGGGCCGAACGGTCCACCGTCCGGGCCGAACGGGCTCGTCACCGCCGGTCCGCGTGCCGGCCCCCCCGACGGGGGACCTTTGGTCCCTTCAGGGGCCCCAGCGGCCCTCAGGCCGTCCGGGACCGGCTGCGACGGTGGAGGGGAAAGCCCTCGGAGCGTGGGAGGAGGAGCCATGGACGGCACCGCTGCCCGTCCCGGCCTCGGCAGGGTCGTGGTGGGCGTGGACGGATCACCGTCCGCGCGGACGGCGGCGATGTGGGCGGCCGCGGAGGCGGCCCTGCGGGGCAGCCCGCTCTGCCTCGTCCACGCGGCGGACACGGACGCGCCGGCCCTCCTCCTGTCCCCGGCGGAGATCGACGGCAACCGCCGGGCGGGGCGGGACCTGCTCGACCGGACCGCCCGCGAGATCACGGCACGCCACCCCGGGCTCACCGTCGTCGGGGAACTCGGCGAGGGCCCCGCCCCCGACCAGCTGCGGAGAGCCGCCGCCCTGACCGGCACGATCGTCGTCGGACACCGGGGTCTGGGAGGGTTCTCCTCCCTGCTGCTCGGATCGGTCGGCATCGGGGTCGTGGCGGCCGCGACCACACCGGTGATCGTGGTGCGCGGGGCCACCGAGGCCGCCGCGGCGGGTGTGGTCCTGGCGGCGGTGCGGGACGAGGCCGACGTGGGCTGCGCCCGTGCGGCGGCCCGCGAGGCCGTGCTGCGCGGGGTCCCTCTGCGGCTGCTGCACATCTGGCGTGTCGGGCTGTCCGCCGGCTCACGGGCGGGGGTGCGCGACGGCGGCGAGGAGGCCGCCCGCGGTCACGTGCGCCCGCTGTCCTCGGTCGCGGACCGCATCCGGGAGGAGTACCCGGAACTCACGGTGCAGGCCGACGGCCAGAAGAGTCACAGCGTGCCCGGAGCCCTCGTCGAGGCGACGCGCGACGCCGCCCTCGTCGTCGTCGGAGGCCGACGGTCGCCCGGCTACCTCGGACCGACCATCGGGCGGACCACGCTCAGCCTCGTCCAGCACGCCCACTGCCCCGTGGAGCTCCTTCCCCGGCAAGGGCTGGGCCACGGGAGCACGTCCTGACACGGGAAGGGGCGCCTTGACCCGGGGCCGGTGGGTCGTGGCGTACGTGTGGACAGGGCACGTGAGCGAGGACCGAACGGCTCGTGGTCGGTCGTCCCGTACGCGTGGACACCGTGGGTGACCGTGGACCGAACGGCTCGCCCGGACCGGACGGGGAACCTACTGTGAACATGTGCCCGCCAGGCGCAGACCGTGCCCGGCGTGCCGGGAGGTGGTGATGGGACACGACGATCCGGTGCCCGACAGCAGGCATCCGCAGCTGCGACTCGACGAGCTGCTCGACGAGCTCCAGGCGCGCATCGAGGAGATGCGGGGCACCAGGGACCGGCTCGACGGGCTGCTGCAAGCCGTCATGTCGGTGGGCCGCGAGCTCGACCTTCCCCAGGTGCTGCGCGGCATCGTGGAGGCGGCCGTCACCCTGGTGGACGCCGAGTACGGCGCCCTGGGCGTCATCGGGGACGACCAGAGGCTCTCGGAGTTCCTCCCCGTCGGCATCGGGGACGAACTGCGGGCGCAGATCGGCGACCTGCCCTCCGGGCACGGACTGCTCGGTGAGCTGATCCGCAACCCGAAGCCGCTGCGGCTCTCCGAGCTGTCCGAGCACCCCGCCTCCTACGGGTTCCCGCTGCACCACCCGCCGATGCGCACCTTCCTCGGCGTGCCCATCCGGGTCCGCGACGAAGTGTTCGGCAACCTCTATCTGACGGAGAAGCGGGGAGGCGACTTCGACGCCGAGGACGAGGCGGTCGTGACGACGCTGGCCGTCGCGGCCGGCATCGCCATCGAGAACGCCCGTCTCTACGAGGAGGGCCGCCTCAGGCAGCGGTGGCTCGCCGCCAGCTCCGACCTCACCAGCGCCCTCCTGTCCGGCGCGGAGGAGACCGAGGTGCTCGACGGGATGCTGGAGCAGGCCGTGGACATCGCGGCCGCCGACATGGGGGTGTTCTACCTGGTCGGCCCCGGCGGCGAACTGCGGGGCTCGCGCGCCCACGGAGAGGGCGCCGAAGTACACCGGGGCGTCGTCCTGCCGAGCAGCGAAGGAACCCTGGCCGAGGCCGCCCTCGCCCAGGAGGGCCTGCTCACCGTCGCCGACGTCGAGAACGAGCCGCGCATCAGGGTGCAGCCCGAACGCTGGGCGGGATTCGGTCCCGCGGTGGCCGTCACGGTCGGCACCAAGGAGCGACTGAGCGGGGTGCTGATCCTCGCGCGGAAGCGCGGGCGGCCCCGGTTCACCGGGCTGGAGATCACGGCTCTCCCCGGATTCGCGGGGCAGGCGGCCCTGGCGCTGGAACTGGCCGACCGCCGCCGCGACGCCGAGCAGGTGAGCCTCCTGGAGGACCGCGACCGGATCGCCCGAGACCTGCACGACCTCGCGATCCAGCGCCTGTTCGCCACGGGCATGACACTGCAGAGCGCCCGCCGTTTCGTCGAGCACCCGGAGGCCGTGGACCGTCTGAGTCGGGCGATCGACGACCTGGACGCCACCATCAAGATCATCAGGTCGACCATCTTCGGTCTCCGGGAGCACGAGCCCTCCGAGGCCCCGAGGCTCAGGAACCGTGTGGTCACGGCGGTCGACCAGGCGGCGACCACCCTCGGATTCGCGCCGGCTCTGCGGATGGAGGGCCTGCTCGACACGGACGTGCCCCATGACGCGGCCGAGCAGGTGATCGCGGTGATCGGTGAGGCGCTCACCAACGTGGCCCGCCACGCGCGGGCCCACAGGGCGGAGGTGGCGGTCGTCGCAGAGGAGGGCCTGCTGGCGGTGACGGTGAGCGACGACGGCACCGGCATCCGGCAGGACGGCGCGCGCAGCGGACTGCGGAACCTCGCCGAAAGGGCCGAGCGGCTGGGCGGCACGTTCTCGGTGCACGCGAGGGCGGAGCCGCGCGGCGGCACGGTGGTGGAGTGGCGGATCCCGCTGCCGGGGGAGGGGGCTCAGGACTGAGCGGGCCTGGGCGGGACGGAGCGGGACCTGGGCGGGACCTGGGCGGGACGGAGCTGGACCGGCGTGGACCGAGCGGGACCTGGGCGGTACTGAGCGGGACCCGCACGGACTGTGCGTTTTCGAGTGAGGCAGCACCCCCCGTACCGCACGGGCTCAGAGTTCCCCCCGTCCCTTCCTCTCCGGGCCGAACCGGTCCTTGTACGCGGACGGAGTGATGCCCGTCCCGCGGCGCATCAGCAGCCGCAGGTTGGCAGCGGTGCCGAGGCCGCTCTTCCGCGCGACGACCTCGAAGCGGTACTCGCCCCGCTCGATCAACCGGCAGGCCAGGGAGAGGCGTTCCCCCGTGAGCCACGTCAGCGGTGTCGTTCCCAGCTGTGCGCGGAAGCGGCGATGCAGCGTCGCCGGACTGACCCTCGCACGTGCGGCGAGGTCGGCGACCGTGAGCGGTGAGTCCAGCCGCTCCTGGGCCCACGCCAGGACGGGAGCCAGGGACTCGTCCGGCAGGTCGGGCATGGGGCGCTCCACGAACTGGCGCTGCCCGCCGTCCCGGTGGGCGGCGAAGACCAGCCGGCGGCTCACGGAGTTGGCGACCTCCGCGCCGTGGTCGCGGCGGACCAGGTGCAGCCCGAGGTCGAGCGCGGCGGCGCTCCCCGCGGCGGTGAGGATGTCGCCGTCGTCCACGAACAGCACGTCCGATTCGAGGTGGACCGAGGGGAAGCGGGCGCGGAAGGAGTCCGCCCACTGCCAGTGCGCGGTGGCCCGACGTCCGTCGAGGACCCCGGCCTCGGCCAGGGTGAAGGCACCGCTGCAGAAGCCGACCAGGCGCGCACCGCGTGCGTGCGCCCGCCGGACGGCATCGAGTACGGCGGGACGGCGGGGCACCTCGACGTCCGGGCGGTTGGGGACGATGAGGGTGTCCGCCGCGTCGGCCGCTTCCAGCCCGGCGACTCCCGTGAGCGTGAAGAACCCGTCCCGCATCAGGGTGCGGGGCTCGGGAGAGCAGAGCCCGAAGTCGTAGAGGTCACGACCGATCTCCGGTCTGCGCAGGCCGAAGACCTCCGTCGCGCAGCCGAGTTCGAAGGGGTTCGAGTTCTCGTCCACGATCACGACGACCCGGTGTGCGCCCGTCGCGCGCACCGCCTGCGAGGATTCTTTCGTCATGTGCGATTCCTAGCACTCACGCCGCTGGCGCGAGCCGGTCCACGATGAGCCCATGAGCAACGAACCCGTCTCCCTCGGCAAGGCCCTGGCCTCCTTCGACGCCCTCTGGAGCCCCCGGATCGTCACGCGCGTCAACGACTACGACGTCCGTGTCGCGAAGGTCGAGGGCGAGCACATCTGGCACGTCCACGACGACACCGACGAGTTCTTCCTGGTGCTCGACGGAGAGCTGCACATCTCCCTGCGTGAGCCTGCTGGTGAGCGCACCGTCCTGCTCCCGCGGGGCGCGGTCTTCACCGTCCCCCGGGGCACGGAACACAAGCCGTACGCCCCGTCCGGCGCCGCGATCCTCATGTTCGAGCCCACCGGGACGCTGAGCGTGGGCGATCGCCACGGCGAGGTCCCGGACCACGTGGACTCGACGACGGGGCACGCGCTCGACGCCTGAGCCGACGGGCGCCGGCTCCTGCGTGAAGACCTGCTGCCGAGATGTGGAGGAGCTCGGGGAAGTCCGTGAGTCTTCCGTCGGTGAATCGCGCGCGGAGTGGGGTCGATGGGGTCGTCCCGCCGATCCGACTAGCCGGTAACACCAGTCTGACCTGTGGAAACGTGGATCTGCCCGGCGTGGTGCGGGGACCGTGGTGTGTTCGAACGACAGGGGTATGGTCGGCCGCGTTCGCCTGACGGGGTGAACGAGGAGGGCGAAGACCGACCGTAGACGTTCGAGGCGAGGCAGACCGATGGAAGTTCCGGCCACCGCTTCGGCCGCCCGCGAGGACCGGGCCGAGGAAAGCGCGGGCAGCGGGGGGTGGTTCGCGCGAAGCCCGGGCGGCGGGACGTCGAGTGCGGGCGAGGGCGCAGGAACGGACACCTCCGACGCCGCCCTCCTGCGCCGGACCATGGCCGAGATCGAGCCGATCGCCGACACCGTCGTCTCGTACTTCTACGCACTGCTCTTCCTCCGCCACCCCGCCCTGCGGGCGCTCTTCCCGGCGGCGATGGACACCCAGCGCGACCGGCTCTTCACCGCGCTGCTCACCGCAGCCACCCACGCGGACGACCCCGTCACCCTGACCGCGTACCTGACCGAGCTCGGCCGGGGCCACCGGAAGTACGGGACGCGGCCCGAGCACTATCCGGCCGTCGGCGAGGCCCTGATCGGCGCCCTCGCCCGGTATGCGCCGTCGACCTGGGGGCCCAGGGCCGAAGCCGCGTGGGTCGGCGCGTACACGACCATCTCCCAGATCATGATCGACGCGGCGACCGCGGACGAGCTGCGGGCGCCGGCCTCGTGGCAGGCGGAGGTGGTCGCCCATGAGATGCGGACGAAGGAGGTCGCGGTCGTCACGGTGCGGCCCGACCAGCCGTACCCCTTCCTCGCCGGGCAGTACACGGCCCTGGAGACGCCCTGGTGGCCGCGGGTGTGGCGGCACTACTCCTTCGCCTCGGCCCCGCGCTCCGACGGCCTGCTCTCCTTCCACGTCAAGGCGGTGCCGGCGGGATGGGTCTCCAACGCGCTGGTCCACCGTGCCCGCCGGGGTGACGTCATCCGACTCGGTCCCCCCACCGGTTCCATGACGGTCGACCACACCACCGACAGCGGGCTGCTCTGCCTCGGCGGCGGGACCGGAATCGCGCCCATCAAGGCCCTGGTGGAGGACGTGGTGCGGCACGGCCGGCGGCGTTCCGTCGACGTGTTCTACGGTGCCCGGCGCAATGACGACCTGTACGACTTCGACACCCTGCTGCGGCTGCAGCAGTCGCACTCCTGGCTGTCGGTCCGGCCGGTCGTCGACGACGGTCCCGTCGGGCTGTCCGGCGGGCTCCCCGGGGCGGTGCGCGAGTACGGCTCGTGGCAGACCCACGACGTGTACCTGTCCGGCCCGCCCGGCATGATCCGACGCGGCGTCGACACCCTGCTCGGCATGGGTGTCCCGTCCCGTCGCATACGGCACGACTCCATCGAGGGACTGGTCGGAGCAACGGCGTGAGCACTTTCGAACAGACGATGCCTCTGCGGATCAGCCGGCCGGGCAGTCGCGGCGAGCACCTGGTCCAGCAGCGGATGGGCAGTACGGAGCGGGCCGACCGCTTCTACGGTGAACAGGTCCTCGACCGGCTCAATCCGCGGATGCGGGAGTTCGTGGCCCGGCAGGAGATGTTCTTCCTCGCCACCGCCGACCGGCACGGCGAGTGCGACAACACCTTCCGGGCGGGCCCGCCCGGGTTCCTCCACGTCCTGGACGACGGAACGCTCGCCTACCCCGAGTACCGGGGCAACGGCGTGCACGCCAGCCTGGGCAACATCGAGGAGAACCCGCACGTCGGCGTTCTGATGGTGGACTTCCTGCACGACCGCGTCGGACTCCACGTCAACGGCCGGGCCGGGATCGTGGCCGACGAGGAGATGCGCCGCGAGCACGGCACCCTCGCGGTCGACCCGGTGCCGGGGCGACGGGCACTGGTGTGGGTGGTGATCACGGTGGAGGAGGCGTACATCCACTGCGCCAAGCACATTCCGCACCTGCAGAAGGTCCCGGCGCGCGACGCCGGCCGCCCGTGGGGCACGGACGACGCGAAACGCAAGGGCGGCGACTTCTTCGGCGCGGCCGCCGACGCACCGGCCCGAGGCACCTTCCTGCCCCCGCCCCGCGCGAACGCGGCGACGTGGCGCGCCGAAGCGGAGCGAGCCCTGGCAAGGGCGAGGCGCCCCGCCCCCGGACCGGGCGCCGCCCCCGGACCGGGCGCCGCCCCCGGACCGGGCGCCGCCCCCGGACCGGGCGCCGCGCCAGAAGACGGACGGCAGGACTTCAGCGGCTGGTTCAGCAGAAACCCCCGGCCCTGACGGGCCGAGTCAAGGGATCGTCGCCCCATCCCCCGGAGCCCGGACGCCCCTTGGCCCTGAGGTCGTGGAGCACCGGTTGCCGCCCCCGAGACGCCCGGTGAGAATGGTCAGTGAGCGACGTCTCGCGACCGGGGCGTGTCCGCAGCAACTGTCCCACCACACCAGGAGTTGGTGAGCGAGGGCCGGATGCCCAGAATCCCACGTGGCGTGGCCGACGCGTCGGGCGGACGGGCCGTCGTCCACGACCGCCAGGGCGCACTCATCGCGCTGGACCTGGAAACCGGCGCGGTGTTGTGGCGCCACGGCCGCGCGCTGCGCCCCTGCGCGATCGTCGGCGGGAACGTGGTGGCGCTGCGCATGGGCACCTCGCCCGAGCTCGAGGTCGAACTCCTCGACGCGGGCGAGGGAACGGAACTCTGGACGTCGCCCACCCTCGCGCTGCCGCCGTGGGCCCACCCGACCCTGCAGGACTCGCCCGAGTTCACCGTGGACACGGCGGAGTACCAGGATCCGCTCGTGATCCGGTGGACCGCCCGGGCCCTGTACCGGGGCGGCGCGCCACCGGGTCCCGCGGTGGCGGGAGACCGGTCCCACGAGGCACACGGCGCCCTGCGGGTCGGCGTGGCGACTCCCTCGGTGGAACCGCTGGCCGGGACGGCGACCGTGGCCGAGGCGGAGGTCCCCGAGCGCCCGCCCCCGCGCCTCGCCCCCGACGTGCTGGACTACGGGCAGGTCGGCGCGCTCCGGCTGGAGCTCACCGTCCGCCCCGGCTCCGGCGGCCAGGACGCCGTCGTCCTGCGCGCCGTGGACCCCCGTACCGCCGCGGCCGTCTGGGAGGTGGTACTCGACGAGACGGCGGAGACCCGGCCCCGCAGGCTCCGCCCGTAGCCCTGCCGGGAAACATCTCCCAGAGGTGCATCATGACCATCTCGGACGAACAGCTCGCCCAGGCCAAGGACATCACCGTCGAGCAGGTGCGGCTGCTCCGCAGGAGCCGGGGTGCCACGAACGAGACGCTGGACGGACTCCCCGTCACGGCCGTGCGCCGGGCCCTGCGCCGCCTCGACTACCCCGACCTGCCCAACGCGCGGCTGCTCTTCCGGTACGAGCAGGAGCGCGGCGACGACGGTACGGTGCCGCCGAACGCCCAGGGCGCGGCGCGCGCCCGGACGCGTTCGCTCGTACGGAGTACGGCACCGGCTCCGCAGACGGCCGGCGTGCCGACCGGGCACCACCGCGGTGCCCGTGCCGGCCGGCCGGCCCCCACCGCGGGGATGGCGCTCACCCGGTGGGAGTGGCTCGGCCCGGGAAACATCGGCGGGCGTACCCGCGCCCTCGTGGTCGACCCCGGACACCCGAACAAGATGTGGGCCGCGAGCGCCGGCGGCGGTGTGTGGATCACCCGCAACGGCGGAGCGACGTGGGCGCCCGTGGACGACTTCCTCGGCAACCTCGCGTGCGCGTGCATGGCGATGGACCCCTCGGACCCCTCGACGATCTACGTGGGCACCGGCGAGGGCTTCTCGAACATCGACGCCCTCCGCGGCAGCGGCATCTTCCGCACCACCGACGCCACGACCTGGGCACCCCTGCCCGCGACGCAGACCCCGGACTTCCGCGCCGTGACCCGGATCGCGGTCTCCTCGACGGGCGCCGTCGTCCTCGCGTCCACCGACACCGGACTGTTCCGCAGCTCCGATCCGGCCCGGGCGACCTGGACCCAGGTCCTGGACATCCCGCTCGGCCAGGTCGTGTTCGATCCGGGCGACGACAGCCGGGCGGTCGCCGGCGCGCTCGACGCGGGCGAGGCCTGGTTCAGCACCGACGGAGGGCTCACCTGGCAGGCCGCGGCGCACGGCCCCTGGTCGGGCCGGGTCGAACTCGCCTACGCGGTGAAGGACCCGCAGATCGTGTACGCCTCGGTGCAGGCGCAGACCGGCCGCATCTGGCGGTCCACCGACGGCGGCGAGACCTATCGGATCAGGAAGACCAAGGCCCCGAGCGGCAAGGTGGCCGACTACCTGGCCGACCAGGGCTGGTACAGCAACGCGATCTGGGCAGGGGACCCGACGGACGCGGACCTGCTCGTCACCGGCGGCGTCAACCTGTGGCGCAGTACGGACGGCGGCGACCACCTGGCCGAGATCAGCACCTGGTGGGACCCGGCCTCGGCGCACGCCGATCACCACGCCATCGTGGCGCATCCCTCCTACGACGGCGTGCACAACAGGACCGTGTTCTTCGGCAACGACGGCGGGGTGTTCAAGGCGGCGGACCTCGCGGTGGTGGGGTCGGAGCCGAAGGCGCCGTTCGTCGACGGCTGGACGGAGCTGGACAACAACTACGGCGTCACGCAGTTCTTCGGCGGTGCCGGGAACACCGTCAGCGGAAAGATCATCGGCGGTGCGCAGGACAACGGCACGCTCCTCTTCGACCCGGCGACCGGGACGGAGGGATGGACGGAGTTCCAGGGCGGTGACGGCGGCTGGTGCGCCTGCGACCCGACCGACCCGGACGTCCTCTACGGCGAGTACGTCTTCCTCAACATCCACCGCAACGACGACGGCGGCGCCACCGACGACCCGGACCGCTACATCAGCGGGCAGTTCTGGAACCCGGCGATCCCCGGCTGGGACTGGAAGCCGGTGCCGTTCCGTATCCCCGACGCCAAGAACCAGCAGGCGCTGTTCATCGCGCCGTTCGTCATGGATCCGGACAACCCGCAGCGGCTGCTCGCCGGCGGCATCTCCCTGTGGCGGACGAACGACGCGAAGGCGCCGAACACGCCGACCTCGGGCCCCGGTTGGCAGGCGATCAAACCCAGCGCGGGGTCGCTGATCAGCGCCCTCGCCGTCGCTCCGACCGACTCCGACGTGGTGTGGGTGGGCCACGTCAACGGCATGGTCTTCCGCACCACCGACGGCACGGCCGCGACGCCGGCCTGGGACCGCGTCGGGGTGGTCGGCCCGAACCCGCTGCGTCCGCACCGGTACTGCACGAGCATCACCGCCCATCCGACGGACGTGCGGACCGCGTACGTCGCCTTCGGCGGGTTCGAGCCCGGCAACCTGTGGGTGACGAAGGACGGCGGCGCCCGCTGGACCGACCTCTCGCCCACCCTCCCCGCCGCTCCCGTACGTGCGCTCGCCGTGCATCCGCGGCGCCACGCGTTCCTGTACTGCGGCACCGAGGTCGGCCTGTTCGCCAGCGAGGACTCCGGGACGACCTGGTCACCGACGAACGAGGGCCCGACCAACTGCTCGGTCGACGACCTGTTCTGGATGGACGAGACCCTCGTCTGCGTGACCCACGGCCGAGGCATGTTCCGGATCGACCTGTCCGCGGTCTGACGGTCCGGCGAGGGTGAAGGTGAGCACGATGATGCGCAACGTACGCCTGAGGGGCCGGATCGAGACGATCGCGGCCTGCCTCAGCGGACTGCTGTTCCTCCTGACCGCGATCTGGCCCGACTGGATCGAGCGGGTCTTCGAGGCCGAACCCGATCAGGGCAGCGGAGCCCTGGAGTGGGTGATCGTGGGCGTCGCTCTCTGCGCCACGATCGTCTTCTCGCTGCTCGCACGCGCCGAGTACCGCAGAGCCCGCGCCCTGCGGAGCTGAGAGCGGTGGCGCGGTGGTCCAGGCGGCCGGCACGGATGCGTGGGGCGGCTTCAGCCCGCGCGACTCCCGGCGGAAGATCGCGAAGAGGGCGGTGTAATATGCGGAAATATCCCTTGTGTTGAGGAGCCTCCATGCGCCCGTTCGATGTCGACGAGTTGACCGTCGGCCGGTGGCGCAACGGTGGGGGTGCCACTCGGGAGGTCGTGTCGTGGCCCGTGGGGGACGAGGAGTTCCAGTGGCGTGCGAGTGTCGCCGACATCGATCGGGACGGGCCGTTCTCGGCGTTCCCCGGGGTCGACCGGACGTTCACCCTCGTTGCCGGCGAGGGTGTGCGGCTCACGGCCCCCGGCGTGTTCGACCGGACCGCGCGGGTGGGGGAGCCCCTCGGGTTCGCCGGTGAGCTGGAGCTCTCCGCCGAACTGTCCGGCGGGGCCTGCCGGGTGTTCAACATCATGGTGCGGCGCGGGCGGCGGGTGGCCCGTGTGGAGCGGGTCACCGAAACCGTCACACCGGTCGGCGGGCACGCCGGGGTGTTCTATGTGATGCGTGGCCAGTGGCAGCCCGGGGGCGGGCAGGGTTCTCTCGGTGCGGGTCAGGGGCTGTGGTGGGACGACGACGCGCCGGGCCGAGCGGTCGTGCCGCTCTCGCCCGACGCCGTCGCCCTGTGGGCGGATGTCGCGCCCGTGAGGTGAGTACGGGTCAGCCGACGGGCGCCGTCGTACGGGCGCCGTCCTCCGTCGCGGCCGGGTGGATGGTCTCGGCCGGCGGGTCGGCCGTGCGCCGCACCCACAGCCAGTACACGGCCCCGGTGACGACCAGGCCGACGATCCACGAGATGTCGGCGCCGTCGAGCTTCTTGGTGATCGCGCCGGTGTACAGCTTCGTGGCCAGGAACGGGATCTGGACGGCGACGCCCACGACGTAACAGGTCAGCGCGGTGCCGTTCCAGCGGCCGTAGCGGCCCTCCGGGTCGTACAGCGCGGGGATGTCGACCCGTTCGCGGGAGACCAGGTAGTAGTCGACCAGGTTGATCGCGCTCCACGGCGTGAACACCATCAGGATCAGCAGCACGAAGTTCTTGAAGTTGTTCAGGAAGTCGGCGCTCGCGGCGAGCGCGATGCCGATCGACACCGCCGTGAAGCCGACGATGTAGGCGGCGCGGGCGGCGGCCGAGATCCGCGAGCGGCCGTCGAAGGCCGTGACGGTCGTCAGGATCGACATGAAACCGCCGTACGCGTTGAGGCAGTTGACGGTCAGCTTGCCGACCACGATCACCAGGTAGATGAGGAAGGCGAGGGCGGCGGGACCGGCCAGCTCGCCGAGGAAGCCCACCTGGTCGGTGAGGAAGGCCTTGCCGGCGACGGCCGCGGTGAGGGCGCCCAGCGTCATGGCCCACTGGGAGCCGATGACGGAACCGGCGAACGTCGACCAGAACGTCGCGCGCGTGCTGGTGCCGCGCGGCAGGTAGCGCGAGTAGTCGGCGACGTACGGGCCGAAGGTCAGCTGCCAGCCGGCGCCGAGACCCACGGCGAGCAGGAAGGTCGCCGTCTCGAAGCCCTTGTTCCCGATGTGCGCGCCGACGTCGTACTGGGTGAACACCCGCACGAGCAGATAGCCGAGGCCCAGCACGCCGACGACGGTCGCGACCCGGCCGGCGGCGTGGATCAGCCGGTAGCCGGTGACGGCCACCACGGCCGTCAGGACGCCGAAGACGAGGATGCCGACCTGTGTGTTGTCGACGTGCAGCAGCTCGGCGAGCGCCTGGCCCGCCAGCACGCTGCCGGTCGCGGCGAAGCCGAGGTACATGAGGATCACGAGCAGCAGCGGCAGGACCGCCCCGTGGACGCCGAACTGCGCGCGGCTGGAGATCATCTGCGGGACGCCGAGCCGCGGGCCCTGCGCGGAGTGCAGCGCCATCACGATGCCGCCGAGCACGTTGCCGATGAGGAGCGCGGGTATCGCCCACAGCGCGTCGGCGCCGAACACGACCGACAGCGCGCCGTCGACGATCGCGGTGATCTGCATGTTGGCGCCGAACCACAGCGTGAACTGGCTGCGCGGCGTGCCGTGCCGCTCGGCGTCGGGAATGACCTCGATGGTGCGCCTCTCCATCGCGAGTCGTTCCCCTGGGGCGTGTTGGACCGGCATGTCGGAGACCTCTCCCGGCAGCGATTCCTGTGGATCCGGACGGACCGCAGCCGTTTACCCGCACTGCGGTGCGCCGAATCTCGCATAGAGGCCAACACCGATCAAGACTCTGAATGCAGAATTTCAGAGAGTGGGATGGGGCCGTGCGCGCGGGCCGGTGTCAGGCCACGCCCCTGATGCGGTGGACGAGGAGGCCGCCGGCCAGGATGACCAGGGCCGCCGTGGCGTACAGGCCCGTGTAGCCGCCGAGATGGGCGATGACCGGAGCGGCGAGCGCGGGGGCGAGGACCTGCGGCCCCGAGTTCGCGATGTTGATGACGCCGAGATCCTTCGCCCGGTCCGCGGCCTCGGGCAGCACCTGGGTGACCAGCGCCTGGTCGACGGCGAGGTAGATGCCGTAGCCCGCGCCGAGCACGGCCGCCGCGGCGAGGGCGGACGGCCAGGTGTGGACCAGGGCGAGCAGCAGCGCGGCGGCCGCCATGACCAGCGAGCAGACGGCGACGAAACCCTTGCGGCGCCCGACGCGATCGGACAGCACCCCCACCGGGATCGCCGTGAGCGCCGCGCAGAGGGTGTAGAGCACCGTCAGGACCAGCACGCCGGTGCCGGGATCGCCGTAGTGGACGGCGTCCGCGAGGAAGTAGAACAGATAGAGCGTGCCCAGGGCGTTGCCGAGGTTGATGAGGAACCGGGTGAACCACGCCCAGCCGAAGTCCGGGTGCTTCCGGGGGCTCACCCAGAACGAGCGGACCAGGGTGCGGACGTCGACGGCGGGGCGCAGCGCCCGCGGCAGCGGCGGCTCGCCGTGCCGCAGCACGAACGGCAGGGCCAGGACGACGGTGAGCAGGGCGAGCGTGACGTAGCCGGAGCGGACACCGGTGACGAGCAGGGCGGTGATCAGCGCGCCCAGGACCAGCCCGACCGACTGCATGAGGCCCGTCCAGCCGGAGACCACCGCGCGCTGGGTCAGCGGCACTCGGTCGGCGATCGGGGTGGTGACCCCGGCCAGCATGGCGTTGAGACCCGCCTGCGCGAGGCACCAGCCGACGGCGACCCCCGCCACCGTGTGCTGGGAGGCGGTGACGGCGAGACCCGCCGCCCCGGCGAGGGCGCCGCCGAGGATCCAGGGCCGACGCCGGCCGAACCGGCTGGTGGTCCGGTCCGACCAGGCGCCGGCGATCGGGTTGGCCAGGACGGCGACGAGCGCGCCGAGGCCGGTGACCAGCGACAGCGCGGTGTTCTTGTCGTGCGGGTCGATCTGCTCCAGCTGGAGCGGCAGCAGGATCTGGATGGGTGTCATGAAGGCCATGAAGACGGCGAGCGTGGAGAGCGAGAGGTTCGCCGTCCAGCCGGCCGTGACCGGGACGGTGGGCTCGGCGAGGACGGCGGTGGCGTCGTCCTCGGCGGCTTCTTCCGGGGCGTGGGCCATGGTGGCTTCGCCGCTCAGGGACGGGGGGAGGAGCTGAGGTCGCGGGGGGAGGGGTCGGCGTCGCCAGGGGCAGCGCTGACGTGGCGTCGGGAGGCGCCGGCGTCGCGAGCGGAGGCGTTGACGCGGCGGCGCGAGGTGCCGGCGTCGCGGTGCGAGGCGATCGCGTCCCGGTACCAGTCGAAGCTCGCCCGGGGCGTGCGCTGTCCCGTGGCGAAGTCGACCTCGACGAGACCGAAGCGCTGGTGGTAGCCCTCGGCCCACTCGAAGTTGTCGAGCAGCGACCAGGTGAAGTAGCCGCGCACGTCCACCCCCCGGTCCACCGCGTCCGCGACCGCCGCGAGGTGCCCGGCGAGGTAGTCGATGCGCTCCTGGTCGTGCCGCCCGGCCGGCTGCGAGCAGCCGCTCTCGGTGATCCACACCGGGGGAAGGGCTTCGCCGTAGCGGTCCTTGAGCCCGGTGAGCAGCTCCGTGAGCCCGTCGGGAACCACCGGCCAGCCGAACGCGGTGCGCCGGTACGCCTCCTGAGGTTCCGTCAGGTCGAAGGGGAGCCCCGCGGCGGGATCGGCCGGTGCTGTCACCCAGGTCGGGTTGTAGTAGTTGATGCCGAGTCCGTCCAGTGGCGCGGCGATCGTCGTGAGATCGCCCTCGCGCACCACACCGCCCCAGCTCGGGTCGGTCATGCCGTACGCCGAGAGATCGGGGTAACAGCCTTGGAGCACAGGTTCGTTGAAGAGACGGTTGTGCAGGGTGTCGTACCCCGCGGCCGCCGCCGCGTCCCCGTCCGAGCGGGCGTCCGCGCGCAGCCGTACGGGCGTGCAGTTGTTGGCGATCAGCACCTGCCCGTCCGGGACGGCCGCCCGCAGCGCCGCGGTCGCGAGGCCGTGGCCGAGCAGCTGGTGGTGGGCGACGGGCAGCGCGTCCAGCATCAGGGCGCGGCCCGGGGCGTGGACGCCGAAGCCGTAGCCGAAGGACATGTGCACGAACGGCTCGTTCAGGGTGATCCACCGCTTGACCCGGTCACCGAGCCGGTCCGCCACCACGGCCGCGTACTCGGCGAACCGGTGCGCCGTCGCGCGGTTCAGCCAGCCGCCCTCGTCCTCCAGAGCCTGCGGCAGGTCCCAGTGGAAGAGGGTGGGCGTCGGCTCGATCCCGGCGTCGAGCAGCGCGTCGACCAGCCGGTCGTAGAAGTCCAGCCCGCGCGGCTCTACCCTGCCCGCACCGGTCGGCAGGACACGCGGCCAGGAGATCGAGAACCGGTACGCGTCGAGACCGAGCCGCCGCATCAGCGCGACGTCCTCGTCGAACCGGTGGTAGTGGTCGCAGGCGACGTCACCCGTGTGACCGTCGCGGACGGCCCCCGGGCGCCGGACGAAGGTGTCCCAGATCGACGGCCCCTTGCCGTCCTCCTCGGCCGCGCCCTCGATCTGGTACGCGGCGGTCGAGGCGCCCCAGACGAAGCCGGCCGGGAGGCCCGGGAGGCCCGGGAGTCGGGTGGGGTCGGTGGGGCCTGAGCTCACGGGTACCTGCCTTCTGCCGGCTTGCCGTCCGATGCCGACGCGCCGCGTGGTGCCGGCCCGCCGTCCGAGGTGGGCCGCACCGTAACATGAACATTCGTTCACGTTCTATGGGTCGGACGGGCCGGAATCACCCCTCGTCCGTGGCCAGCCGGCCGCGCAGGTCCTCCCAGTAGCCGTCGAGCATCCGCTTGAGCTCGTCCACGGTCTCCAGATCCGGCTCGCCGTCGCCCTTGAACACCTCGTGCAGCACGGCGTTCGCGGCCCACACCACCATCCGTGTCGCCCGCCGCGCCCTCTCCCCGCCAGGAGCGCCGGTCAGGTGCTCCACGATGCGCCGCAAGCCGTCCGCGATCAGCGCGTTGCTCGCCTCGTCGGCCCGGGCGAGCTCGGGGCTGAGGTGCCGCCCGGCCCACAGCGCCATACCGCCCGGCTGGGACCGGAACAGCTCGCCGTACACGTCGACCACCGTGCCGACCAGGTCGGTCAGTTCACCCGCGACGGCCCGCGCGACGAGCTCCTCGATGGCGGACGCGAACGCCTCCAGGTACCGCCGGCCGAGCGCGTCCACCACGGCGCCCTTGTCCGGATAGAACTGGTAGATGCTGCCGACCGGCACGCCCGCCTCCTCGGCGACCCGGCGCATCGTCAGCGCCTCGTACCCCTCCTGGGACAGGAGCCGGTCGGCCGCACCGAGGATCGCCTCGACCCTGGCCCGGCTGCGCGCCTGCTGCGGCTGCCTCCGCAGTCGGGGCCGCGAGTCGGGCCCCGGCTTCTTCGTCTCCGTCACCACACGCTCCCGGTCGTCGGACGTCCGAACGTAGCAGCAGGCACACTGATGCCTCCGCGTGCCTCGGCGCGGTCGGTGATCAGGGGGACGGGATGGTCTACGACGGTGCGTTCCTGTGGGGTCCGGCGAACTTCTCCGGACGGCCGCCCGGGCGGCTCCTGGTGGAAGGAGCCGTCGTGGGCTCGGCGACCGCCGGTGTGATCGCGGGCGCCGCGGTGGCGGGAGCGTCGACCGGGTTCGGCGTGGCGGGGGCCGTGGGCGGAGTCGTGGCGGCCCTGGGCTCCGCCGCGTACCTCCTGGCGACGAACGCGGGGCGCGCCCTGGTCGGGGCGGTCGTCCTCCTCGGCGGGTTCCTCGTCTGGTGGGTGCCGGGCCAGGCCGTGCAGGCCGTCCTGGCGGCGCGGGGCGTGAGCCGTACGGTCGTGGTGACCGAGGTCCACGTCCACCGGTACGAAGGGCGGGACCTCGTCGCGTACTCCTGCTCCGCGCGGCTGCCCGACGGCACTCCGGTACAGGCCGAGGCCTGGCGCACCTGCGGTGCGGGCGCGCGGCCGGAGCAGTACCTGACGATGGTCTTCGATCCGGAGGGTGCCGTCCCGCCGACCGATCGCGTCCTGCCCGCCTCCGCCGTCCAGGGCCTGGCCGGGCCGGCGGCCCTGAGTCTGGGCCTCGCGGCGCTGTGCTGCGTCGCGGTGATCAGGTCCAAGCCCTGACGGGCAGTCTTCTATCGCTGATCCGCGTTGTTTCTAGAATGGCCCCGTGGAGGACATCGACGCGATCGCGGTGCTGCAGGATCCTGTACGACGCCGCCTGTACGAGTACGTGGTGGCCCAGGGCCGGGAAGTCGGCCGCAACGAGGCAGCCGAGGCCGTCGGGGTGGCGCGCACGCTCGCCGCGCACCACCTGGACAAGCTGACCGGCGCCGGGCTCCTGGAGAGCGGCAGCCGCCGGCTCTCGGGGCGCTCGGGGCCGGGGGCGGGCCGTCCCGCCAAGGTGTACACGCGGGCGCCGGGCGAGCGCTCCGTGTCGCTGCCCGCCCGCGACTACCGCACCGCCGCCGAACTGCTCGCCGAGGCCGCGGAGGAGGCCGGGATCGACGCCGGCCTCTGCGCGGCCGCGCGCCGCCGGGGCGAGGCCCTGCGTGGTGCGGCGGGACCCTGTGGCGGCCTCGACGAGGTCATGGAGACGCTGGCCGCCCGCGGCTACGAGCCGTTCCGTGCGGGCGACGCCGTCCGTATGCGCAACTGCCCCTTCCACGCCGTCGCCGAGAGCTTCCCGCCGCTCGTCTGCGGCATGAACCTCGCCCTGCTCGAAGGGCTGCTGGGTACGGAGGGCGCCGTACGCGCGCGCATGGACGCGCGGCCGGGGGAGTGCTGCGTGGTGGTCGAAGCTTCTAAAAACAATCCCGATTGACATAGAAATCGCGCTCGTGCTGGGATGAGGCCATGACCACACCCACGCACGCCGCCCACCTCGCGCAGCTCAACGTCGCCACGCTCCGGTACCCGCTCGACGACCCGCGCGTGGCGCCGTTCGTCGAGATGCTCGATCCGGTCAACGCCGCCGCCGACGGGACGCCCGGCTTCGTGTGGCGGCTCGTCGAGGACGGGGAGGGCGACGCCACCGGGCTGCGACCGCTGGGCGACGACGTCATCGTCAACCTGTCGGTGTGGGAGAGCCAGGAGGCCCTCTGGGACTTCGCCTACCGCAGCGGGCACCTGGAGGTCATGCGCAAGCGCCGCGACTGGTTCCACCGGCACGTCGAGGCGCACCTGGTGCTCTGGTGGGTCCCCGTGGGGCACATCCCGACCGTCCGCGAGGCCGTGGAGCGACTGGAGGACCTGCGGGCGCACGGGCCGTCCCCGCGCGCCTTCACTTTCGCCTCCTCGTACGGTGCGGCCGAAGCCGCCGCCGAGGCAGCCGTCGGGCACGCGCCGGACGGGGACTCGGCGACGGTCTGAGGCGTATCGCCGGGGGACGGACCGCCGGGACGAACCGCCTCGGACGACCGCCCGGGACGGACCGGCCACGGGACCGTTTGCGACGCCGGTCAGCCGAAGTCGGGGATCGGGTGCGTCGGGGCCAGCGCGGCGGCGATGCGCTGGGTGATCACGTGCGCCGTGTGGCCGGCCGCGGCGTCGGGACCGTTCGTCGTCGAGACCGCGATGGACAGCCGCTCCGACGGCAGATACGCCTGGGACGCGGAGTAGCCGAAGAACAGCGGGTGCTGGGACACCCAGTCGCCCAGCACGAGCAGTCCGAGACCGTAGTGCGTGGCCTCGGTCTGGGTGATGCAGATCTTCGCCGGGCACGTGGCGGTGGCGTGGCCCAGGCCGACCGTCCCCGGGTTCAGCAGCTCCCGGTAGGAGGCCGGGGAGAGCAGCCGGCCCGAGCCGATGCCCGCGGCCGACCTCGCCAGGTCGCAGATGTCGGTGGTCTCCACCGCGCCGGGGGCGGTGGTCCAGGACGGGTTCCAGAAGGTGGACTCCTCGTACGTCCCCCGGTCCGAGGTGAAGGCGTGCAGGACGGGCTCCGGGATGTCGGGGGTGAAGCTGTTGCGGGTCTCGCGCAGTCCGAGCGGGCCCAGGACCTGCCGCTGGAGCAGCACGTCGAGCCGGGTGCCGGTGATCTTCTCCAGGGCGGCGCCGAGGAGGACGAAGTTGGCGTGGGAGTAGCTCCAGTTGGTGCCCGGCGCGTACCAACGGTCCTGGCTCGTCGAGAGCCGTACGACCTCGTCGGCCGTCCACCGGCGGAACGGGTCCGCGACGACGGCCTGCTGGAACGCCGGAAGCCTCACGTAGTCGACGAGACCGGTGGTGGACGCGGCCAGCATGCGCAGGGTGATCCGGTCGCCGTCCTTGAGGCCGGGCAGCCAGCGGGCGACGGGGTCGTCGAGCCCGACCGTGCCCTGGTCGACGAGGCGCAGCAGCGCCGTACCCATGTAGGCGATCGCGATGTTGCCGTTCCGGAAGTGCATGGCGGGCGTCGCTGGCACCCCCGTCATCGACTCGCCGAGCGCGGTGGTGACGAGCTCGCGGCCGTCGACGGTCACCCGCAGGATCACGGACTTGAGGCCCATGTCCGCCTTGGCCTGCTCGGCGATCCGCAGGATGTCGCGGGCCCGGCCGTGCTCGGGCGGCCGGGAGGCGACGCAGGGGCGGTGGCGGCCGGGGTCGCCCGCCGGGCCGGCGGTCGCGGTGGCCGGGGCGCCGAGGGCGAGGAGCGCGGCGAGCGCGGCGGCCGCGGCACGGCGCGACCGGGGCGTGGAACGGGGTGGTCTCATGGCCGGAGTATTGGCCGGTGGCGCCGTCCGGCGGCGGAGGCGCCGTCGACCCGCGCGAACATCACCCGTCAGGCCCGCGCGACGAGCACGGGCGGGTTCGCGCGCGCCGAGCACGCAGGCCCCGCGCGCCGAGCACGCAGGCCCCGCGCGCCGAGCACGCAGGCCCCGCGCGACGAGCACGCAGGCCCCGCGCGACCAGCAAGGGCAGGCCCCGCGCGACGACCACCGTCATGCCGACGTCGCCGGCGCCAGGACCGCGTCGGCGACGTCCGTGGGCTCTCGCCGGCGTCCGGCGCGAAGGCTTCTTCGGCTTCGGCAGATGGATCCGGCCGCCTCGTCGACGAGGCCGGGCGGGTGGCGACGACCGGCCCGGCCTCCGACGAGGCCGGGCGGGTGTCGCGCACCGGGCACGGTCAGTACAGGACGTCGCCCATCGGGGATCCGTCGCCCGTGACGTACGCGCGGATCGACGCCAGGTACTCCGCGCGGCCGACGCGGCCGTCCCCGTCGGCGTCCAGCGCGTCGAAGGCCGAGCCGGCGTTGTCGGCCCGGTTGCCCAGGGCCTCGCGCAGCAGGGTGAACTGGGCCCGGTCCAGGGCGCCGTCCTGGTCCGCGTCGGCGAGGTCGAACAGGGCGCCCAGGGCGTACTGGCAGATGGTGTCGAACTTCTCCGCGTCCACCCAGGAGATGTACTCCTCGTAGGTCATCACGCCGTCGCCGTTGGCGTCCATCGCGGCCCAGGCGCGTTCGCCGGTGGCGCGTGCGGCGAGGACCAGGGGGTCGTCGTCGGCGCGTCCGGTCGCCCGCTGGGCCCGGTCGATGCGGACGAAGTAGTCGTGCTTCGAGGCGACTCCGTCTCCGTCCGTGTCGAGCATCGCGTAGATACGGGCCTTCGGGGTGGTGAGATCGGCCGGGGAGGCCAGTGGCTCGGCCTGGGGGATGGGCATGTCGGAACTTCCTTCACACATGGGGACGTACTGCTGCCCATGATCGAGGGTGGTGCTCCTCGCGCGCGGACGACCCGCCCGGCGCCGCCGACGGAGTTGCGCGGCCACGGTCGCCGCCGGTCACACCCGTCCGATGAGATCGTGCGTCAGTTTCATCAGACGCTCACGCGCGCCCGTGTCGTACGCCTGCTCGTGGGCCCGTGTCTCGGTGAACTGGTCGAAGTAGCGGCCGGTGACGGTGGCCAGTTCCGGGTCGAGGAGCAGCCGTACGGTCGGACGGACGCCCTCCTCCGTGGTGGTGAGCGGGGTGAGCCCGTAGGCGCGGACGGCGGGCGTGTCCATCAGGTGGGCCGGGTGGAGGGCGTTCACCGTGACGCCGGTGCCCTCCAGTTCGGCGCCGAGCTCGATGGTCGCCATGATCATCGCGAGCTTGCTCCGGCAGTAGGCCCGCAGCCCCTCGTACTCCTTCTCCATCATCACGTCGTCGAAGTCGATGGTCTCCTGTCCGATCGAGGCGACGTTGACGACCCGCGCCGGAGCCGAGGCCGTGAGCAGCGGCAGCAGGGCGCGGGTGAGCGCGTACGGCGCCACGTGGTTGACGGCGAAGCGGAGTTCATGGCCCTGGGCGCTCAGCTCGCGGACGAGCGGCCGCGAGCCGCCGCCGGCCACCGCGTTGTGGACCAGGCCGTCGAGGTACGGCTCCGACGCCCGGATCCGGGCGGCCATCGCGTGCACCTGGTCGAGGTCGGAGAGGTCGGCGAGATACGTACGGACCGTGGTGCCGGGGCCGGCGGCCCGGACCTCGGCGGCCACGGCGTCGAGCCGTTCGGCGTTGCGGCCGTGCAGGAGGAGGGTGCCGCCGCGGGACGCCAGGTCGAGGGCGAGCGCGCGGCCCATGCCCTGGGTGACGCCGGTGATCAAGGTGGTGGGGTGGGTCATGGCGACCACGCTGACAGTATCCGGCGGCCCCGGGCAGTGTGTGTCACACCTGGTGTCGACACCACCAGGCTACGCAGGAGCCCGGGGGGCCGGCCGGACGCGCCGGCCGGCCCCCCCGCCGTGTTCAGCGCAGGTCGAACCGGTCCAGGTTCATCACCTTGTCCCACGCGGCCACGAAGTCCCGGGCGAACTTCTCTCCCGCGTCGGCCGACGCGTACACCTCGGCGAGGGCCCGCAGCTGGGAGTGCGAGCCGAAGACGAGGTCGACCGGGGTGGCGGTCCACCGCACCTCGCCCGTGGAGCGGTCGCGGCCCTCGAAGACGTTGGCGTCGGACGTCGACGCCTTCCACTCCGTGCCCATGTCGAGCAACCCGGTGAAGAAGTCGTTGGTCAGCGACTCCGGCCGGTCGGTGAAGGCCCCGTGCGCCGACTGGCCGTACCCGGTGCCCAGGACCCGCATCCCGCCGACGAGCACCGTCATCTCGGGCGCCGTCAGGGTCAGCAGGCTGGCGCGGTCGAGCAGGAGCGTCTCCGGCGAGAGCTTCTCCCCGGCCTTCAGGTAGTTGCGGAAGCCGTCCGCCCGGGGTTCGAGCACCGCGAAGGCCTCGACGTCGGTCTGCTCCTGCGAGGCGTCCGTGCGCCCCGGCGCGAAGGGGACGGTGAGCTCGTGTCCGGCGTTCTTCGCGGCCCGCTCGACGGCCGCGCACCCGCCGAGCACGATGAGGTCGGCGAGCGAGATCCTCGTGCCGCCGCCCGAGGCGTTGAAGTCCTCGCGGATCCCGTCGAGGGTCTCGATCGTCCGCGTCACCTCGGGCAGGTCGTTGACCTCCCAGTCCTTCTGCGGTGCGAGCCGGATCCGCGCCCCGTTGGCACCGCCGCGCTTGTCGGTGCCGCGGAAGCTCGCGGCCGACGCCCAGGCGGTGGTGACCAGCTGGGAGACGGAGAGCCCCGAGTCGAGGATCCGGGCCTTGAGGGCCGCGATGTCCGCCTCGCCGACGAGCTCGTGGTCGACCGCGGGGACGGGATCCTGCCACAGCTGCGGCTCGGGGATCCACGGGCCGAGGTAGCGCGAGAGGGGGCCCATGTCACGGTGCAGCAGCTTGTACCAGGCCCTGGCGAACGCGTCAGCGAGCTGGTCCGGGTTCTCGTGGAAGCGCTTCGCGATCGGCGCGTAGACCGGGTCCATCCGCAGCGAGAGGTCCGTCGTGAGCATCATCGGGGCGTGCCGCTTCGACGGGTCGTGCGCGTCGGGCACGGTGTCCTTCGCGGACGCGTCCTTGGGCGTCCACTGCTGGGCGCCCGCCGGGCTGGTCGTCAGCTCCCACTCGTACCGGAACAGGTTGTCCAGATAGCCGTTGTCCCACTTCGTCGGCTCGTTGGTCCACGCCCCTTCGAGTCCGCTGGTGAGCGTGTCGGCGCCCTTGCCGCTGCCGTACGTGTTCCGCCAGCCGAGGGCCTGCTGCTCCATGGGGGCGGCCTCGGGCTCCGGACCGATGTACTCGGGAGCGACGGCACCGTGACACTTGCCGAAGGTGTGGCCGCCGACGATGAGCGCGACCGTCTCCTCGTCGTTCATCGCCATGCGGCCGAAGGTCTCCCGGATGTCCCGGGCGGCGGCCACCGGATCCGGGTTGCCGTTGGGGCCCTCCGGATTGACGTAGATCAGGCCCATCTGCACGGCCCCGAAGGGACCGGTGAGCTCCCTGTCGCCGCTGTAGCGCTCGTCGCCCAGCCAGGTGTCCTCGGGGCCCCAGAAGATCTCCTCCGGCTCCCAGATGTCGGGACGGCCGAAGCCGAACCCGAAGGTCCTGAACCCCATGGACTCCATGGCGCAGTTGCCGGCGAAGACCAGCAGGTCGGCCCAGGAGATCTTCCGCCCGTACTTCTGCTTGACCGGCCACAGCAGCCGGCGCGCCTTGTCGAGGCTCGCGTTGTCCGGCCAGCTGTTCAGCGGGGCGAACCGCTGGGCGCCACGGCCGCCCCCGCCCCGGCCGTCCGCGATGCGGTACGTCCCCGCGGCGTGCCAGCTCATCCGGATGAACAGGGGCCCGTAGTGGCCGTAGTCGGCGGGCCACCACTCCTGGGAGTCCGTCATCAGGGCGAAGACGTCCCGCTTCAGCGCCTCGACGTCGAGGCCGGCGAACTCCTTCGCGTAGTCGAACTCCTCGCCCATCGGATCGGAGAGGGGCGACTGCTGGTGGAGGACCTGGAGGTCCAACTGGTTCGGCCACCAGTCCCTGTTGGTCTTGGGCCGGGTCTCGGTGGGGGTGGGGGACGGGATCGCCGGGTTCTCGCTGTCGCTGCCGGGCACGTGGGTCCTTCTTCCGCTGATCTGTGACGGTTTCGGCGTCCGACATGGTCGCGTACGGCGGACCGCGTACGGGCGATAACACGCAGAACCAGCCCAACCTACGGAAATGATCCGAAGGAAGGACCTTCCGGCCGATGCCCCGACGGGCGCCTACCGCGTGATCAGTGCCCGGGCGGCCCGGGCGACGTGGGTACGGGAGATACCGCACGCGTCCAGGAGTTCCTCGGTGGTGCCGGAACCGGGCAGCTCCGTGACCGCGAGATGGCCGAAGGCGAGATGGGGGAAGGCGGGTCGCCCTGCGTCCGCCGCGAGCGCCGACAGGACGGCCTCGCCGAGTCCGCCCTCGGGATGGTGGTCCTCGACGACGAGGACGGCGCCGGTCTCCAGGGCCGCACGCCTGAGGGTGCCCACGTCGACGGGCTTGACCGAGTACAGGTCGACGACCCGGGCCCGTACGCCCTCGCCGGCCAGCTCGGCGGCGGCCGCCAGGCACTCGTGCAGGGTGACACCGGCGCCGACGAGCGTGACCCGGTCGTCCGTGCTCTGGTGCAGGGTCTTCGAACCGCCGACGGGAAACGTCTCGTCACCGTCGTAGAGCACCGGGTACGCCCCGCGGGTGGCGCGCAGATAGGAGATCCCGTGGAGGTCCGCCATGGCCGCGGTCAGCGCGGCCGCGGACGTGGCGTCGGACGGATACAGCACGGTGGAGCCGAGGACCGCGCGCATCATCGCGAGATCCTCCAGACCCATCTGCGAAGGCCCGTCCGCCCCGATCTCGACCCCGCAGTGCGTCCCGCACAGGGCCATCGTGATCCGCGAGACGGAGGCCATGCGGATGAAGTCGTGCGCGCGGCTGAGGAAGGCGGCGAAGGTCGCGGCGTACGGGCGGAAGCCGCGCACGGCCATGCCGACCGCGTCCGCGATCATCTGCTGCTCCGCGATGTACGTCTGGAAGTACCGCTCCGGATGGGCCTTGCCGAACTCCTCCGCGTGCGTCGAGTTGCCGACCTCCGCGTCCAGGGCGACGACATCGGGCCGGGCACCGACGGCGGCCAGGGCGGCACCGAAGGCGACACGGGTGGCGACCTTCTCGCCGACCTCGTACCGGGGCAGTTCGACCGGACCCGCCTGCCCGCCGTCGGGCCGGGTGGCCTGCTCGTCGGGCGGTCGCGGGCCGCGCACCCGCAGACCGCGTACGCCGCCGAGCTCGGCGACGGCGCGCTCGGCCTGCTCCTCGGAGAGCGCCTTGCCGTGCCACCCCTCCTTGTCGGCCACCTCCGTCGCACCACGCCCCTTGACGGTCCTCGCGACGACGACCGTCGGCTCCCGTCCGTCGGTGGCCGTCGTGAGCGCCGCGTCGATCGCCTCGAGGTCGTGGCCGTCGACGACGATCGCCCGGCAGCCGAAGGCCTCGACGCGACGGGCGTACGCCTCCGTGTCCCACTCCAGCTCGGTGGGGCCCCGCTGGCCGAGGCGGTTCACATCCAGCAGGACCGTCAGGTTGGCGAGGCGGTGGTGCCCGGCCTTGTCGAGGGCCTCCCACACGGAACCCTCGGCCGTCTCGCTGTCACCGCACAGCACCCACACCCGCGCGGACCGCCGCTCCAGGTCCCGTACCGCGAGCGCGATCCCGACGGCGTAGCAGACGCCCTGGCCGAGGGAGCCGGTGGCCACGTCCACCCAGGGCAGCTCGGGGGTCGGATGCCCCTGGAGGCGGTGCCCGAAGCGGCGGTACGTCGTCATCAGCTCGTCGTCGTCGATCGCCCCGGCGGCCTTGAACATCGCGTACAGCAGGGGCGAGGCATGCCCCTTGGAGAAGACGAGGTGGTCTGCGGCCGGGTCGTCGGGCGCAGACCAGTCGTAGCGCAGATGGCGGGCCATCAGGACCGCCATCAGATCGGCCGCCGACAGACTGGAGGTGGGGTGCCCGGAGCCCGCGGCCGTGCTGGCCCGCACCGAGTCCACCCGTAGCTGCTGGGCGAGCTCGAAGACCTGGGAAAGGTCGCTGTCGGGGCCGAGCGTGGAGGTGGGGGTGGTGGGTGCTGCGGTCATGACCGAGTCCTTTCTGACCGGCTCCGTTCGTACCCGCGCCCGGGCCGTCCCCGGGCCTCAGGCGGCCCGCAGGTCCTCCGCCGCCTCGCCCGCGAGACCGGCGCGGACGAGGGCGGCCGCCAGACGGGCCAGGTCCTCCGGCGGGACGTGACGGGCGAGGCCCGCCGGCGTGTGCGGCAGGTCGAGTTCGGCGGCGGTCGCGAGCGTGCGCTCGTCGAAGTACGGGCGCAGCTCCGGCCAGACCGCCTGCGCCTCGCGGCAGAAGACGCCCGCGCCCACCGGGCCGATCCTCGGGACCTCCCGCAGCAGTGCGCCGAGCTTCTCCGGATCGCCGTCGGCCTCCTCCCGGAGCCGTCGCAGATCGCCGTGGTGGCGGTCGAGGACCAGCGCCGCGCCCTCGCCCAGGGCGGTGGCCGTGCTCTCGTCGTACCGGACGTAGTGTGCCCGGCCGAGCGCGTCCACCCGCGCCTGCCAGGTGGAGTCCGCCATGGCGCGGGGGGTCCGCAGCCCGGCGGCGAACAGTTCACGGGCGGCGGCGGTGGCCGTCGAGGCCCTGATCCGTATCGAGCAGAGGACCGTGAGGACCAGCAGCTGATACAGCGGGGCGGGCTTGTCCCGCAGGGTGATGCCGGCCTCTTCGGCATAGGTCCGTCCGTGCTCGCGCAGCAGCCGCGCGATCGCCCGGTCGGCGTCCATCGGCTCCTCCTTCGCCGGCCCGTCCCCTTCCAGCGTGAACCCTCTGCAGCCGGCCCGCCCACCGCCCGCGGGAACCCTCTTCCGTCGGCACGCCCCTTCTTCGGCTTCCGGCCTTCTTCGGGCTCCGGCCCTCGGCCCCCGCCTACCCGCACGATCCGGTACCCACGCGTACGGCACGCGGCGCCGGGTAGTCGGTCGGGGAGGAGAGGACGGGACCCCGGCTCCCTCCGGCTCCCCGGACCCGTCGGGAACGCGAGCGAGAAGGGGCACGATCATGGACTTCAGCGGCAGCGGCCCCCGAGTGGTCGTCGGCGTCGACGGCTCGCCCTCGTCGTACGCGGCGCTGCGGTGGGCGGCCCGGCAGGCACGGCAGACCGGAGCGACCCTGACCGTGGTGGGGGTGTTCGACGTGCCCGGGGCGACGGGATGGTCCGCGCCGCCCGTGGACGCCGCCTTCGACGAGGAGCAGGCCCGCAAGGCGCTGTCCGAGGAGCTCGGCGCGGTGCTCTCCCGGAGCGGCGACATACCGCCACTGGAGCAGCACGTGGTCCGGGGCAACCCCGCCAAGGTACTGATCGAGGCGTCCGCCGGCGCCGACCTGCTCGTCGTCGGAAGCCGCGGCCGGGGCGGCTTCGCGAGCCTGCTCCTCGGCTCGGTCAGCCAGCAGTGCGCCGTGCACGCGTCCTGCCCGGTCGTCATCGTCCGGGCCGAGGCCTCCGAGGAGGCCGCCGGGGCGACGGACACCGCCCCCTGACGGAAGCCCGTCCCGTACCCGGAGGATCCCATGAACGCGTCGATGTCCCTCGTGCACGTCCCCGGAGGTCCCCTCCTGCTCCCCGCCGACGAGGTGACCCTGCTCCTGCGACGGCTCGCCTCACGCTGGCTGGACGCCGCCGACGACCTCGAGTCGGGCCTCGAACCCGAGACCGTCGAGGCCCTCGTCGAATCGCTGACGGAGGTCGCGGACAGGATCGACGCCGAGTGCATCGCCCTGCTGCCGCCCAGCATCGGGGAGGACGGCGGGGACGACGCATCGGAAGAGAGTGACCCGCGATGAGCGAGCAGAAGAGCCCACGACGCCCGGACGAGCCGCTGCCCCGGGACCGCGAGGACGAGCAGGCCGCCGCGGGAGACCCGCTGTCCGTGCCCGTCCCCGAGGAGGCCGGCGAACCGGAGGCCCCCGACCCCGACGAGGCCGGCACGGGCCCCAGGGGGCGTCCCCGTGACGGCACGATCCACCCCGAGCACCCCGCGCCGGACGAACCGGCCGACTGAACGGACCGGTGACGACGATGGCACGGCCCGTGTGGAGAGGGAATCTCGCGTTCGGTCTGGTCAGTCTGCCGGTCGGGCTCTACACGGCCACCGACCGGCACACCATCCGCTTCCACCAGCTGCAGCGCGGCACCTCCGACCGGGTGCGCAACCGCCGGGTGAACGAGCGGACGGGCGAGGAGGTCGGCCTCGACGACATCGTGAAGGGCTTCGACGCCGGGGACGAGTACGTGCTCGTCGAACCCGGCGAGCTCGACGACATCGCGCCCGGCCGCTCGAAGACGCTGGAGATCAGCGGGTTCGTCGACCTCGACGAGGTCGACCCGATCTTCTTCGACAAGACGTACTACCTCGGTCCGGTCGACGAGGAGCACGGCAAGATCTACCACCTCCTCGAACAGACCCTCTCCCGGGCGAACCGGGCGGGCATCGCCACGTTCGTCATGCGGCAGCGCGAGTACCTGGTGGCCGTCAAGGCCGAGAACGGGCTGCTGACCTGCCACACCCTCCACTGGGCCGACGAGATCCGCGATCCCGGCGAGGAGATCGACAACCTCCCCGGCCGTCCGAAGACCTCCGAGAAGGAACGGAAGACGGCCGAGCAGCTCATCGAGGCCATGGCGATCGACTGGGACCCCGAGGAGTACCGGGACACCTACCAGGAGAAGGTCGCCGCGCTGATCGAGGCGAAGCAGGCCGGCGAGACGGTGGAGAAGGCCGAACCCGCCGCCGAGGCCACCAACGTCATCGACCTCATGGAGGCCCTGCGCGCGAGTGTGAAGCGTGCGCGCGGCGGGTCCGGGAGCGAGTCCGAGCCGGAGCGGGAGCCTGCCGGCGAGCTCGGCGACCTCACGAAGTCGGAGCTGTACGAGAGGGCCGCGGACGCCGGGATACGGGGCCGGTCCAGCATGACCCGCGACGAGCTGATCGAGGCCCTCGCAGCCTGACGGGCCTGGTGGGCCTGGTGGGCCTGACAGGTCTGCCCGGCCCGGCGGTCCCGCGCGGCCGCACCGGCCCCGGGCGGCCCGGTCGTCGTGAGCGGGGGCCCGGTGGCCCGCCCTGCGAGTAAAATCCGGAGCGGATCCGAACGTGTGCTCCGTGCCCCGCTCAGAGGCGGATCGGAGGTCGTCTTGACAGGTTCTCCACGATCCACCGGGCCGCCGCACGACGCCCGGGCCGATCCCGGATACGCCCCGCTCGCCGCCGAGAACCGCTGGCTGCGCGAGCGGTTCGCCCGGCGCCATCTGCAGGACCTCGCCGCCGGAGCGCTCTCCGCCCAGCTTCGGCTGCCCCCCTCCGAAGCGGCCCAGTACCTCGACGCCCTCGCGCAGGCGACCGGCCTGTCGGTCGAGGACGTCGCCGCGGACATCGTGAACGCGGCCGCCGGGGACACGGTCCTCCCGCCGGATGGCTTGCCCGCGGACCCGCACCCGGGGAGCGACGGCTCCATCGCCGCGCGCCCCGCCGAGAGCCGCCGGGCGCGCCGCACCGCCGCGGCCGCGGAGACCGCCGACACGGTCCGGGACGCGGCCCGGACCCTGCTGGAGGAGGGCCTCGCCCCGCTCGGCGCGGACAGCCTGTGGCTGTGGCGACGCGCCGACCTCGACTGTCTGCGGCTCGCCGGATACGCGGGCGTGGGCGCGGCCGAGGCCGCGGCCTGGCAGTGGATCCCGCCCGCCGCCCCGGCGCCCTTCCGTGCCGTCCTGGACGAGGACACACCGGTCTGGCTCGAGACGGGCGCGCCCGGCGGAGAGCCGCTGCCGGGGCCCACGGCGCGCGCGGCCCGCGCCCTGCTCCCGCTGCGCCGGCGCGACCGGACGGTCGGCCTCGCGCTCGTCGGCTGGCCGGAGCCCACGGTCCTCGACGCGTCGGTACGACGCGCCCTCACCGGGCTCATGGAGGTGGCGGGCACGGTCCTGGACACCGTCGACCCGGCACCGGTCTCCGTCCCCGTCCTCGTGGACGTCCTCGACTCCCTCGCCCGGCCGGCGATGCTGCTCGACCTGAGGGACGCGAAGAGCACTCACGGCTCGCCCGGGGCGCCGGTCGTGCGGCACCTCAACGAGGAGGCGGCCGCCGCGCTCGGCGGCGCCTCCGTCGCGGCCGAGGCCTCCCTCACCCACGCCTTCCCCCTCGTCCACGCCGACCTGACCCGCATGGCGCGCCGCGCCCTCGGCACCGGGCGCACCCAGCGGGCCGCCCGGCTCCCGGCGGCGGCCGGACCGGGAGAACCCGCACCCCTCATCGACGTACGCGTCCTGCCGGCCGGCGGGGAGCACGTCCTGCTCATGTGGCACACCGTGAGCGACACCGGCCTCGCCGCGGCCCGGGCCGTCGCCCGGCTGCAGAGCGTGGCCCCCTTCCAGGACAGCCTGACCGGCGGCGACACGGTGTGGTCGCGGGAGGCGTACGCCATCTTCGGCGTGGACCCCGGCGAGGCGCCGGTCCCGCTCGCGGAGCTGCGCGAGCGCGTCCGCCCCGACGACCGGAAGGCCCTCGCTGAACTGCTGGCGAACCTGACCGAGCGGCAGACGGGCGGGCAGACCTTCCTGCGGGTCGCGCTCCCCGACGGGACGGTGCGCCACGTGCGCGTCGCGGCGGAGCCGCTCATCGCGGACGGGACCGTCACCGGCTTCGCCGGGGTGTACCAGGACGTGTCGGACAGCCGCAGGACCGAGGCCGCGCTGACCGCGACCTTCGACCACCTCACCGCCCTCCACGACCAGGCGGAGCTGCGCCACCAGATGGCGCTCCAGCTCCAGCAGGCGATCGTGCCCGAGGTGCCGGGGATCCAGGAGATGCCCGGGAACCTCGTCGTGGCCGCCCGGTACCGGCCGGCCGCGGAGGAGTACCGGGTCGGCGGCGACTGGTACGACGTGCTGGCCCTCCCGAGCGGCAAGATCCTCGTCGCCGTCGGCGACATCGCTGGGCACGGCATCGACTCCGTCACGGGGATGGTGGCCCTCCGCAACGCCCAGCGGGCGCTCGCCTTCACCGGCCACTCGCCGCGACGGCTCATGGAGTGGCTCAACGACGTGACCCTGCGCACCGGAGGCGGGACCACCGCCACCGCCGTCTGCGCGCTGTACGACCCCGAGGACGGCGGGATGCTCTGGTCGAGCGCCGGACACCTGCCGATGCTGTTGATCAGGGACGGCCGGGTCAAGCTCCTCGAACCGCCCCAGGACGTGCTGCTCGGCGCCGTGCCCTCGTACGTGTACCACGAGCAGCGGATCGGGCTGCGCCCCGGAGACACCCTGCTGCTGTACACCGACGGGCTGATCGAGCGCCGCCACGACGGCCTCGACGAGGGCGTTTCACGGCTCGCCGCCGAGGCGGAGCGGCTCGCGGGCCACGCGCCGGACACGCTCGTCGACGAGCTGCTGCGCAGGGCGGCCGGGGACACCGACGACGACACCAGCCTCGTCGCCGTACGGGTACGGGGCAGGCCGCCGGACGGCTGAGGCGCCGGCACCCGGCTCAGCCGGCCAGCCAGGCCCGGATCTTGGCGGTCAGCTCGTCCTCGTCGACGGGCTTGGCGACGTAGTCGTCGGCGCCGGCCGCCAGGGCGTCGGCCCGGTCGCCGGGCATCGCCTTCGCGGTGACCGCGATGACGGGAAGCCTGGTGCGGCCCGGCAGCTCCCTGATGGCCTGGATGGCCGTGTAGCCGTCCATCCCGGCCATCATGACGTCCATCAGGACGAGCCCGATCTCCTCGTGCGCGGCGAGCAGGTCGAGACCGGCCCGGCCGCCGTCGGCCGTGAGGACCCGCAGCCCGTGCCCTTCGAGCACTTCGGTGAGCGCGAAGACGTTGCGGGCGTCGTCGTCCACGACCAGCACGGTCCGGCCCGCCAAGCCGTCAGGGCCCGCGGCCGTGCCCGGCAGACCGGCGGGGGAGGGCCTGAGGTCCTGCGGGGTCACGCCGACGGGGCCCCCGCCGGGTTCCGGGGCCTCCGCGGACCGCGCCACGGGGAGGTACAAGGTGAAGGTGCTGCCGTCGCCGAGCACGCTCTTCGCCTGGATCGTCCCGCCGAGGAGCCCGGCCACCTCCCGACTGATGGACAGACCGAGGCCGGTGCCTCCGTACCGCCGGGCGACCGTGCCGTCGCCCTGCTGGAAGGCCTCGAAGACGTGGAGCAGCTGCTCGTCGGGGATCCCGATGCCGGTGTCGGCGACCCGGAAGGCGAGGACCCGCCCCCCGGGGCCCAGGCCCTGCGGGGTCTCCTGGGGGGTCGCGTACTCGACGGTGAGCGTCACCCGGCCCTCCTCGGTGAACTTCAGCGCGTTGGAGAGCAGGTTGCGCAGGATCTGGCGGATGCGCGCCTGGTCGCCGCTGAGTTCCGCGGGCACGTCGTCGGCGAGGGTGACACCGAAGTCGAGGTTACGTTCGTCGGCGACCGGACCGAACGTGGACTCCAGATCGTCCATGAGCCGGCGCAGCGGGAACACCTCCTGCCGGACCTCCATCTTGCCGGACTCGACCTTCGACAGGTCGAGGATGTCGTTGATCAGCTGGAGGAGGTCGGAGCCCGCGGAGTGGATGACCTCCGCGTAGTCGATCTGCTTCTGCGTCAGGTTGCCCTCGGCGTTCTGGGTGAGCAACCGGGCCAGGATCAGCAGGCTGTTGAGCGGGGTGCGCAGCTCGTGGCTCATGTTGGCGAGGAACTCGGACTTGTACATGGAGGTGCGGGACAGCTGCTGGGCCCGTTCCTCCAGCTCCTGGCGGGCCTGCTCGATGACGAGGTTCTTGGACTCGATGTCCTTGTTGCGCTGGGCCAGGAGCGCCGCCTTCTCCTGCAACTCGGCATTGGACCTCTGGAGGTCCTGCTGGCCGGTCTGCAACTCCTTCGACCGGGAGCGGAGTTCGTCGGCGAGCTTCCGGTACTGCCCGAGGAGCTCGTCCGTGCGGAGGTTGGCGACCAGGGAGCCGAGGACGGCGCCCACGCTGACGACGAACCGGTCGAGGAACTCCCGCCGGAGCGGGGTGAAGGGGTGCAGGGAGGCGAACTCGACGGCGCCGAGGACCTGTTCCTCCACCACGATCGGCAGGACGATCAGCATGCTCGGCTCGCCGGACCCCACCCCGGAGGCGACGGTGGCGTAGCCGTCGGGGACGTGCTCGACGAGGAGGGCGCGCCGGTCCCGGGCGGACTGTCCGACCAGGGACTGGCCGAGGCGGAACCGGCGGGGTGCGGCGTCCGGGTCGTCGGGGGAGCCGTACGAGGCGGTCATGACGAGCTCGACGCCCTTCTCGCCCTCCTCGGCGAGGAAGAAGGCGCCGTACTGGGCGGCGACCAGCGGCGGCACCTCCGCCATGATCAGTTCGGCGATCTCGGGAAGGCTCCGGGTGCCCTGCAGGAGGCCGGTGATCCGGGCGAGGTTGGTCTGGAGCCAGTCCTGTTCCTCGTTCGCCCGGGTCGTGGCGCGCAGCGACTCGACCATCGAGTTGATGTTGTCGCGCAGGTCCCTGACCTCGCCGGGCGCGTCGACCGTGATCGAGCGGGTCAGATCGCCCTCGGCGACGGCGCTGGTGACCTCGGCGATGGCGCGGACCTGGCGGGTCAGGTTCCCGGCGAGCTCGTTGACGTTCTCGGTGAGCCGCTTCCAGGTGCCGGAGACGCCCTCGACCTCGGCCTGGCCGCCGAGCTTGCCCTCCCTGCCGACCTCGCGGGCGACGCGGGTGACCTCGGCGGCGAAGGAGGACAGCTGGTCGACCATCGTGTTGATGGTGGTCTTCAGTTCGAGGATCTCGCCCCGCGCCGAGACGTCGATCCGGCTGGTCAGATCACCCTGGGCGACGGCGGTGGTGACCTGGGCGATGTTCCGCACCTGGTTGGTGAGGTTGTCGGCCATCGAGTTGACGTTGTCCGTGAGATCCTTCCAGGTGCCGGAGACGCCGTGGACGGTGGCCTGACCGCCGAGCTTGCCCTCGGTACCGACCTCGCGGGCCACCCGCGTGACCTCCTCGGCGAAGGAGGACAGCCGGTCGACCATCGTGTTGATGGTCTCCTTCAGTTCCAGGATCTCGCCGCGCGCGTCCACCCGGATCTTCCGCGTGAGGTCGCCGCCGGCGACGGCCGTGGCGACCTGCGCGATGGACCGCACCTGGGAGGTGAGGTTGTCGGCCATCGTGTTGACGTTGGACGTCAGCTCCCGCCACACCCCGCGCGCGCGTGGCTCGCGGATCCGGCCGCCGAGGAGGCCCTGGCCGCCGACCTCGCCGGCGACGCGGGTGACCTCGGACGTGACGAGCGAGAGCTGCCCGACCATGTCGTTGTAGACGCCGGCGATCTCGCCGAAGATGCCGCCGCCGGTGTCGGGGAGCCGCACGGAGAGGTCACCGTCGCGCACGGCGGTGAGACCGGCGAGGAGCCGCCGAAGGCCGTCCTCCCCGAGCTCCGCGGGCGGCGCCGCCGCGTCGGAGTGGGGGTTGAGCTCTGCCATGGGGACCTCGCACAGGGTGGGTGCACGGGGCCGCGCCCCGCACCACCACTCCACTCTAGGTCGCTCCGGCGCCGACGGCCCGGCCCGGCACCTCCACCTCGAACCAGACGGCTTTGCCGCTGCCCCGGGGGACGGTGCCCCAGGCGGCCGCGAGCCGGACGAGCAGGTACAGGCCGTGCCCGGAGGGACGGCTCGCGTGGTGCCGGCCGTGGGGGCGGGGCCGTACCGAGCTCGTGTCGCTGACCTCCACCCACAGCCGCCCCTCGGAGCGGTCGAGCCGCAGTTCGTACGGGACGCCACCGTGCATGAGCGCGTTCGTGACGACCTCGGAGACCAGCAGCAGCGCGTCCTCGACGGCCAGCTGCCCGGAATCGCCCGCGGGCCCGAACCAGTCGCTCAGGGCCCGGCGCGTCAGCTCACGGCACTCCCGCACCACCCCGTCACCGACCGTCAGCTCGTACCGGCGTGTACGAGCCGTCGGCGGCCGCATGCGCGGACTGGTCATATGGCGCGCCTTCCCGTTCCCGGGCGGAATATCCTCCCGGGCCGGTCTTCCGGAAACGTCTATGCCCGGCGTGCCTCCGGGGCGGCGAGCGCGGCGTCGACGTCCTCGTACACCGGGAAGACCTTCAGCGCCCCGGTGATCTCGAAGATGCGGTCCACCGGCGACCGCAGCCCGGCGAGGTCCACGTGTCCCCCCGCGGCGATCAGCCGCAGCCGCGTCCGCAGCAGGAGATTCAGACCGGTCGAGTCGCAGAACCGCAGTCCGGAGCAGTCCACGACGACACGGTCGGCCCCGGAGTGCGATTCCAGCGCGTCCCGTAGGGGTTCCGCCGTGTCGTGGTCGAGCTCGCCGTCGAGCGCCAGGACGACCGTGCCGGGGCTCCGCCCGGGCCGGACGTCCACGCTGAGACGGTCGACCCGCGAAGCCCGCGGGGTTCCCGTCCGGCTCGCAGCCTCCATGGGGCTCACCGCCTCCTCGCCTCTCGCACCGGGAACCTCCGCGGCTCCGAAAGCCCCTCATCAGTCTTCTGCCCGCTTTCGCCCGTTTCTGACATGCTGATCGGTGGAAGCCGCGCGTCTACGGTTCCACGGGCGGGGTAGCCGCCCGGCGGAAGGAGGGCGTCATGGCGCTGTTCGAACTGCTGGAAGTGACCCTCGCCCCCGACGATCGGGGCTCCCGCATGCCCTCCCCGGACCTGCGGGAGATCGAGGACCTGGAACTGCCGGAGGGTGCGACGGTCAGCCTCGCTCTCACCTTCCGCCTGGCGGAGGAGGTCGACGGCCTGGTCTTCGAGGAGACCCGACGGTACGCGGGGGACGTGATCGGCACGCAGCGGACCACGCTCGGCGGCTTCCGTGCGGGCGGACCGTACGAGATCCGGCTGCCGCCCGAGCGGCTGCCCGTCGGCCGGGCGAACTGCGGGACGTACGAGGTGGAGGGCCGGTTCCTGGACGCGGAGGGACGTGTCCTGGGCCGGGAGGACCACCGTTTCCGCCTCGTCCACCAGCCGGCTCCGGAGCCCACCGCCGGGTGACGTCAGGGGGCCCTGTCCTGGAGGAGGCCGTCCTTGAGGTCGCCGAGGATGCGGGTCAGCAGCCGTGAGACGTGCATCTGGGAGAGGCCGATCCGGTCGCCTATCTCCGCCTGGGTGAGTTCCTCGCCGAAGCGGAGCTCCAGGATGCGGCGGTCGCGGTCGTCGAGCCGGGCGAGCAGGGGCCGCAGTGCCGTGAGCGACTCGATCAGTTCGTAGGAGGGTTCCGAGTCGGCCAGGTCACGCGGGCTCGCACCGGGGGCGGAGTCCTCGTCGCCGGCGGGGACGTCCAGGGACCGGGCCGCGTAGCCGTGGGCCGCGAGCTGGCCCTCGGCGACCTCCTCCTCCGTGAGGTGCAGCTCCGCGGCGAGCTCCGCCCGGCTGGGACGGCGGCCGAGGTTCTGCTCCAGGGCGTCGGCGGCCTTCGCGAGGTCGATCCGGAGCTCCTGGAGCCGGCGCGGGACGCGCACGGCCCAGCTGGTGTCCCGGAAGAACCGCTTCATCTCGCCGACGATCGTCGGGAGGGCGAACGCGGAGAAGTCGACGGCGCGGTCGGGGTCGAAGCGGTTGATCGCCTTGATCAGGCCGATCGTGCCGACCTGGACGATGTCCTCGACGGGCTCGGCGCGGTTACGGAACCGCCGGGCCGCGAACTTGACCAGGCTGAGGTTCAGCTCCACCAGGGTGTTGCGGACGTACGCGTACTCCGGCGTCCCCTCGTCCAGCGCTCGCAGTCGTCCGAACAGCGCCACGGACAGGGTCCGGGCGTCGTCCGTGGAGACGGCCGTCGGCCGGGCCGGCTCGGGGAGCCCGTCCAGCGCCCGGCGGCGCGTCGCGGCGCCGGTGGAGGCCGTGCTCACCCCGGCCCCGTGGCGGGGGGTGGTGGTCGTGGTGGGGAAGCGGTCGGAGCGGTCTCCGGCGGTGGACATGGGGGCTCCTTCGACGGGGGCGAGGGGCCTGCGTCGCGGCCCGCGAGGGCGGTGGCGGGGGTCCGTCGGTCGAGCGTCCTGAGGTAAGGATGCCCGTCTTCGGGTGGTTTGACACAGTTCCTCGGGGAAACCGCAGAATGACGGCGCGCTCGCGCCGGGCCGCGGGGATCGGGAGGAGGTGTCCGCGATGGACGAGGCCAACCTCTCGGCACATGAGCGGCGCGTTCTGGCGGAGATCGAGGAAGAACTGGACCGGGACGAGTCGCTCGCGCGCCGGCTGCGCACGATGCGGCGCGTTCCTCGCCCGCACCTGCCCTCGGCCGCCGGACTCGGCCGCCACCTTCCCTCCCTCGGGGTCGCCGCTCTGGGCGCCACGACGCTGGCTCTGCTCGTTCTCGCCGTCGCCACCGAGGCGCCGGCGCTCATATGGGCGTTCGCCGGCGTGTGGGTGCTGACCCTCCTGACCACGCTGATCCTGGTCGTCCGCTGGACACGGCGCCGGACGGCGGAAGCACGGAAGAAGGAGTGAGCCACCGGGCTCCGGCCCGGAGACGACGTGCTCCGGTCCTCCCCGGGCGCCGCACACGACACACCGCCGCACACGACACACCACCGCACGCGACAACCCCACCGCACACGACGCCGCCCCGGACAGCTTCCGGGGCGGCGGCTCGTGACGTCCGGGTCAGGTGGCCCTCACCAGCGGTACCAGCGGCTGTTGCCGCTCCTCATCAGGAAGCCGAGCAGCCACAGCACCAGGACGGCGATGGCGATGTACCAGAGGACCTCGACGGCGAATCCCGCGCCGAACAGGATCAGAATCACGAGGAGTACGAGAAGAAGGGGAACCATGGCGGCACCTCCGCTGCCTGCGCGGCCCGGCCGGTCGGTGCCGGCACGGGGACTGGACATCAGCGCGGTTGCCCCCTTCTCCCGAGAACATGCGCGCCCCTTGGCCGGACACCGAGGCGGGACGGGACGCGAGGTTTGAGGCATCCCGTGCGGGGTGAGGCGCACCAGTGACGGGGGGCCACGACACCGGAGAGGAGACACATCGTGTCGCCCGACGGAAAGCTCGACGGACAGCATGTCCTCGTCCTCACCACGAACTACGGGACGGAGCAGGACGAGCTGCGCAAGCCGATGGCCGTGCTGCGGGAGAACGGAGCCCGGGTCACGGTCGCCGCACAGAAGGACGAGGTCGTACGGACGCTCGTCTCCGACCGCCGGCCCGGCGCCGAGGTCCAGCCGGACACGACCCTCGCCGAGGCCGAGGAGGACGCGTACGACGCGGTGATCGTGCCGGGCGGCACCCTGAACGCCGACAGCCTGCGGACCGACGCCGACGCGCGCCGCCTCGTCTCGGCCTTCGCCGAGGCCGGCAAACCGGTGGCCGCCATCTGCCACGGACCATGGCTCCTGGTCGACAGCGGGCTCGCCAAGGGCCGCGAACTGACCTCGTACCCCTCGCTCCGGCCCGACCTGGAGAACGCCGGAGGCACCTGGCACGACCGCGAGGTCGTCGTGGACACCTCAGGACCCCACCCGCTGATCACCTCCCGCACACCGCGTGACATCGACGCCTTCGCGGCGGCCATAGTCCGCGCCCTCGACGGAAGCTGAGCGGCGGTCAGCGGACCGCGCCCCCACCACCGCCCCCTCGTCCCGCCAGTTGGTCGGGATTCGGTGAAACCTTCCAGCTCCTCGTACCGTCCTCTCACCAGGGAGAGGGTCGGAACCGACGGGGAGTGGGGAATCCATGGGGCAGGGCAAGTACACCGCGCACATAGCCGTGGTGGCTTCGGCAGTGGGACTGAGCCTGGCGGTGTGGGGTGCCGCGGCGCTGATGGACAACGAGGCCGCCGCCAGGAACGGGAGCGCGCCGAGCGCGCAGTCGCCGGACGGGAAGGCGAAGGAGCCGGCGAAGGTGCGGCCGCAGAAGGTGCCCGAGAGCATCGCGCACGCCGCCGAGGCCGGGGGCTCGGCCGTGAACATCACCATCGACGACGGCCCCGACCCGCGCTGGACGCCCCAGATGCTCGACATCCTCAAGCAGAACGACGTCAAGGCCGTGTTCTGCATGGTCGGCCCGATGGCCAAGCAGCACCCCGACATCGTCAAGCGGGTCGTGGCGGAGGGCCACAAGCTCTGCGACCACACCGTGTCCCACGACACGACGATGGACAAGAAGTCCGTCGCGTACCAGAAGAAGGAGATCTTCGACGCGAAGAAGATGATCGAGGAAGCCTCCGGGGGAGCGACGGTCGAGTACTACCGGGCGCCCGGCGGCGCGTTCACCCCGGACAGCCGGCGGATGGCCGCCGCCGCGGGGATGCGGCCGCTCGGCTGGAACGTGGACACGAAGGACTTCGAGCAGCCGGGCACGGCCTCGATCGTGAACACCGTCAAGAACGAGCTCTCCAACGGGCCCACGATCCTCTTCCACGACGGCGGCGGCGACCGCGCCCAGACCGTCGCGGCCCTGCGGCAGGTGCTGCCGTGGCTCAAGGAGAACGGACACGCCTTCAGCTTCCCGGTCCGTACCACGCCCTGAGTCCGTCCACCGCACGGCCCGATATCCGTGTGCACCGGGCCGTGCGGGGATGACAGCATGCCGGAATGCTCCACGCTCTCGAACGTCTGATCGTCCGGCACACCCTTCGTCTTCCCGTCCCCGCGGCAACCGCCGGGGCCGGGGCCGGAGCCGGCGACGTCGCGGCGCGGCGGTTCGACGCCGCCCTGATGTCGGTCGGGTTCAAGCTGTCGGCCGGAGCGCTCGAAGCGCTGTCCCCGCTGCCGGAGGAGACGGTCCTCGCCGTCGCCGGCCGCACCCTCGACACCGTGCGCGAGATCGTCGGCGACCACGTCCGCCACAACGTGTACTTCGTCGACTTCCCGGACAACGTGCCCGACACCTTCGACTTCTGGACGCGCTGCGTCTCCGAGGCACTCGACGACGACACCGTGCGCCCCGGGGTCCTGCAGCGGCTGCGCGCCGGCGTGCTCGACCTCCTCACCCTCCCGTCGTACGGCGTCTACCGCCACACGTACGAGGAGATGCTCGCCGCGCACGACGAACTGATCGCCGCGGCGGGCGACCGCATGACGGTCCTGCACCGCGGCGGCACCCTCGACGAGGAGGCCACCGCCCTCTATCTGTCCCTGGCCGGAAGCACCACGCCGCTCGGCGACGAGCACCTGAACGACCTCGCGCTCCTCGCCGCGCACCGGGTCGGCGGGCCCCAACCCGAGGCGATCCCGATCCGGGAGCACCGCGCCGTCGTCAACCGGGCCCGTCTCGACGCGGGCGCGCCCCTCCTCGTGGACACCGTCACCGACGTCCTGCGCCTGGCCTGCGCCCTCTCCGACGGAGACGTCGCCCTGCGCGAGCCCACCCGGTTCCGCGCGCCGTCCCGCCCCGTCCGCCGCGCCCTGCTCGGCGCCCTCGACGCCGTCGTCGCCGAATCCCCCGGGAAGCTCGCCGACGTCGCCGCGCACCGCGAGGCGTGGAAGCGCCTCGGCGAGCGGCTGCACCCGCACGCGTACCCGAGGTGGCCGGGTGCCGCCGAGGTCTTCGCCGTGGCCCGGGGCGAGAAGAAGGTGCCCTCCTTCGACAGCCGCGTCGAGGAACTCCTCGGCCGCGGCGACGTCACCGGCGCCGCCGGACTCCTCACGTCCGCCCCGGGCAGGCTGCTGCGCGCCCTGGACCGGCTGCTGCGCGCGGCGGACGGACCGGAGGAGCGCGACGCCGTCCTCGCCGCGTTCGAGAGCTCTGTCCCCCGGGTCTCCGGCCGGGTCCTCCTCTCCCTCCGCGAGCACGTCCAGAACCGCAGGAGGGCGGCGGGGGAGCGGCGGGTCTTCGTCAACCGGGTCGGCGCCGCCTGGGTCACCCCGGACACCCGCCCGCCCCTGCCGCCCCAGGTGCGCGAGCGGCTGTGCGCCGTCCTCGACGCCGAGACCCGGCGCAGGCTCCCCGCCCCGGGACACCTGCTCGTCGACCCGGCCGTCCTCGACGTGGCGCTCCCGCTCAGCGGCCGGGCGACCGCGGCCGGAATCGGTGTCCTGCCGCGCGGCTCCGTCTCGCCGGTCGAGGGCCGGCTGCTGCGCTTCTTCACGTACTGGAAGCAGACCGCGGAGTGCACGGACTACGACCTGTCGGCGCTGGTCCTCGACGAGGACTACGAGACCGTCACCTGGCTGTCGTACACGGCCCTCACCGACGTCGCGGGCCGGCACTCCGGCGACATCACCGACGCGCCCGAGGGCGCCTCGGAGTTCATCGACCTCCGGCTCGACTCGGTCCGCGGCAGCTACATCGTCCCGCAGGTGAACATCTACGACGGCGAGGGCTTCGAGGAGGTCGAGGAGTCGTTCTTCGGCTTCATGCTGCGCGAGAGCGAGCAGAAGGGCCGCCCGTTCGAGCCGCGCACGGTCCGGACGAAGTCCGAACTGCGCGGTCCCGGCCGGGTCGCGCTGCCGCTCGCCTTCGAGCGGGGCGAGGACGGCGGCTGGCGCGCGCGGTGGCTGCACGTGTACCTGCGGGGCAACCCGTCGGCGAACCGGGTCGAGGAGAACCGGGTGTCGGTCGCGGTCCTGCTGCGGGGTCTGCTCGCCCGCACCCCGCTGACGGTCCGCCACCTCGTCGGTCTGATGGGCGCCGACGCCACCACCACGACCTGGTGGGACGGCTCGACGCTGCCCGAGGGGCCGGTCACGTACATCGGTCTGGAGCGGCCCGCCGGACTGCCGCCGGGCTCCCGGGTCCTCACTCCCGAAAACCTGCGCGACCTGATCCCGGCCTGACTGCTACGGTGATCCCGGGCGAGGCCATGAAGGGGCTTCCTTCTCGAAACCCATCGACATAGCCTCTTCGCTTTCCTCGCCCCTCTGCTTCGAAGGCGGGACCCCCCGTTCGGACGGTGAGAACCGTCGAGAGCGGGGGCGGGCCGTGTCCCACGGCAGGCACGCCCGTTGTGAGGGTGTGACCTCAACACGACGCATCTCCTCGATCCTCGCCGTCGCCGCCGCCTTCTCGTGTCTCGGCGCCTCCGCGGCGTCCGCCGCGACCGCCGCCGACACCACCGGACCGCTCGGACCCAAGGTGAACCCGGTCAGCGAGCTCGACGCCCTCACCATGACCGGCATCCCGGAGGAGTCCCGGGGCCGGTTCCCCGGCATCGCCGAGCAGCTGAGCGGCCTCAGCCGGGTGAACGAACTGGGGCAGCTGCGGCAGCTGACCGACCTGGCGGCGCCCGCCACCGGGGTGCTCCCGGAGATCTCCACCTGACCGACCCGACAAGCCCTCCCGACGCGAAGGTCCGGTGCCCCGAAGGCACCGGACCTTCGCCGCGTCAGGCCTTGGGGGAGGCCTCCCGTACGGGGTGCTTGCTGAGGATCGAGACCCGGTTGAAGGCGTTGATGGTGATCGCCACCCAGATCACCGCGGAGATCTCGTCCTCGTTCAGCGAGCGGCGCGCCTCCGCGTAGGCGCGTTCCTGCGCGAGGGCGTCGGCGGGGGAGGTGGTCGCCTCCGCCAGGGCCAGGGCCGCGCGCTCCCGTGCCGTGAAGAGGGCGGTGTCGCGCCAGGCGGCGAGGACGCCCAGGCGGCGGGTCGTCTCGCCGGCGCGCAGGGCGGCCCGGGTGTGCACGTCGAGGCAGTACGCGCAGCCGTTGATCTGGGACACACGGAGGTTGACGAGCTCCACCAGGAGGCGGTCGAGCCCCGCGTCCGCGGCCGTCGCGCGGACCGCCTCGGCCGTCTGGACCAGGGCGTGGTAGGCCATGGGGCTCTGCTTGTCGACATAGACGCGCCCGTCCGCGGGGGCTCCTGTCGTGTCGCTCACCGTGCGCTCCTTCCCGAGGGCCGATGCCTCGTCCGCCGACCGTGCGTGTCACTGTCGCAGGGGCTATCATCGTCCATGATTGTTGAAAATGGAACTACTTCCATGGAGGGGTCGGCAATGAGTACCACGGAGATCGAGGTCCTGACCGCGCGGGACGTCCCGCTGGGCGGACCGCGCGCCATGACCGTACGGCGTACGCTCCCGCAGCGGGCCCGCACGCTGATCGGGGCCTGGTGCTTCGCCGACCACTACGGCCCCGACGACGTCGCCGAGTCCGGCGGCATGGACGTCGCGCCGCACCCGCACATCGGGCTGCAGACCGTGAGCTGGCTGTTCAGCGGCGAGATCGAGCACCGCGACAGCCTGGGCAGCCACGCGTACGTACGGCCCGGCGAGCTGAACCTCATGACCGGCGGCCACGGCATCAGCCACACCGAGGTCTCCACCGCCCGCACCACCGTCCTGCACGGCGTCCAGCTGTGGGTGGCCCTCCCCGAGGAGCACCGCGACACCGCCCGGGACTTCCAGCACTACGCCCCCGGGACCGTCCGCGTCGACGGGGCGGACCTCCGGGTCTTCCTCGGCTCGCTCGCCGGCTCGACCTCTCCGGTCCGCACCTTCACACCGCTCCTCGGCGCCGAACTCCTCATCGACCCGGGCGCGACCGTCACCCTGCCCACGGACCCCGCCTTCGAACACGGCCTGCTCGTCGACGCGGGCGAGATCGGCCTCGCCGGCACGCTCCTGCGCCCCGCCGAACTCGGGTACGCCCCCACCGGGGCCGACAGCCTGACCCTGACGAACGAGACGGACGCCCCCGCCCGCGCGGTCCTGCTGGGCGGAACCCCGTTCGAGGAGGAGATCGTCATGTGGTGGAACTTCATCGGCCGCAGCCACGAGGACATCGTCGAGGCCCGCGAGGACTGGGAGAAGGCCTCCGACCGCTTCGGCGAGGTCGCCGGCTACCCCGGCGACCGCCTCCCGGCCCCCACCCTCCCCAACGCCCGCATCGCACCCCGCAAGAACCCGGCGCGCCGCTGACCTGGGATTTCCTCTGCTGAGCCGACATGGGGGCGGAGGCGCTCGGTCTCTGTCAGACCACGGACGGCATCGCCGACGTACTCGGCGCCGAGCACGATGAGACCCGCCCGGCCCCGGCTCGGTCCAGGCCGGTCCGGGCCCGCTGGGGCCGTGCGCGAGCCCCGCGCGACGTTCCGGCCGGGTCAGCGCCTGCGCGGGGCCGGGGAGTCCATGAGCAGCGCCTCGGAGACCAGGCGGACGCCGCGGGAGAGGCGGGCGAGCTGTTCGAGCTCGACGGCGTACATCCTGATCGTCTTCTCGATGACCGACTCGGCCACGCCCAACGCGGGCAGCTCGGCCCTGCTGGTGCGCAGGGCCGAGCGCACCGCGCGCGTCTCGTGTTCGAGCTGCAGCTGGACGTGCCGGGTGAGGAGGACGGGGTGACGGGTGAGCGGCAGGTAGCCGCCATAGCGGGCCGGGAGGAGATTGCGCAGCCACTGGGTGGCGGTGCGTTCCCAGTCGGGCATGCCGGGGGCCTTGACCTGGAGTGGCCAGTCCGGGCTGCGCGTGAGGGTGGCCGTCTGGGACATTCTCGTCACTTCCGAGGGGTGTCGAAACTCTGATCGAGACAATGGTGGGGGCGGCCTCGGTCCTGGGGTTGACCGAGGCCGCCGTGCGTTCCACAGGATCCGAGAGCCCTGCCCATCACCCGGTGGCGCCAAGGAGGAGGGGGCGGCCCATCGGGTGGCTGTTCGAAGAGGACGTGGGGTCGTCCTTCCCGGCCTCGGGGATCCGGAACACCGCGTCAGTAAATATATATACCGACGAGTATGCAAGCGTATGAAAAATTTCATGCATGGAGAAGGCTGAATGGCCCCGGTGTGGGCGGGGCGGGTGAAGCCCGGTCCGGTTCCCCCTAGAGGAAGAATCCGTGCTGGTCAGCGGCCTGCTCGTACTGTTCGAGCCGAGCCTGGGTCCGCTCCGGACGGGCGTCCGCCATGGCCTGGAGCAAGGCGGCGGAGATCATGCCGGGGGCGGCGTACGAGTCGAAGACGAGCCGCGAACCGGTCCCGGCGGTCAGCACCACATCCGCCTCCTCGACGAGCGGACCGACGGTGGGGTCCGTGATCAGCGCGACGCGCAGGCCGGTGCTCCGGGCAGCCCGTAGCGCGACCAGCGTCTCCTTGGCGTGCCGGGGCATCGCGAAGGCCAGTACCCAGCCGCCGCCGGCCGCCCGGGCCTGCAGCAGTGCGTCGTAGGCGACGCTGCCGCCGCGGGTCACCACGCGGACGTCGGGATGGATGCGGCGGGCGGCGTAGGCGAAGTACTCCGCGAGGGACACCGAGATGCGTAGGCCGAGGACGGTCAGGGGCACCGAGTCGGCCAGTTCGCGGCCGATCTCCAGGACGTGGTCGGTGTCGGCGAGGAGTCGCCGGACGTTCTCCAGGTTCTGGATCTCGGCGTCGACGGCGGCCTGCAGTTCGTTGCGCCGCAACTGCTCGCGGCTGCCCGGAACGCCCGCCACCGCGCTCAGGGCGATCGGCTGAAGCGCCTCGCGCAGGGCGGGGTACCCGGTGAACCCGAGGGACACCGCGAAGCGGGTCACCGAGGGCTGGCTGACCCCGACCCGCTCGGCGAGCTCCGTGATCGAGAGGAACGCGGCCTCGGTGAGGTGATCCACCAGATACTGGGCGATCCGCCGCTGGCCGGGGGAGAGCCGGTGCCCGTCGAAGAGCGCCAGCAACTGGTCGGAGGGCGTCTTCTCCTGCCCCGGCGAGGCTCCACCCGGTGTGATTGCGGCCGCCTGCGCTCGCGCGTGCTGGCTCAAGGACACCCGGCGACCTCCCTCTCTCATCACTCGTGTCCAACATAGTCCACGCTCGGCGACCGGATGATCAGCACGCCGTGATCGTCCCTGCCGGCTGCGTTCGTGACGGCCCGCAGGCGCCCGGGGGTTCCCGCCAGGGCGCGCCAGGCCTCGTTCGGACCGGCACGGTGGCCGCCGGAACCCTCGCCGGCACACGCTGTGGGCGAGCGGTTCACGGCACGATGACGAGTCGCCCGCGCATGCCCCCCCTGGGTCAGGCGCGCGTGGGCCGCGGCGGCGTCCGCGAGAGGGAAGGTACGGGCGATGCGGGCCGGCGCGATGCCCTGGTCGGTCAGTCGGGACAGTTCGGCGAGCCGCGTGCCGTCAGCGCGTACGTCCCGGGCGTTGACGCGGATGTCGCGTTCGGGCGCCGGTTCCTGGCCGGGCCACACGCCGACGTAGGCGCCTGCGTCGCGGACCGGCGCGAGGGTCGCTTCGCCGAGCACGGCTGCATCGACGGCGCCGTCGAAGGCCGCCGGGGGGAGGGCGGCGTCGCGGGACTTTTGGCTGGCCCCTGCCTGGCGTATGGGTCGCTGACCTGCGATGATGCGCTGTCCGCGTGGGTTGTGGTGGAACTTCATCGGCCGCAGCCACGAGGACTTCGTCGAGGCCCGGGAGGAGGGGGGAAGGCCTCCGACCGCTTCGGCGAGGTCGCCGGCTGCCCCGGTGACCGCCTCCCCGCCCCCGCCCTCACCAACGCCCGCATCGCACCGCGCAAGAACCCCGCGCGCCGCTGACCCGCGACCGTTCCCCGTTTCCGACCCCACCCCATGCGAAAGGCACTCCCGATGACCGAGCAGACCGCCACCGCCCCCGTCGTCCGGCGCGTGGACCCCCGCCACCGGTACGAGATCCTCGTCGACGGCGAGCGCGCCGGGCTGACCGCCTACCGCGACCGTGACGCACAGCGCGTCTTCTTCCACACCGAGGTCGACGAGGCCTACGCGGGCCAGGGCCTCGCCGGGATCCTCGTCGAGCAGGCCCTCACCGACGTCCGCGCCTCCGGGATGCGCATCGTCCCCGTCTGCCCCTACGTGGCGAAGTTCCTGAAGAAGCACGAGGAGTTCGCCGACATCACCGACCCGGTGACGCCCGAGATCCGCGAGTGGCTCGACGGACAGCTGCGCCGCTGACCCTCCCCGGAGCGGCCGCCCGTCAACACGACGCACGCGGAGGCGAACGCTTCCCCCGTATGGCCAGTTGCGCGCGACCGGGCCCGTGCGCCCCCCGGGCCGGAGGGGTCGAACGGGCGACCGAACCGGCGGGGCCGCCGCGCGCAGCTGGCCGACTCTCGATCGGTTGGCCGGAAAGCCGCTGGTGACAGAGATAAACATCGTTTCGAGCAAGATCACTGCAAGGAGGTAATGCCCTCGGACTCTTCGAGCGAGGCGGGCGCGACGGCCGTTACTGTCCAACCCGAGATCTGGACCGATTCCCAGATCTTCGCCCCCTTTCACCTTCTTTCACCGGATTTCGGCGCGCCCGAGCGCCGATCGCCGCCCTTGCGAAGGAGAGCTCGCTCGATGACCGTTGACGACCGCCCGGACGTACAGCTGGAGCCGCCCCGGCAGTCCAGTCTGAGCACCGCGGCCGCCCGCAACCTCGCCACCACGACCAAGTCCGCCCCCCAGATGCAGGAGATCAGCTCCCGCTGGCTGCTGCGGATGCTCCCCTGGGTGGAGACCAAGGGCGGCGCCTACCGGGTGAACCGCCGCCTGAGCTACACGGTCGGCGACGGACGCATCGAGTTCGTCCAGGACGGCTCCCGCGTCCGCGTCATCCCCCGCGAACTCGGCGAACTCGCCCTGCTGCGCGGCTTCGAGGACGTCGACGTGCTGAACGCCCTCGCCGACCGGTGCGTTCAGCGCGACTTCAGCGCCGGCGAGGTCCTCGTCCAGCGCGGTGCGCCCGCCGAGCAGATCCACCTCATCGCCCACGGCCGCGTCAACCAGACCTCCGTCGGCAAGTACGGCGACGAGGTCGCGGTCGCCACGCTCGCCGACGGCGACCGCTTCGGTGAGAACGCCCTGCTCGACGGCGACGCCGGCTGGGACTACACCGCGACCGCCGATACCTCCGGCACCCTGCTCACCCTCTCCCGCGCCGACTTCGCGAGCATCCTCTCCTCGGCGCCGAGCCTCCAGGCCCACATCCGGGACTTCAGCTCGCTGCCGGACCAGCGGCAGAACAAGTACGGCGAGGCCGAGATCGCGATGTCCGCCGGCCACAAGGGCGAGGCCGACATCCCCGGCGCCTTCGTCGACTACGAGCTCAAGCCGCGCGAGTACGAACTCTCCGTCGCCCAGACCGTCCTGAAGGTCCACACCCGGGTCGCCGACCTCTACAACGGGCCGATGAACCAGACGGAGGAGCAGCTCAGGCTCACCATCGAGGCGCTGCGCGAGCGCCAGGAGCACGAGCTGATCAACAACCCGGAGTTCGGCCTGCTGCACAACGCCGACTTCAAGCAGCGGATCCAGCCGCACTCCGGCCCGCCCACCCCGGACGACCTCGACGAGCTCCTCTGCCGCCGCCGCAGCACCAAGCTCTTCCTCGCCCACCCCCGGACGATCGCGGCGATCGGCCGCGAGTGGAACCGTGCCGGGCTCTACCCGGACACCATCACCCTCCACGGGCACGAGGTCCCGGCCTGGCGCGGGGTCCCGATCCTGCCCTGCAACAAGATCCCCATCAGCAAGGAGAACACCAGCTCGATCCTCGCCATGCGTCTCGGCGAGGACAACCAGGGCGTCATCGGTCTGCGCCAGACCGGACTCCCCGAGGAGTACGAGCCGGGCCTCTCGGTGCGGTTCATGGGCATCAGCGAGCAGGCGATCATGTCGTACCTCGTCACGACGTACTACTCCGCCGCCGTCCTGGTCCCGAACGCGCTCGGCGTACTGGAGAACGTGCAGATCGCGCGCAGGCGCGACTAGGGCCCCAACCCGCAGGCCACCACCACCCGGACCATCCGGGCCGGGTCCGCGTGCCCGGAATCCGGGACGGCCCACCCACCTCTCCAAGGAGTCACGGATGCCCGATCCCGGGCCTTCCCCTCTGCAGTCCAGCCTGCCCGGCGCCGCGGCCTCGTTCACCGCCCGAGTCCTCGCCGACGCGGCGGCCCACGGCCACGCCGTACCGCAACTCCCCACCGAAGCGCCGGCGGTGCAGCAACTCCCCACCGACACACCGGCCGTACCGGCGGCTTCCCGCCCGGAAGCCCCGACCGGGGCGCCGGCCGGGATCCCCGCCGGACTGCCCACCGGCCTCCCCGCCGCGGCCCTCACCGCGACCCCGACCGCGGCTCCTGCGGTCGGTCCCAGCGCCGTGGCCCCGGCGTCCCCGCCCGATCCGGGCTGGGTGCCGCGCGGTCCCAGCGGCCTGGGCACGGCAGGGCTGTCCCTGGCCGCGCGCCCGGAGTCCCCGGCATCCCCGGTGGCGCCCGTCGCGGCGCCGGCGGACGCCCTGATCATCCCGGGGCTCTACTGGCATCCGGTGCCGGAGCCCGACCCGGTGCGGGTGGAGGAGGTCAGCCTCCGGATCAAGTCGTGGGCGGTCGACGAGGTCCAGCTGTTCCCCGAGGACTGGGAGGGCCAGTTCGACGGGTTCTCCGTGGGGCGCTACATGGTGGCCTGCCACCCCGACGCCCCGACCGTCGAGCACCTCATGGTCGCCACCCGGCTGATGGTCGCCGAGAACGCCGTCGACGACATCTACTGCGAGGACCACGGCGGTTCGCCCATCGGTCTGGGCGGACGCCTCCTCCTCGCGCACACGGCCCTGGACCCGCTGTACTCGACGGCGGAGTACCAGCCGCAGTGGGCGGAGTCGCTCCACGCGGACGCGCCCCGGCGCGCCTACCGCTCCGCCATGGAGTACTTCGTCCGCCAGGCGACCCCCTCCCAGGCCGACCGGTTCCGGCACGACATGGCCCGGCTGCACCTGGGCTACCTCGCCGAGGGCGCGTGGGCCGAGACGGACCACACGCCGGAGGTGTGGGAGTACCTGGTGATGCGGCAGTTCAACAACTTCCGGCCGTGTCCCACGATCACCGACACCGTCGGCGGCTACGAACTCCCCGCCGATCTGCACGCCCAGCCGGCCATGCAGCGGGTCCTGGCGCTCGCCGGAAACGCCTGCACCATCGTGAACGACCTGTACTCGTACACCAAGGAACTCGCCAGCCCCGGACGGCATTTGAACCTGCCCGTGGTGCTCGCCGACCGGGAGAACCTCTCGGAGAAGGACGGGTACCTGAAGGCGGTCGAGGTCCACAACGACCTCATGCGCGACTTCGAGGCCGCGTCCGCCGAACTGGCCGCCGTCTGCCCCGTCCCGAGCGTGCTCCGCTTCCTGAAGGGCGTGGCCGTGTGGGTGGACGGCAACCACTACTGGCACCAGACCAATACGTACCGCTACAGCCTGCCCGATTTCTGGTAAGAAGGATTTCATCTGTGACCAACACCGAGCTCCCCACCGTCAACGGCACCTCCGCGTTCGTCCCCGGCCCGGCGACGCCGTACCAGGGAGACATCGCCCGTTACTGGAACGCCGAGGCCAGGCCCGTGAACCTGCGCCTCGGTGACGTCGACGGGCTGTACCACCACCACTACGGCATCGGCGCCGTCGACCACGCCGCCCTTGGGGACGTCGAGGACAGCGAGTACGAGAAGAAGCTGATCACCGAGCTGCACCGGCTCGAGTCGGCGCAGGCCGAGGTGCTCCTGGACCACCTGGGCCCGATCGGCCGCGAGGACACCCTCGTCGACGCGGGCTGCGGCCGCGGCGGTTCGAGCGTGATGGCCCACCAGCGCTTCGGCTGCAAGGTCGAGGGCGTGACCCTCTCCTCCACGCAGGCCGAGTTCGGCAACAAGCGGGCCAAGGAGCTGGGCATCGAGGACCACGTCCACGCCCAGGTCTGCAACATGCTGGACACCCCCTTCGAGAAGGGCAGCATCGCCGCCTCGTGGAACAACGAGTCGAGCATGTACGTCGACCTGGACGACCTGTTCGCCGAGCACTCCCGCTTCCTCCGGGTCGGCGGCCGCTACGTGACCATCACCGGCTGCTGGAACCCGAAGTACGGCCAGCCCTCGAAGTGGGTCTCGCAGATCAACGCGCACTTCGAGTGCAACATCCACTCGCGCCGTGAGTACCTGCGCGCGATGGCCGACAACCGCCTCGTCCCGCAGGCGGTCATCGACCTGACGCCGGACACCCTGCCCTACTGGGAGCTGCGGGCCACGTCCTCGCTGGTCACCGGCATCGAGGAGGCGTTCATCGAGTCGTACAAGGACGGCTCCTTCCAGTACGTCCTGATCGCGGCCGACCGCGTCTGACCCGACGACGGTACGGAAGAGGCAGGTCGAGGCGTACCGCAAGGTTCTGGAGGCCTTCCCCGAGGGCCGTGTGGTCGTGCGGGTGCTCGACGCGGGTGCCGACAAGCC
>NZ_JBEOVH010000035.1:0-95324 GCF_040295385.1 Streptomyces sp. NPDC002825
GGAGCACCTCCTCCTGGTGGGCCAGCGGCGGAACGTCGAGCTCCAGGTCATGCCTACCGACTGCGAGGACAACGCGGGTGTGAACGGCCCCTTCACGGTCGTCACGCGCAAGGACGGCAAGAAGTTCCTGTACGTCGAGGCACAGAACACCAGCTCCTTGACCACCGACCCTGAGCAGACCGTTCTCGCTGCAGCCCGCTATGGGATCATCCGGTCGCAGGCTCTCGCCCCGCGAGAGTCACTGGCGTTCATCGAGAAGTTGCTGGGAGAGCTATGAACAACGCTGAGCCCCTCGCCTGGTTCAAGAGCAGCTACAGCGGAACCGAGGGCGGCCAGTGCATCGAGGTCGCGACCGGCTCGGGAACCGTGCACGTCCGGGACTCCAAGGACGTGAGCCGCCCGGCCCTCCGGGTCTCGCCCGACGCATGGGCCGGTTTCATCGGGCTCGCCTCGGCCGAGTAGTACAGCCCGCCGTTGTACGTGTGAGAGCCCTGCCCGTCCGAGCCGGACGGCAGGGCTCTCCGGCTGGATGATCTACGCCCCGGGGCGGTATGCCTCCAGGCGGTCGGCCAGTTCCACGGGGTGACCGAGCATGGGGCAGTGGTCACCGGGCATCTCGTCGGGTGTGATGCCCAGGCGTTCCCGCACGATCCGGCGCATGTACGCGGCGGGGAAGAAGCGGTCGTCCCTGGCCAGGAGGAACTTCGTGGGCACATCCGGCCACGCGGCCAGTGGCCATGGCTTCTTGAGCGGCGTGGCCGATTGCGTGCGCGTGTGCTTCTGGGCCTCGGCGGCCAGAGCCGGCGGGGTGTCGTGGTGGAACAGGGCGACGTCGTCCTCCGGGTCGCCGCCGTCGCGTCCGTCCTGTTCGCGCCTGGCCTGCTCGTAGCCGGTGTTGGCCCACCACTCGCCCGGACTCTCGCCCGGTGCCGGGATCTGCGCCTGCAGCATCACCAGCACGTCCGCCCGCACGCGGCCGCACACCAACGGTGCGGTGAACCCGCCGAAGGAATGGGCCACCAGGATCAGATCGGTGCGATCGCCGATGGGCCTCGACCACGGCGTCGGCGTACTCGGCCAGACCGGCCGAGTCGTCGTCGCAGGGCAGGTCCACCGCCACCACGTCATGGCCCCGCCTGAGCAGCTCGGCCTCCAGCAGGTGCCAGTACCAGGGGTCGGACGCCGCACCGGGAATCAACACGTACGTTGCCATCGTCAGCGACCTCTCCGCAGCGAACACGGCGCCTCGGCGCCTTCGTTTTCAGCAACTGAGGTTGCTCAGGTGCCGGTGGAGCTCCTTGTGTCCTTCCGGGTCGGGGTGCAGACCGTCGACGAGCAGGTGGGGTCGGTCGCGGAGCGGCTCCCACATGTCGAGGAAGTCGATGTGGTTGTCCTCGCACCAGGTCTGCAGGATGGCACGCAGCGCGAGCGCCCGCTCCGTGGTGAAGCGGAGGCCCTCGTAATCGCCGAGCCGTGTCTCGTCGACCCAGACCGGTCCGACCACGACCATGCGCGCGTTGTGCTGCCGGGCTGTCGCGGCCAGCGAGGCGAGAGGGCCGTCGACGTGCGGCAACGCGTCGCGGTCGGTGTCCGACGCGGCGACCGGCAGGGCCGAGTCGTTGATCCCGGCGGCCACGACGAGCGTGTCGGGGTGGCGGGGAGCCAGGAGCGGCGGAGTCTGCTCGCCGACGTCGGCCAGGCTGCTGCCGGGGATGGCCAGGTTGAAGACTCGGTGCCGGGTCTCGTTCGCCGCGATGTGGGCAGCCGAGAAGTGCGCGGCCCAGCCTCCCTGAGCATCGCAGCGTCCGTACGCGATGCTGTCGCCGACGATCACGACACGTGCCGCCGCGCGCAGCGCCCGCGCGTCCAGGTAGGCCCACGCGGTCTCCCCCGAGGTGAGGAGTACGCGCCGCCGGGCGTAGTCGTCCACCTCGTAGTCGTCGGCGGCGGCCAGCTCCCGGTCGCTCAGACGCAGGACGGCGCCCTCGACCGTGGCGCCGAGCTTCCGCTCCAGCGTCAGGTGCACGTCCTGCCCGCTGGTGGCGATCACGGACTCGTCGGTGATGGTCAGGGGCCTGGTCGTGTAGCCGGCCAGTGACGCCGCGGTCGTCGGTACCGTGCGACCGAAGAGGGCGGTCTGGACCTGCTGGTCCAGCAGCGTGCCGAAGGAGAACAGAGCGTGGGGGCGCGGCTCGGTCACGTCGTGGCCTTTCAGTCAGAATGATCGAAATTCAGCCTATCGGCCCCAACAATCTCGCCACGGGCCGCTAAGCCAGCCGGGCCGCCAAGCCAGCCGGACCGCCAAGCCGCCCGGACCGCCAAGCCGCCCGGACCGCCAAGCCGCCCGGACCGCCAAGCCGCCCGGACCGCCAAGCCGCCCGGACCGCCAAGCCGCCCGGACCGCTAAGCCGCCCGGACCGCGAGGCCGACCGAGATCGCGCAGACCGCGAGGCCCGTGACCAGGGCGCGGGCCGGGACGGTCAGGCGGCGGACGGCGGGCGTGCGGAGAAGGGCGATCGGTACGGCCGCGACGGCGAGGCAGATCGGCACCCAGCGGAGCGGGAAGCCGTCGGTCGGTCCCGCGTCCGCCTCCGCCCACAGGGCCAGGAACGCCAGAAGGAAGAGCAGCAGGAGGGCGATGGCCCACAGCACGCCGGCCATCACGGCGAGGCCGGTTCCGCGGGGGCGTGGTGGTGCCGGGCGGGCGGGGCCGTAGAGGGTGCGGTACGTGTCGGGGTTCACGGGCTGCTCCTTCGGCTGAGGTGAACCCATCGTGGGGTCCCGGGCGCCGTCGGGGCGTGGGTGTGCGTGCTCAGTACCGGGCGGGCCCGTACTCAGTCGTCCTCCTTCAGGACGGGGAAGCGGCGCGGGGCCAGGGTGAGGAGGGCCAGGAGCGCGAGGGCCGCCGCGCCCGCGGCGCCCAGGTAGACCCAGTCGACGGCCGCGTCGACCGCTCGGCGGATCCGGTCGGTGGAGGTCAGGGCGCGGGCCAGGGTGTCGAGGTCGGTGTCGGCGCCGAGGCGGGCCGCGAGGACCCCGTTGGCGATCGCGCCGAACAGTGCCGCGCCGACGCTCTGGCCGACCTGGCGGCAGAAGAGGACCGAGGCCGTCGTCGTGCCCCTCTCCCCGTACGGGACGGTCGACTGCACGCCGACGATCAGGGGCAGTTGGAAAAGGCCGAGGGCTCCGCCGAGCAGCAGCATCAGGAGGGCGGGCTGCCAGGGTTCGCCGGGGAACGGCAGGAACGGGAACGCCAGGAGGAGGAGCACGGCCAGGGAGATGCCCAGGATCGCCGTGAGGCGGAAGCCGATGCGGGTGTAGACCCGGTTCGAGAGCGCCGCCGTGATCGGCCAGCTCAGGGTCCATGAGGAGAGGACGAAGCCGGCGGCTATCGGGCCCAGGCCGAGGACCGACTGGGCGTACGTCGGCAGGAAGACCGTCGGGGCGACCATCAGCAGGCCGAGGGCGCCGAGGGACAGGTTGACGGCGGCGATCGTGCGGCGGCGCCAGACCCAGCCGGGGATGATCGGCTCGGCCGCGCGCCGCTCGACGACGACGGTGAGGGCGGCGAGGGCGGCGGCTCCGCCGAGGAGGCCGAGGGACGGGGCCGAGAGCCAGGGCCAGGCGACTCCGCCCTGGACGAGCGCGGTGACGAGTACGGCTCCGGTGGCGAAGATCGCGAGGGCGCCGGCCCAGTCGATGCGGACGGGGTCGCGGGGGGCCGTACGGGCGGGTTCCACCAGGTGGCGGGTGATCAGCCAGAGGGCGAGCAGGCCCACCGGGAGGTTGATGAGGAAGATCCAGCGCCAGTCGGCGTACCCGGCGAGGAGGCCGCCCATGGCGGGGCCTGCGATGGAGGAGGCGGCCCAGACGGAGGAGAGGCGGGCCTGGATCTTCGGGCGTTCCTTCAGCGGGTAGAGGTCGGCGGCGAGGGTCTGGACGGTGCCCTGGAGGGCGCCGCCGCCGAGGCCCTGGACGATGCGGAAGGCGATCAGGGAGGCCATGTTCCAGGCGGCGGCGCACAGCACGGAGCCGATGAGGAAGAGGACGGTTCCGGCGATGAGGACGGGCTTGCGGCCGAAGGTGTCGCTGAGCTTCCCGTACACGGGCAGGGTGACGGTGACGGCGAGCAGATAGCCGGAGAAGAGCCAGGAGAAGACGGACAGTCCGCCGAGGTCGCCGACGATCTGCGGGACGGCGGTGGACACGATCGTGCCGTCGAGGGCGGCGAGCCCCATGGCGAGCATCAGGGCGGCCACGACGGGCCCGCGGCGGGCGGTGGCGGAGGCGGGGGGTGCGGGCGCCGGATCGGCTCCCGTCCGGGTCGTCGACGGTTCCGTCACCGCGCACCATTCCTTTCTTCGTACACCTAAAGATGCGCGGACAGGGTCTCACCCGACGGGTGGCGGCGGGTAGTCGTCGACGGTCACGGAGTCGTGGAGGCGTGCGCTCCTGGTGGTGAGGCGGATGAGGGCACGGCCGGGACCCGGGGGCAGGGCGGAGATCAGGCGGGCACCCTGGGTCAGTCCCCACACGCCGAGGCGGGTCGTGGGGACCAGGGTCTTCGCCGCGCTCAGCGCGGCCGCGCGGCTGCCGTCCGCGTACTCCCTCATCGCGCGCTCGTATGCGGGGAAGGCGCGCTCGTGGTCGCCGCCGGCCCGGGCCAGCTCTCCGGCGAGGACGTACGCGCCGACGACGGCCAGGGTGGTGCTGCCGCCGACGGCCGGACCGGGGCAGTAGCCCGCGTCGCCGACGAGCGTCACCCTCCCCTGCGACCAGGTGTCCATGCGGAGCTGGGTGATCGAGTCGAAGTAGAACGCCGGGGTGCGGTCGAGCTCGTCCAGCCAACGGTCCACGTCGGGGTGCATGCCGGTGAACGCGCCGCGCAGCAGCTCCTTCTGCCGGGGCACGTCGCGGTGGTGGCAGTCGAGTGCGCGCTCGCTCCGGAACAGGAACAGCGCCCGCGCGTCGCCGAGGTGCCGCGCGCCGTACATGCCGGCGGTACGGCCGACGCCGACGTGCATGAGGAGCTCGCGGTCGAGGCCGGCGGAGTTCGGCAGGGTCAGCACCCCGAAGTGGGCCCCGATGAAGGCGGTGGAGCGGGACTCCTCGTCGAAGGTGAGGCGGCGCACGGTGGAGTGCAGTCCGTCCGCGCCGACGACGAGATCGAAGCGGCGCGGCGCGCCGTTCTCGAACCGCACGTCGCCGTCGGGCGAGATCGCGGTGACCGAGTCGCCGAAGACGTACTCGACGTCGTCGCGCGCGGCGTCGTAGTAGATCGCGCTCAGGTCGTCGCGCATGATCTCGACGTGCCGGTCGGAGGCGGCGCCGAAGATCCTGGAGAGGTCCGCCCGGACGGGACGCCGTGAGCCCTCCCGGTGGACGGTCATCCGGTTCGTGCCGGTGGCCCGCTCCTCGACGCGCGGGAGCACGCCCATCCTCTCCGAGACGAGCACCGCGGGCCGGAACAGGTCGACCGCGTGCCCGCCGGCCCTGCGCAGGGCCGGCGCGCGCTCGACGACGGTGACGGAGAAGCCGTGCCGGGCGAGCCAGTAGGCCAGCACCGGACCGGCGACGCCCGCGCCGGAGACGAGGATCCGCATGGCACGCCTCCCTTTCACGGTGTTCGCGGAAGTTGTCATGGGCCCACCGTCTCCGCCGGTGCCCGTCGGCGGATTGGACGAATGTTCCGCTCGGGCGGCTCACGTAGCACCATGGGAGGGATGCAGACGTTCAGGCACGGTGCGGCCGAGTGGGGCGTCGCCTGCCCGCGGCGGCCGAGCAGGGTCGCCGGAGTCACCATGGCCGGGTTCCGGGTCGGTGACCTGGACGCGCTCCGGATGGTGCCGCACCCGGCCGTGACGCTGGTCCTGGAGTTCGGCGCCGGCCCGCCCGTCCTCGACTGTGTCTCCGGGCAGCAGCGCGGGTGCGTCGTCGCCGGGCCCGGGCTCGGATCCGGAGGCACGGTCCGGGCGCGAGGAGAGAACGTCGAGTGCGTGCAGGTCCGCCTGTCCCCGGTGGTCGCGGGCGCGATCCTGGGCGTCTCCCCCGCCGAACTCGACGGCGCCGTCGTGCCCTTGGACGCCCTGTGGGGCCGGGAGGTGTCCGGGATCCGGGAGCGGCTCGGCGAGGCCTCGTCCTGGCAGGAGCGCTTCGCACTGACGGACGCGCTGCTCGCCCGCCGGCACGAGGCGGGACGGCCGGTGGACCCGGAGGTGGCCCGGGCCTGGCACCGCATCGTCGGCAGCCGTGGCCTGACCCGGGTGGACGGCCTGGCCGCCGAGGTCGGATGGAGCCGGAAGCGGCTGTGGTCCCGGTTCCGGTCGCAGCTCGGCCTGCCGCCCAAGAACGCCGTGAAGCTGGTCCGCTTCGACCACGCCGTCCACCTCCTCGTCGCGGGCGAGGGCGTGGCCCGCGTCGCGGCCGACACCGGCTACGCCGACCAGTCCCATCTGCACCGGGACGTCAGGGCGTTCACCGGGGCGACGCCCGTGACCGTGGCGGACGAGCCGTTCCTCGCCGTCGACGCCCTGGCATGGCCGAGCCGCGGAACCGCCTGGTCCCCCCACCTCAGGGTTGAGAACCCCTAGGGGTCTCTCCCCCATGCGGCCCAGGGATCGTTCGTACCGGCGGAGGACGAGAGGCAGGGGTGGCCGGTTCTTAACTGGAACCTACAGACCCACCCACCTTCCCAAGGAGAAATCCGTGACTTCGGCTGTGACCATCCCCAGGCACGGGGGTACTGGCGAGGGGACGGCCGTCGCGGCGCGGGCGCGGCAGGTCGTGAAGGCGTACGGCTCCGGGGAGACCCGGGTCGTCGCCCTCGACTCCGTCGACGTGGACATCGCCCGCGGGAAGTTCACCGCGATCATGGGCCCCTCGGGTTCCGGCAAGTCGACCCTGATGCACTGCCTCGCCGGGCTCGACACCGTCACCAGCGGGCAGATCTTCCTCGACGAGACCGAGATCACCGGCCTCAAGGACAAGAAGCTCACCCGGCTGCGCCGGGACCGGATCGGCTTCATCTTCCAGGCGTTCAACCTGCTGCCCACCCTGAACGCCCTCGAGAACATCACGCTGCCGATGGACATCGCGGGCCGCAAGCCGGACGCCGAGTGGCTGCGGCGGGTCGTCGACACCGTCGGCCTGTCCGAGCGGCTGGGGCACAGGCCGAACCAGCTCTCCGGCGGCCAGCAGCAGCGCGTCGCCGTCGCCCGCGCGCTCGCCGCCCGCCCCGAGATCATCTTCGGCGACGAGCCGACCGGAAACCTCGACTCGCGGGCCGGCGCCGAGGTCCTCGGCTTCCTCCGCGCCTCCGTGGACCAGCTCGGGCAGACCATCGTCATGGTCACCCACGACCCCGTCGCCGCCTCCTACGCGGACCGGGTGCTCTACCTGGCCGACGGGCGGATCGTGGACGAGATGGAGCGGCCCACCGCCGAGGCCGTACTCGACCGGATGAAGGACTTCGACGCGCGCGGGCGGACGTCATGACCGTCCTCAGGACCTCGCTGCGCAACTTCCTCGCGCACAAGGGCCGCATGGCGCTCTCCGCCGTCGCCGTCCTGCTCTCCGTCGCCTTCGTCAGTGGGACCCTCGTCTTCACCGACACCATGAACACGACGTTCGACAAGCTCTTCGCGTCGACCGCCTCCGACGTCACCGTCAGCCCCAGGAGCGCGGGCGGCAACGACGAGACCCCGCAGAGCGGCCGACCCGAGTCCCTCCCCGCCTCGCTCGTCGAGCGGGTCCGGAAGGTCCAGGGCGTCAAGGACGCGCAGGGCTCGGTCACCTCCCTGAGCGTCACCGTCGTCGACGGGCACGACAAGAACGTCGGCCCGACCGGCGGCGCGCCGACCATCGCCGTCAACTGGAGCCCGTACGAGCTGCGTTCGGTCGAGCTGGCCTCCGGTCACGAACCGCGCGGGCCCACCGACGTCGTCGTCGACGCCGGCACCGCCGAGAAGCACCACCTGAAGATCGGCGACACCCTGCGCACGATCGCCGTCACCGGTGACCTCACCGCGAAGATCTCCGGCATCGTCGAGTTCAAGGTCACCAACCCCGGCGCCACCGTCGTCTACTTCGACACCGCCACCGCACAGCGCGGACTCCTCGGCAAGGAAGGCCTGTTCACCCAGGTCATGGTCGACGCCAAGCCCGGCGTCACCGACGAGGCCCTCAAGGCGGACGTGGCCGCCGCCCTCGGCGCCGACGCCAGGAACTACAAGCTGCACACCGCCGCCGAGGTCGCCGACGCGGGCCGCGAGGACGTCGCCGGCTTCCTCGACGTCATGAAGTACGCGATGCTCGGCTTCGCCGGGATCGCCTTCCTCGTCGGCATCTTCCTCATCGTCAACACCTTCTCCATGCTGGTCGCCCAGCGCACCCGCGAGATCGGCCTCATGCGGGCCATCGGGTCGAGCCGCACGCAGGTGAACCGTTCCGTCCTCGTCGAGGCGGTCCTCCTCGGCCTCGTCGGCTCGGTCGCCGGCGTCGCCGCGGGCGTCGGCCTCGCCGTCGGGCTCATGAAGCTCATGTCCTCGATGGGCATGGAACTCTCCACCCGCGACCTCACCGTCGCCTGGACGACCCCCGCCATCGGCCTCGCCCTCGGCACCGTCGTCACCGTCCTCGCCGCGTACATCCCCGCCCGCCGGGCCGGGAAGGTCTCCCCGATGGCCGCCCTCCGCGACGCGGGCACCCCCGCCGACGGCAAGGCGGGACGGGTACGGGGCGTGCTCGGGCTCGTCCTCACCGGCGCCGGAGCGGCCGCCCTGGTCGCCGCGGCCCGCGCCTCCGAGGCCAAGCCCGGCTCCCTCTGGCTCGGCCTGGGCGTCGTCCTCACCCTCCTCGGCTTCGTCGTCGTCGGCCCGCTCCTCGCCGGCGTCGTCGTCCGCGTCCTCGGCGCCGTCGTCCTGCGGATCTTCGGCCCCGTCGGCCGCATGGCCGAACGCAACGCGCTGCGCAACCCGCGCCGCACCGGCGCCACCGCCGCCGCCCTGATGATCGGCCTCGCGCTCGTCGCCGGCCTCTCCGTCGTCGGCTCCTCGATGGTCGCCTCGGCCACCGAGGAACTCGACCGCTCCGTCGGCGCCGACTTCATCGTGCAGTCCGGCACCGGGCAGCCGATCGTGCCGCAGGCCCAGGCCGCGCTGGAGAAGACCCCCGGCCTGGACCACGTCACCGAGTACAAGTGGGTCGACGCGAAGATCACCGACCCGCGGGGGAAGACCACCACGGCCGACCTGGCCGCCACCGACCCCACGTACGTGAAGGACCTGCGGCGCGAGACCACCGCGGGCACGCTCACCGACGCGTACGGCGAGAACGCGATGTCCGTCGGCAGCGAATACGCCACCGGGCACGGCGTGAAGGTCGGCGACGTCCTCACCGTCGCCTTCAAGGGCGGCGACACCGTCAAGCTGAAGGTCGCGGCGATCACGGCGGACACCGGGCAGGTCGACAAGGGCGCGATGTACACGAACGTGTCCACCGTCGCCCGCCACCTGCCCGCCGAGCGGGTGCCGAACAGCCTGCTCATCCTCGCCAGCGCCAAGGACGGCCAGGAGGACGCGGCGTACCAGGCGCTCAAGGACGCGCTCGCGCCGTACCCGCAGTACAAGGTCAGCAACCAGGCCGACTACAAGGAGGAGCTGCAGAACCAGGTCGGTCAGCTGCTCAACATCGTGTACGGGCTCCTCGCGCTCGCGATCGTCGTCGCGGTCCTCGGCGTCGTGAACACCCTCGCGCTCTCGGTGGTCGAGCGGACCCGCGAGATCGGCCTCATGCGGGCGATCGGGCTCTCGCGGCGGCAGCTGCGGCGCATGATCCGCCTGGAGTCGGTGGTCATCGCCCTCTTCGGCGCGCTGCTCGGCCTGGGGCTGGGAATGGGCTGGGGCACGGCGGCCCAGAAGCTCCTCGCGCTGGAGGGGCTCGGGGTCCTGGAGATCCCGTGGCCGACGATCGTGACGGTCTTCATCGGCTCGGCGTTCGTGGGGTTGTTCGCGGCGCTGGTCCCGGCGTTCCGCGCGGGCCGAATGAACGTCCTGAACGCCATCGCGACGGACTAGCTGCGCCGCCGCCCCGTTGTGGGCATGCGTTCCGCCGGGGCGGTGCCCACCCGCAACGGAGCGGCGCTCACGCCCGTTGTGGGCAATCGTTCCTCCCCCAGACTTCGTCCGGGAGGTGCCCCCAGGGCGGAACGGGTGGGCACAACGGAACGGCGCCCTTGCCGGCGCCAGAGGCTCCCGGGCCTGGACCCGCACCCTGTGCACTGGTGGTGCGGGTCCAGGCGCGTAAGGCGGAGGCGCCGCTGAAGGGCGCCGTCCCGTGTGCCCACCCTCCCCCAAGCTCTCGGCTTCGCTCGAGCAGGGGGGACCCCCATCGCCCCTTGCGGGACGATTGCCCACACGGGCCGGGGCACCGCCCAGGAGGGTGCGGGCCCAAGCCCGCGCGGGCCCAAGCCCGTCGTGTTTCGGGCGCGGGGGTTCAGGGCGCGTCGTAGGCTGGTCGCACCGGGCCCCGGCGTCCGGGACCACCCGGCCCGTGAGACGTGTCGGGCTGTTCGCGTTGCCCGCCCGCCCCCCGTCGTACGAACCCGGGATGGAAGAAGGTCCATGAGCCTGCACGGTCTGCTCGATGTCGTCGTCAAGGACGCCGCCCTCGCCGAGGCGGTGAAGGCCGCCGCCGACGGGAACCGTCCGCACGTGGACCTGGTCGGGCCGGCCGCCGCGCGCCCGTTCGCCGTGGCCGCGCTCGCCCGGGACTCGGGCCGGCCGGTGCTGGCGGTGACGGCGACCGGCCGGGAGGCCGAGGACCTCGCCGCCGCGCTGCGGTCCCTGCTCGACCCGGACAGGGTCGTCGAGTACCCCTCCTGGGAGACCCTGCCGCACGAGCGCCTCTCGCCCCGCTCGGACACGGTCGGGCGCCGGCTCGCCGTGCTGCGGCGGCTCGCGCACCCGAGCGAGGACGACCCGGCCGCAGGCCCCGTCTCCGTCGTCGTCGCGCCCATCCGTTCCGTACTCCAGCCGCAGGTCAAGGGGCTCGGTGACCTGGAGCCGGTGGCCCTGCGCAGTGGCCAGACCGCGGACCTGAACGACATCGTCGAGGGGCTCGCGGCCGCCGCGTACTCCCGGGTCGAGCTGGTCGAGAAGCGCGGCGAGTTCGCCGTGCGCGGCGGCATCCTGGACGTCTTCCCGCCCACCGAGGAGCACCCGCTCCGGATCGAGTTCTGGGGCGACGACGTCGAGGAGATCCGGTACTTCAAGGTCGCCGACCAGCGGTCCCTGGAGGTGGCCGAGCACGGGCTCTGGGCGCCGCCCTGCCGTGAGCTGCTGCTGACGGAGGACGTGCGCGAGAGGGCCGCGGCGCTCGCCGAGGAGCATCCCGAGCTGGGCGAGCTGCTCGGCAAGATCGCCGAGGGGATCGCGGTCGAGGGCATGGAGTCCCTCGCGCCGGTCCTCGTCGACGACATGGAGCTGCTGCTCGACGTCCTGCCCAAGGGCTCGATGGCCGTGGTCTGCGACCCGGAGCGGGTCCGTACCCGGGCCGCCGACCTCGTCGCCACCAGTCAGGAGTTCCTCCAGGCCTCCTGGGCCGCCACGGCCGGCGGCGGCGAGGCCCCGATCGACGTGGGCGCGGCCTCCCTGTGGGGGATCGCGGACGTACGGGACCGGGCGCGGGAGCTCGGCATGGCCTGGTGGTCGGTGTCGCCGTTCGCGGCGGACGAGACCGTCGCGGGGGACACCCTGACCCTCGGCATGCACGCGCCCGAGTCGTACCGCGGCGACACCGCCCGCGCGCTCGCCGACACCAAGGGCTGGCTGGCCGACGGCTGGCGCACGGTGTACGTGACGGAGGCCCACGGCCCCGCGTCCCGTACGGTCGAGGTCCTCGGCGGCGAGGGCATCGCCGCCCGCCTGGACGCGGACCTGGCGGAGATCTCGCCGTCCGTGGTGCACGTGGCGTGCGGCTCCATCGACTACGGTTTCGTCGACCCGGCGCTCAAGCTGGCGGTGCTGACCGAGACGGACCTGTCGGGGCAGAAGGCGGCCGGCAAGGACGGGCAGCGGATGCCCGCCAAGCGGCGCAAGACGATCGACCCGCTGACCCTGGAGGTCGGCGACTACATCGTGCACGAGCAGCACGGCGTCGGCCGGTACGTCGAGATGGTGCAGCGGACCGTGCAGGGCGCGACCCGCGAGTACCTCCTCGTCGAGTACGCGCCCGCGAAGCGCGGCCAGCCCGGCGACCGGCTGTACATCCCGACCGACCAGCTGGAGCAGGTCACCAAGTACGTGGGCGGCGAGGCGCCGACCCTGCACCGGCTCGGCGGCGCGGACTGGACGAAGACGAAGCAGCGCGCGAAGAAGGCCGTCAAGGAGATCGCGGCCGACCTGATCAAGCTGTACAGCGCCCGTATGGCCGCCCCCGGTCACGCCTTCGGCCCGGACACGCCGTGGCAGCGGGAGCTGGAGGACGCCTTCCCGTACGCGGAGACGCCCGACCAGCTGTCGACGATCGCCGAGGTGAAGGAGGACATGGAGAAGACGGTCCCCATGGACCGTCTGATCTGCGGCGACGTCGGCTACGGCAAGACGGAGATCGCGGTACGGGCGGCCTTCAAGGCGGTCCAGGACGGCAAGCAGGTCGCCGTCCTCGTCCCGACGACGCTGCTCGTGCAGCAGCACTTCGGCACGTTCAGCGAGCGGTACTCGCAGTTCCCGGTGAAGGTGCGGGCGCTGTCCCGGTTCCAGACGGACACCGAGTCGAAGGCGACGATGGAGGGGCTGCGGGAGGGCTCGGTCGACGTCGTCATCGGCACCCACCGCCTCTTCTCCTCCGAGACGAAGTTCAAGGACCTGGGCCTGGTCATCGTCGACGAGGAGCAGCGCTTCGGCGTCGAGCACAAGGAGCAGCTGAAGAAGCTCCGGGCCAATGTCGACGTGCTGACCATGTCCGCGACCCCGATCCCGCGCACCCTCGAGATGGCGGTGACGGGGATCAGGGAGATGTCGACGATCACGACGCCCCCCGAGGAGCGGCACCCGGTCCTCACCTTCGTCGGGCCGTACGAGGAGAAGCAGATCGGCGCCGCGATCCGGCGTGAACTCCTGCGCGAGGGCCAGGTCTTCTACATCCACAACCGGGTCGACTCGATCGACCGGGCGGCCGCGCGCCTGCGGGAGATCGTGCCCGAGGCGCGGATCGCGACCGCGCACGGCCAGATGTCGGAGCAGGCCCTGGAGCAGGTCGTCGTCGACTTCTGGGAGAAGAAGTTCGACGTGCTGGTGTCGACGACGATCGTCGAGTCCGGCATCGACATCTCCAACGCCAACACGCTCATCGTGGAGCGCGGCGACAACTTCGGCCTGTCGCAGCTCCACCAGCTGCGCGGCCGTGTCGGTCGAGGCCGCGAGCGGGGTTACGCGTACTTCCTGTACCCGCCGGAGAAGCCGCTCACGGAGACCGCGCACGAGCGGCTCGCGACGATCGCCCAGCACACCGAGATGGGCGCCGGCATGTACGTGGCGATGAAGGACCTGGAGATCCGCGGCGCGGGCAATCTGCTCGGCGGCGAGCAGTCCGGTCACATCGCGGGCGTCGGCTTCGACCTGTACGTACGGATGGTCGGCGAGGCCGTCGCCGACTACCGGGCCTCTCTGGAGGGCGGTGTCGAGGAGGAGCCGCCGCTGGAGGTCAAGATCGAGCTCCCGGTCGACGCCCACATGCCGCACGACTACGCGCCGGGCGAGCGGCTGCGGCTCCAGGCCTACCGGTCGATCGCCTCGGCGAACTCGGAGGAGGACATCAGGGCCGTACGCGAGGAGCTCACCGACCGGTACGGCAAGCTGCCCGAGCCCGTGGAGAACCTGCTCCTGGTCGCGGGCCTGCGGATGCTCGCGCGCGCGTGCGGGGTCGGCGAGATCGTCCTGCAGGGCTCCAACATCCGTTTCGCGCCGGTGGAGCTGCGCGAGTCCCAGGAGTTGCGCCTCAAGCGGCTCCACCCGCGCTCGGTGATCAAGCCGGCCGTGCACCAGATCCTGGTGCCGCGCCCGACGTCCGGGAAGATCGGCGGGAAGCCGGTGGTGGGCCGTGAACTCCTCGCGTGGACGGGCGAGTTCCTGACGACGATCCTCGGGGGCTGAGGGCGTACGGCGGCGCTCCCGGGGGGCGCCGCCGTACCGCTGTCACAGCTCGTCGATGTCGAGCGCCCCGGCCATGGCGCGGTAGCCCGCGTCGCCCGGGTGGAGGTGGTCGCCGGAGTCGTACGCGGGGAGGATGCGGTCCGGGTCGGCCGGGTCGGCGACGGCGCGGTCGAAGTCGACGACGGCGTCGTAGGCGCCGGAGGTGCGGACCCAGTCGTTGAAGGCGTCCCGCTTGGCCTCGTTGACGGGCGTGTCGTAGAAGGAGCCCTTGATCGGGGTGAGGGTGGCGCCCACGACCTTGAGGCCCTTGGCGTGGGCCTCGGCGATCAGGGTGCGGTGGCCGGCGATCAGCTTCTCGACGGAGACCTCGGGGGTGGGGCCGCCGGGGAAGGCCGGTCCGCTGCCGCCGAAGTCGTTGATGCCTTCGAGGAGGACGACGGTCCGCACGCCGTGCTCGGTGAGCACGTCCTTGCGGAAGCGGCTGAGGGCCTTCTCGCCCGCCCAGGTGGTGTCGTTGACGACCTCGTTGCCGCCGATGCCGTGGTTGAGGACGGCGCGGGGCCGGCCGGAGGCGGCGATGCGCTCGGCGAGCTCGTCGGGGTAGCGGTTGTCGGCGTCCGGGGTGGAGCCGACGCCGTCGGTGATGGAGTCGCCGAAGGTGACGATGCCGTCGCGGCGGGCGGTGTCGCGGCCGCCGGTGACCTCGACGCCGGAGAGGAAGTACCAGGAGCTGCTGGTCTCCTGGAAGGCGGCGCCGGAGAGGTCGGCGCGGTGGTCGCCGGTGGCGCGGTAGCTGGTGGCCGAGGCGAAGGAGTGGAAGGTCGCGGGGCCGGTCGGGCCCGCGAGGTAGAGGGTGACGGTCAGCTGCTCGAAGGCCTCGACGGGGAGGTTCACGGCGTCGCTGAGGAGGGTCTCGCCGGCCGGGATCGTCACGGACGGCCGGTGGTCGAAGCGGAGCGTGCGCACGGAGCCGGGCACGACCGCGCTGCGGGCCTTGTCTCCGGGGGCGGTACGGGCGACGGTCGCGCCGGTGATCCGCAGCGGGCCGGTGCCGTAACGATTCGTCAGCTCGATGCGGGTCCGGGTGCCGGCGGCGGTGACGCGGACGACTTGTCGGACCGTCTGGTTCTCGAAGCCCTGCTGCGACCAGTTGGGGCCGAGCGGCGCGGCCGCCGACTGCGGGGACGCGGCCCATGCGCCTCGCCAGGCGGGGCCGTTGGGGCCGTGGTGGCCGCTGTCGGCGAGCGCGGTGGGCGCCAGCGCCAGCGTGGCGGTGGTGAGGAGGGCGAGCGCGGAGCGGCGGAGGGTGTTCGAGGTTCGCATGCTTTCGTCAATTACGCGCTGACGCGGGCTATTCCCGTTCCCCGGTGGGAAGTTGGGGCGCGCCGCCGCCGGAAAGGAGTCCGGTGAGCGAGCGGAAGTACTCCTCGGGGTCGCGGTCGCCGACAGCGTCCCGCACGTTGTGGGTGAGGAGCAGGGTCGCGAAGCCGTGGGCGAGCGACCAGGCGGCGATGCCGGCCGTACGGGCGTCGGGGACGGCGCCCAGGTCGGCGACGCCCGTGCGCAGTTCGGCGGAGGCGCGCTCCTTGGCGGCGAGGAGGTCCGGGTCGTCGGCGCGCAGCAGCTCGGGCTGGAACATGACCTGGAAGTGCGCCGGGTGCTCCGTCGCGAAGCGGACGTACCGCACGCCGCGTTCGCGCAGCCCGGCCGTTCCGGCGAGGGCCTCGGCGAGGAGTTCGTAGCCCTCGGCGGCGATCGCGGTGAGCAGGCCGGTGCGGTCCTTGAAGTGGTGGGCGGGGGCGGCGTGCGAGACGCCCGCGCGGCGGGCGAGGTCGCGCAGGCTGAGCGCCCCGGGTCCGTCGGTGGCGATCACGTCGAGGGCGGCGGCGAGGACGGCCTGCCGCAGCTCGCCGTGGTGGTAGGTGCTCCGGCTCGTCGTCATGGCTGCAGCCTAGCCGCTATCTAGTCATTGACAAGTTCCCGCGCCGGGATGCAATCTAGTCACCGACAAGATGTGGATGAAGCCGGGAGGACCTCGTGGACACCGCTCGCGTACGTCAGATGTGGCACCTGCTCGAACCCCTGCACGCCGTGCTCTACTACGCCCCCGAGGCCTTCGAGGAGGCCGCCGCCCTCGGCTACGAGACCGCCGACCGCTGGCCCTCCTACTTCGCCTGGCGCGCCGCCGCGCTCGGCCCCGCCGGACCGGTCCGCGTCGCCTCCGCCTTCTACAGCTTCAGCCCCGGGGCGGTCGCCCGGCACGTCCCCGCCGCCTGGGAGGTCGCCGCCCCCGCCGACGTGCTCGCCGCCCGGCTCCGCGCCGTCGACCGCACCTACCGGACCCTCCTGGGACAGGAGACGCTCGACAGCCCCGCACTGGCCGAGGCGGCCGCGCTCGCCCGCCGCGCCGCCGAGGCGGCCGGCCTCGAAGGCCGCCCGCTCGCCGCCGCCCACGCCGAGCTGCCCTGGGCCGACGCCCCGCACCTCGTCCTCTGGCAGGCGGCGACGATCCTGCGCGAGCACCGGGGCGACGGCCACATCGCCGCCCTGGTCGCCGCCGGCCTCGATCCGGCCGAGTCGCTCGTCTCCTTCGCCGCCGTCGGAGCCGCCCCGGAGCCCGTCTTCCAGAGCCGCGGGTGGAGCCCTGCCGCCTGGGCCGCCGCCCGCGAGCGCCTCACCGCCCGCGGCCTCCTCGACCCCGAGGGAACCGTCACCGAGGCGGGCCGCGCCCTGCGCGACGAGGTCGAGCGCCGCACGGACGAGCTGGCCGCGGGCCCCTGGGAGGCCCTCGGCCAGGAGGACACCGCCAGGCTCGCCGACCTGCTGGGCGGACCCTGGCTCACCGTCATCGGCTCCGGCCTGCTGCCCGCCGAGAACACCCTCGGCATCGGCAAGATCTGACGCGACCTCACCTCCCGGGCCCTCGGGCCCGTCCGATTCGGGACCAAAGATCCGAAGGGCCCGCATCGCTCGGCCTAGGATCCCAGGGTGCTGACACGTCGAACGCTCCTGCCCGCCGCCCTCGCCGCCACCGCCGTCCTCACGGCCGGCGCCTGTTCACCGGCCGGAGGCGGCGAGCCGTCCGGCGGCGCGGCCGGGAGACCCGCCGCACGCGGGACGGCGCTCGCCGCGGTGGACACCCTCACCGTCAAGGGCCGCGCCCCGAAGACCGGCTACGAGCGGGAGAAGTTCGGCCGCGCCTGGGCGGACGTCGACGGGAACGGCTGCGGAACCCGCGTTATCTCTATGCTTCGCCGGGTGGCTGAGGCATTTACGCAGCTCATGCAGGGGATGGTGAGTTGTGCTTACTGAGAGGCACATGAGTCACAAGAGGGTGGGTGGCGTGCGCTTCCTCCGTGCGGTGACGGTGGCGACGGCTGGCGTGCTTCTCGTGTCGGGATGCGGGGGTCTCGGCGATGACGGCTCCTCCGCGGGGCCCGGACCGGCTCCCGGTGGGCGGGTGGTCAGCCCGCTCAAGAACCCGGACGGTACGAAGCCAGGGCTCGCGCCCCTGACGACCGCGGAGGACAGGGCCGAGGCCCGCAAGCTCATCGAGGAACTGTCCACGAAGGGGCGGGGGCCGAAGACGGGCTACGACCGCGACAAGTTCGGCTATGCATGGATGGACACGGCCGATGGGGTGCCGCTCGCGAGGAACGGGTGTGACACTCGAAACGATCTCATTCGCCGCGATGGCCAGAAGCTTCGTTTCCGAGCCGGCTCCGACTGCGTCGTGATCGCCATGACGCTTGACGACCCGTACACCGGGACGACCATCGAGTGGCGCAAGCAGCAGGCCTCCGAGGTGCAGATAGACCACGTGGTGCCGCTGTCGTACAGCTGGCAGATGGGTTCGTCTCGCTGGCCGAAGAGCAAGCGCGAGCAACTCGCCAACGACGTGCTCAACCTGATCCCGGTCCAGGGCCGAGCCAACTCGGCCAAGGGCGATTCCGGACCGGCGTCCTGGCTGCCTCCGGACAAGCAAGTCAGGTGCTCCTACGCGGTCCGCTTCGCACAGGTGGCCCACAAATACGACCTTGCGGTGACGAGAGCGGACAAGGCGACGATGCTGAAGCAGTGCGAAGACTGATTGCGATGTCGGAGGCGGTGACTAGGGTGCACTGCCGTGGACGCTGCTGATCTTGACTACCGGACCCGGACGTTGTCCGGCTGCATTCCTCCGCTCCTGGTCACCCGACTTCTCGAGCTGGGCCACACGGAGGAGGTGGAGTTCCAGGCCCGCCGTGGGGAGTGGTTCTGCGCGCGGGAGTGGGCGCGGCTGCTCGGCGACCAAGGTCGGCAGGCCGAGGCGTTGGAGGTGCTTGCTCCGTACGTCGCCACGGGCTGGTGGCCGGCCGCCCAGGCCCAGGCGGAACTACTGGAGAGCTGGGGGCGGGCCGAGGAGGCGATCGCGCTGGCCCGGCCGTACGCGGAGGTCGGAGGGCTTCCGCTCGAGTTCTTCGCGCGGCTGCTTGCCCGGCACGGACGTACGGACGAGGCGATCAGTCGGCTGAGCGCCGGGGTGGAGGACTGGTTCCTTGCCACCGCCCTGGTCGACATCGCCGAGGGAACAGACCGGGACGCAGACATCGCCGCGCTGCTGGCCGCCCGGATTCCGGACCAGCACCGGTGCGACAGCCCATGGTGCTGCCGAGGCCTCGAACCCGACACGGCGATCGGGCTGCTTGCCACGATCCGCGAACGTCAGGGCCGCGTCGACGAAGCGATCGCCCTGCTGCACACCCGGCAGCACATCACCTCCGTCAACAATCACGACCAACTGGCCGACCTGCTCGCGAGACACCATCGGATCGAGGAACTGCGGGCCTACGCCACGTCCGAGCACCACGGACACGCTGCGCAGTGCCTGGCCGACGTGCTGGCGGAACGCGGCGACGTGGAAGGAGCGATCGCCGCCTACCGGACGTTCGGCGCTTCACGGGAAGGCCTGTGGAACGTGGCCGTCCCTCTGACCCGACTTCTGGTCCGGCACGGCCGCAGCGACGAGGCGATCGAGGTGATGCACACGCTCGCCGACCAGGTCGGCGCAGAGGACTGGATCGTCGACACGCTGTGCGGCCTGTACGCCGACCACGGCCGGGCTCAGGACGGCCTGGCCTACCTCGACGCACTTGAGGCGCGCCGCGGAGGCGAGGAGGAGTGGGACTTCTTCAGGCTGCGGCTTCGGCTCATGGCCGACTGCGGCCTGCTCGACGAAGCGATCGAGCAGGCGCGGACGCATGCCCAGGGCGACGCCTCGTACGCGGCCGGGACCATCTCCGGCCTTCTGGCCAAGGCCGGTCGGGTCGAGGAGGCCGTCGCTGTACTCGAACCGCATGCCTTCGCCAACCGCAGTTCTCTGGCTGGGCACCTCATCGAGTTGGGCCGCGTCAAGGACGCCGTGGTGCTCCTTCAGCAGCGCAATCCGGAGCCGGTCGCACCCGGTGAAGAAGAAGTACGGCGTGTGGGTGACGGCGGGGGAGCGGGACGCGATGAAGCGGGTCCTCGGGACGTGCCCGCAGGAGAGGCTGCCGTAGAAAAACGATTGGGCTGGTCGTGAACGGTCTCTAACCTGGCCCCATGGACCTGAACATATCGACCCTCGCCGAACGTCCCGAGCTCGAAGGGGCGATGTGGTCCATGAAGGACCTCTGGCCCGAGTTCATGATGTACGACCCGGTCGGCTGGGCCAACATGGGCCGGATCGTCCGGGAGTTCCCGGAGTTCGTGCTCGTCGCCACCGACGCCGGGGGCGCGGTCGTCGCCCGCGGCTTCAGCGTGCCCTTCGCGCTCGACGTGGAGGGCCGTCGCGAGCTGCCCGCCCGCGGCTGGGACGAGGTCCTCAACTGGGCCTTCTCCGACCTGCGGCACGGCCGGGACGCCGACACGGTGAGCGCGATCGAGATCACCGTCGACCTCGGCCACCTCGGCAAGGGCATCTCGCACACGATGCTCGCCGCCATGCGCGCCAACGCCGGCAAGCGCGGCTTCGCCGAACTGGTCGCCCCGGTCCGCCCCAACGGCAAGCACCTGGAGCCCGAGGCCTCCATCCACGAGTACGCCTTCCGTACGCGTGAGGCCGACGGCCTGCCGCACGACCCGTGGCTCCGCGTCCATGTGCGCGCGGGCGGCGTGATCGAGGCGGTGGCCCCGGCGTCGATGACCGTCTCCGGCTCGCTTGAGCAGTGGCGCGCGTGGACCGGGCTGCCGTTCGACGCGGACGGGCCGGTCGAGGTCAAGGGCGCGCTGGTCCCGGTGCACTGCGAGGCCGCGCGCGGCTACGCGGTGTACGTGGAGCCCAATGTGTGGGTGCGCCACCGCACCTGACGTCCTACCCGCACGTGAGAGAGGGCCGTTCCCCCCCCGGGTGACGGCCCTCTCGCACGTGTCGCTCAGCACGCGTCGGTCAGTCGGTCTCGACGATGTCCTTCGCCGCCGGGGCTTTCGCCGCGACCGGCTTGCCGTAGTGGGAGAAGGTGATCGTCCCCGGCTCCTCGCCGCCCTTCGTGACGATCCGCAGCACGTACGGAGTGCCCTGCGTGGCCACGTAGACCGTGTTGGTCTCGCCGTCGTCGCCCGGCTCGGTGAGGGCCAGGGCCTTCTGGCCGCCGACGGTGGTCTCCGCCCCCTTCACGATCCCGCTCGCGCCCTGCTCGAACCCGCCGAGGAGCTCCTTCAGGTCGCAGAGCTCCACCATGCCCTTGTTGTCGGGGTCGGAGAGGGCCCCCTTCAGCCAGCGGCCCTTGAGCTCCTTGACCGTGGCGTCCTGCGCCTCCGGGCCCTCCTCCTTGACCTGCTCGCGCAGGAAGGCCTCGTCGAAGCGCATGTAGACGGTCTTGTCGTCGGTCTTGAGCAGTTCGACCGTGCTGGCCGCGCCCATGGTCAGGGTGCCGGTGCAGCGGCCCCGGGTGTCGAGGGACAGATAGGCCTTGAGCGGCTCGACGGGTCCCTGTTCGTCGACGTCCACGGTCAGGGACGTCGCGCTCCTCGTCGCCGCGAAGGCCTTGTCGACGATCTGCGATCCGGTCAGCTCCCCGAAGGGCCCGGCCGGCTTCGCGTCGTCCGTGGAGGGGCCGCAGGCGGTGGCCCCGAGGGTGAGGGCGGCGCTCAGGACGGTGACGAGGGCGGTCCGGCGGGGGGCGGCATGCATGGTGGTGTCTCCGGGAGGGGTTGTACGGGGGGTGGGGCCCCGAAGGGCCCCGGTCCTTGGGGTGCGTGGTGCGGGTCCGGCCTGGGTCAGCCGATCTTCAGCTCCCACTGGGAGGCGTCGTAGTCCCAGCCCGGGTTGACCTCGACGGTCAGGTTCTTGGCGTCCTTGGGGGCGTCGAAGGCGACGGTGACGGTGGCCTTCTTGCCGGGCATGATCGTGCCTTCGAAGCCCGCACCGACCTTGTCGTCGTAGATCTCCTCGGCCGCGACGCCGTTCTTGCCGGCGGTGGCGCTCAGGCTGACCAGGGAGGTGTCGAACTTCTCCTTGCTCTTGTTCTCGATGACGACGGTGACCTGGTACGCCTTGTTGCCCTTGGTGTGGCCCGAGGCGAACTCGCCGGGGGAGTACGACTTGGGGTCGGAGACCGTGACCGTGAGGTCGTCGTCGTAGACCGCGCTGTCGCCGTCCGCCAGGCCCGCGCCCTTGTTCTTGCCCGCCTTGCCGGCGTCGGCCGCCGGGGCCTTGCTCGCCGGGGCGGAGCTCGACGGGGCGGTGTCCTTGATGGACTTGTCGATCTCGTCGACCGCGTCGCCGACGGCGGTGACCACGATGACCAGGCCGACCACCGAGAGGACCAGGGACGCGAGGCCCAGGATCACGCCGGTGAGCGCCACGCCCTTGTTGTTCGCCTCGCCGCGCTTCACACGGCCCTTGCCGACGAGACCCAGGATCAGGGCGATCAGGCCGAGGATGCCGGCCAGCCAGAAGAAGAGCGGGATGAAGCCGGAGATCGTGCCGATGATGCCGAGGATCAGGGCCGTGGTGCCGAGACCGTTGCGCATGACCTGCGGGGCGGCGGCAGGCGGGACCTGGGTGTCGTACGACATGGGTGTGTCCTCCCGGACGATGGCGATGTCTGGTGCGATGGGTCAATCACAGCAGAGCCTGTGAACCGAGTCAACACGGTTCACGGAAAATGGGTCGACTCACACTGTGAAGTGGTGCGGCGCGTGTTCCTCGCTAGGATTGGTGTCACAGCCAGAGGGCGAGCCAGGGGAGTTGGGTCACGTGCCGGAGAACGAAGCAGCGGCGGGTGCGGAGCAGCCGGGCGGTACGGCCGACGCGGGTGCCGGGGCCGAAGAGAACGCCGCCGACACGAACGCCGCCGAAGCGAACACCGCCGATCCGGCCGCCGAAGCGAACACCGCCGAGGTGACCGCCGCCGGGATCGCCCGGCTCGCCGGGGTCGGCAGGGCCGCCGTGAGCAACTGGCGGCGCCGCCATCCCGACTTCCCCAAGCCCGTCGGCGGCACGGAGACCAGTCCCTCCTTCGCCCTCGCGGACGTCGAGCGCTGGCTCCGCACCCAGGGCAAGCTGGCCGAGGTCCCGCTCAAGGAGCGCGTCTGGCAGCAGATCGCGGGCCACCCGGCCGGCGCCGTCACCGCCCTCGTCCACGCGGGCTGCGCCCTCCTCCTCGTACGGGACAGGTCCGCGGCCTGGCCCGCGCTCGCCGAGCTCTCCGACGAGCGGCTCGCGGAGGTGCTGCCCGTCGCCCTGGAGGAGACGCTCACCGAGCGCCTCGGCCCCGGGCGGGCCGTCCTCACCCCCACCAGCGCCGCGCTCGCCGCCTCCGTCCCGCTCCTGCGCGGGGCCGCCGAGCTGGCGGCCGGGACCGGGGTGCGCGGGGCCTTCGAGTTCCTGCTCGGCCGTCACCTGGACGCCAACCCGCGGCAGTACACCCTCACCCCGCCCGGCCCCGCCGCCCTCATGGCGGCGCTCGCGGCGGCCCCGAGGACGGGGCGCGGCGGAGTCCCGCTCACCGTCCTCGACCCCGCCTGCGGGACCGGCGGCCTGCTCAGCGCGGTCGAGCTCCCCGGCGCCGTCTGCGGCCAGGACGCCGACCACGACCTCGCCGCGCTGACCGCCCTGCGCCTGGCGCTCGCCAGCGACGCCGACATCCGCGTCCGGTCCGGCGACAGCCTGCGCGCCGACGCCTTCCCGACGCTCGCGGCGGACGCGGTCCTGTGCCACCCGCCGTTCAACGAGCGGAACTGGGGCCACGACGAGCTGGCCTACGACCCGCGCTGGGAGTACGGCTTCCCGGCCCGTACGGAGTCCGAACTCGCCTGGGTCCAGCACGCCCTGGCCCGTCTGCGCCCCGGCGGCACCGCCGTCCTCCTCATGCCGCCCGCCGCCGCCTCCCGCCGCTCCGGCCGCCGCATCCGCGCCGATCTGCTCCGCAGGGGCGCCCTGCGCGCGGTGGTCGCCCTCCCGGCCGGCGCCGCCCCGCCGTACGGCATCCCGCTCCACCTGTGGGTGCTGCGCCGGCCCGTCCAGGGCGAGCGCCACACCGGCGAACTCCTCCTCGTCGACGCCGCGTCCGAGCAGTCGGGTCCCGGCCGGGAGGGCCGCGACCGGCTCGACTGGCCCGCCGTCCACTCCGCCGTACTGGACGCCTGGACGCCCTTCGACCGGGACGGCACCCTCGCCGGGACCCCCGGGGCGAGCCGTTCCGTGCCGGTCATCGAGCTCCTCGACGACGACGTCGACCTCGCCCCCGCCCGCCACCTCCCGCCGCCGGCCGCCGCCGAGGGCGCGGTCCAGCTGGCCGGGGTGCGCGAGCGGCTCACCGAGACGCTGCACCGGACCCGTGAACTGACCCCGCCGCCGGTGACCGACCCGGGCTCCGGGACCGGGCCCGGCCGGCCCACGACCACCGTCGGCGAACTCGCCCGCGCCGGAGCGCTCGCCCTGCGCGCGGGCGGCACGGGCACCGCCCCCGCCGGCGCACCGGTCGCCGTCCTCACCGACCACGACGTCCTCGCCGCCCAGCCGCCCTCCGGGACGCTGCCCGACGGCCCGCCCGAGGAGCCCGTCCTCCTCGCCGCCGGGGACGTCGTCGTCCCGGTCCTCGGCGGCGGCGCGGCCGTCCGGGTCGTCGACGCCTCGGCCGAGGGCGCGGCGCTCGGCCGGAACCTCCAGCTGCTCCGGCCCGATCCGGCGGCCCTCGACCCCTGGTTCCTGGCCGGTTTCCTGCGGGCCACCGCCAACACCCGGCAGGCCAGCAGCTACGCCTCCACCGCGACCCGGCTCGATGTCCGCCGCCTCCAGCTGCCCCGGCTGCCGCTGGCCGAACAGCGCAGGTTCGGCGAGCGGTTCCGGGCGCTCGCCGAGTTCGAGGAGTCGCTGCGGCTCGCCGCCCGGCTCGGCGACCAGCTGGTCCAGGGCCTGTACGACGGCCTGGCGGACGGCACGGTGGCCCCGTAGTCCGCCGCTCGGTTCGACAACGGTTCCGGGGATCCCGGAACCGTTGTCCGCGGGGGTGTATACGCTCGTCTCCGCACCCATCCGTCCGAGCAGGAGCAGCAGGATGTACGGCCCTCCGCAGGCCCCGCAGGTTCCGCAGCAGCCGAAGAGTCCCGCCTCCGCCGGCCGGATCGCGTTGCTCGTCCTCTTCTCCGCCCTCGCGCTGCTGAGCTGCGGCCTCCTGGCCTGGGCGCCGATGCTGCGCCTGGCGAGCGTCACCCGCAGGGCGCTGGACTGGGTGCTGTTCGGTGTGACGTTCCTGGTGGCGGCCGGCCTCTTCACGTACGCGGGGGTCACCGGCGACCAGGAGCCCACCACCGCCGAGTCCTTCATCGGCGTCGGGACGATGGTGCTCCTGGTGGCGGGCTCGATCACGTACTACCTGGTGACGGAGATCCGCCGGTTCGACCGGCCCGGCGCGGCCCCCGCGTTCCGCCCGCCGGGCCACGACCACGCCACCGCCGTCACGGTCCCGAGCACGATGCCGAACCCGAACCCGTACGTCCGCCCGGTCGTCGCGCCGCCCACCGCGCCGGCGCCCCGCATCGACCAGGTCCGCGCCGAGCTCGACGAGCTCAGCGACCTGCTCAGGAAGGACACCGGGAACGGCGGGGAAGGCGCGGGCGGCAGATGAACGGGCGGGTCATCGGCGGGCGTTACGAGCTCGCCACCGTCATCGGCCAGGGCGGCATGGGCCAGGTGTGGACGGCGTACGACGGACGTCTCGACCGCCGGGTCGCGGTGAAGCTGCTCCGGCCCGCCACCATGACCGGCCCCGCCACCGCCGCGGAGGAGCTGCGCCGCCGCTTCGTGCGCGAGTGCCGGGTCACCGCGCAGGTCGACCACCCCGGTCTGGTGACCGTGCACGACGCGGGCAGTGACGGCGACGACCTGTACCTCGTCATGCAGTACGTGGAGGGCGCGGACCTCGCGGACCATCTCGCCGAGCACGACCCGTACCCCTGGGAGTGGGCGGTCGGCGTCGCCGCGCAGCTCTGCGCGGTGCTCGCCGCCGTGCACGCGGTGCCGATCGTGCACCGCGACCTCAAGCCGCGGAACGTGATGATCCGCCCGGACGGGGCGCTGACCGTCCTCGACCTGGGCGTCGCCTCCGTCCTGGACACCGACACCACCCGCCTCACGCACACCGGTTCGCCGATCGGCAGTCCGGCGTACATGGCGCCGGAGCAGGCCATGGGCGGCGCCGTCGGCCCGTCCACCGACCTGTACGCGCTCGGTGTGCTGCTCCACGAACTCCTCAGCGGGAACGTGCCGTTCGCCGGATCCACCGCGCTGGGCGTCCTCCACCGCCATCTGCACGAGCCGCCCGCGCCGCTCCGGCAGCTGCGCCCCGAGGTCCCCGAGGCCCTCGAAGCGCTGGTCCTGCGGCTGCTCGCCAAGGACCCGCAGGCACGGCCGTCCGGTGCGCACGAGGTGTACGAGCACCTGCTGCCGCTGCTTCCGGCGCGCGGTGCCCCGGCGGGCCCGATGGACCCGACGCGGCCGTTCCTGCGCCCGCACGCGCCCTGGCCGGACCGTGCGCCGGGCCGTGCGCAGGACCGGGCGGTGCCGCTGCCCCCCGTGCCTCCGGTCCCGGTGCCTCCGGTCCCGGTGGCGCCGCCGTCTGCGCCGGCCGGTCCCCGTACCGATCCCCGTACCGACCCCCGGGTGTACGCGAGCGGGGCGCCCGCGCGTCCCGACGTGGCCGCGGCCGTCGACGAGGTCAAGCGGCTGCTCGCGGAGGGCTCGCTCACCCAGGCCGTGGACATGCTCGGCGGGATCCTGCCGGCCGCGGCGGCCGAGCATGGAGAGGGGTCGCCGGTCGTCCGGATCCTGCGCAAGCAGTACGCGTCGACGCTGATGGACGACGGCCAGTACCGGCGCGCGCTGCCGGAGCTGCGCCGGCTCGCGGAGGACCGCGGGGCCGAGGCGGGTCCGGCGGACCCGCAGTTCCTGCAGTTCCGTTACGACGCGGCGCTGTGCCTGGAGCAGTTGGGGGAGACGGCCGCCGCGCTCGCCGAGTTCCGTGCGGTGCTGCCGTACTACGAGCGGGATCTGGCCCGGGCCTTCGACATCCGGCAGCGGATCGGGCTGCTGCTCCTGGCGGCGGGCGAGTACGCGGCCGGTCAGGAGGAGCTCCAGCGGCTGCTGTTCGACGCGGAGCGCGCGTACGGCCCGTATCACCCGCTTCCGGTCGAGTTGCGGCGGGCGCTGGACCACCAGAGGCAGCTGGGGCAGCGGCCCTGACGGGGTGCCAGGGTCACGACTCGGCAACTGATCGGGGAGTGGATCTTCATGATCCTTTTTGACCGTTTTGGCACATGTAACGTTCGCGTCTGATCATGTCCGCGTCCCCCAAGGAATTCCACATGACGACGCCTCCCGCTCCCTTCGCCCCCGAGCAGCCCGCCGCCCCCGCCAAGAAGGGTGGCGCCCTCCTGAAGAAGGTCGGCGGCATCGTCGTCGCGATCGTCGTCGCCGTCGCGGTGAAGCTCGGCCTCCCGCACCTCACGGGCGACGCCCCGGTGCACGCCGAGGCCGGCGAGTGCGTCACCGTCACCGGTCCCGACAACGACCCGAAGGTCGACACCGTCGACTGCTCCTCCGGGAAGGCCGACCTGTTCAAGGTCGTCAAGGTCATCGACAACACCTTCGACCTGAACAAGTGCGGCGACGAGCTCTCCGCCCTCGCCCAGCAGCTGGGCTCGGACAAGTTCGTCCTCTGCCTGGACGAGGTCGCCGCGAAGTAGTCGCGCGCACCGCCCCGTACGACGCGAAGGGCCGGAACCCGATGGGTTCCGGCCCTTTCCGCTATCTCAACGTATAGCGCAGAGGGGGCCTTGCGGCAAGGCCCCCTCCGTGGCGCACAATCGCTCCTCGAAGCCAGAAGATGTATGAAAACGGGGTATTTGCCATATGACGTCCCTTATTGCCGGTGTGTTCGACCTCTCCGGCAACCTCGCTCCCAAGGCCGACCCGGCGCTCATCGCCGCCGACGAGCAGCACTTCGCCGCCATCGCCCGCTGCCTCGACGAGACGATCGCCGAACTGTCCGAGCGGCTCGACGCCGAGCGGAAGGCGCCCGGTGGCGTCGGCCGGGAGGCGATGGACCGGGACGCGGAGATCCACCGGCTGAGCGGCCGCCTGCGCACCCTGCGTCGCTTCGGCCTGGACCTGTGCCTGGGCCGGGTCGTCGGCACCGACGACCCGGAGCCCGTGTACATCGGCCGCCTCGGCCTCACCGACAGCACCGGCCGCCGCCTGCTCATCGACTGGCGCTCCCCGGCGGCGGAACCGTTCTTCGCGGCGACGCACGCCACCCCCATGGGCCTGGCCAGCCGCCGCCGCTACCGCTGGTCCGGCGGCCGGATCACCGACTACTGGGACGAGGTCTTCACCGCCGAGGGCCTCGAAGGCCACGCCGCGCTCGACGACCAGTCCGCGTTCATCGCCAGCCTCGGCGGCAACCGCTCGCCCCGGATGCGGGACGTGCTCGCCACCATCCAGTCCGACCAGGACGCCATCATCCGCGCCGGCTCCCGCGGCGCCCTCGTCGTCGACGGCGGCCCCGGTACGGGAAAGACCGTCGTCGCCCTGCACCGCACCGCGCACCTGCTCTACTCCGACCCGCGGCTCGGCCACCGCCGGGGCGGCGTCCTCTTCGTCGGCCCCCACCAGCCCTACCTGAACTACGTCGCCGACGTGCTCCCCAGCCTCGGCGAGGAGGGCGTGCGCACCTGCACCGTCCGCGACCTGGTCGCCGAGGGCGCGAAGGCCCCGGCGGAGACCGACCCGGAGGTGGCCCGCCTGAAGTCCTCGGCGGACATGGTGCGGGCGATCGAGAAGGCCGTGGCCTTCTACGAGGAGCCGCCCACCGAGGGCATGACCGTCTCCACCCACTGGTCGGACATCCCGCTGACCGCCGCCGACTGGGCCGAGGCCTTCGACGCGGCGGAGCCCGGCACCCCGCACAACGAGGCGCGCGAGCAGATCTGGGAGCACCTCGTCTCGATCCTCTTCGACAAGTACGACGGCGAGGAGATCCCGGAGCAGCAGTTCCGCACGTCGCTGCGCCAGGACCGCGAGCTGACCGGCGCCCTCCACAGCGCCTGGCCGATGCTGGAGGCGGCCGACCTCGTCGGCGACCTGTGGACGGTCCCCGCGTACCTGCGGATGTGCGCGCCCTGGCTGACCCCCGACGAGGTGAAGCGGCTGCGACGGGCGGACGCCCAGGCGTGGACGGTGTCGGACCTGCCGATCCTGGACGCCGCCCGGCAGCGGCTCGGCGACCCGGCGACGGCCCGGCTGAACCTCCGGCGCAAGGCCACCGTCGCCGCCGAACGCGAGCGGATGGCCGGGGTCATCGACAGCATCGTCGCGGCCGACGCGGACGGCGAGGGCGCGGTCACGATGCTGCGCGGCAAGGACCTCCAGGACAGCCTGATCGACGAGAGCGCCCTGCCGACCGCCGAACTGGAGCCGCTGGACGGCCCGTTCGCCCACATCGTGGTCGACGAGGCGCAGGAGCTGACCGACGCGGAATGGCAGATGCTGCTCCTGCGCTGCCCCTCCCGCAGCTTCACGATCGTCGGCGACCGCGCCCAGGCCCGCAACGGCTTCACCGAGTCCTGGCGGGAGCGCCTGGAGCGCGTCGGCTTCGACCGCATCGACATGACCGCCCTGAGCGTCAACTACCGCACGCCGGAAGAGGTCATGGCGGAGGCGGAGCCGGTCATCCGCGCCGCGCTCCCGGACGCCAACGTGCCGACGTCGATCCGCAGCAACGGCATCCCGGTCACCCACGGCCCGGTCGCGGACCTGGAGGAGATCCTCGACGGCTGGCTCGACGAGCACGCGGAGGGCGTCGCGTGCGTCATCGGCGCGCCCGCCTTCCGTGAGCGCCCCCGCGTCCGCTCGCTCACCCCGACCCTCTCCAAGGGCCTCGAATTCGACCTGGTCGTCCTCGTCGACCCGTCGCGCTTCGGCGAGGGCGTCGAGGGCGCGGTCGACCGGTACGTGGCGATGACACGCGCGACGCAGCGCCTGGTGATCCTGGGGAGCTGAAAAGGAAATGAGCGTCGTCGGGCCCCCTTGCTAGGGTGCCCGGATGGCATCGATCAAGGAAATCCAGATCACCCTCGACTGCGCGGAGCCCGCGCGCCTCGCCGAGTTCTGGTGCGAGGCCCTGGGGTACGTCCTTCCGCCGGTCCCCGAGGGGTTCGCCACCTGGTCGGAGTACCACCGGTCGCTGCCGCGCGAGGAGCAGCCCGTCTACTTCGCCTGCTCCGACCCCACGGGCGCGGGCCCGCGCGTGCTCTTCCAGCGCGTTCCCGAGGGCAAGGTCGTCAAGAACCGGGTGCACCTCGACGTGCGCGCCGGCAAGGGCCTTGTGGGCGACGAGCGCCTCGCCACCCTGGAGGCCGAGTGCGAGCGCCTGGTGAAGCTGGGCGCGACGCACCTGTACACGCAGTACGCAGACGGGGAGAACGAGTCCTGCATCACCCTGCAGGACCCCGAGGGCAACGAGTTCTGCCTCGACTGAGCGCCGAAGTCGTACGAAGCGGCCTCCGCCCCTGCCGGGCGGGGGCCGTTCGGCGTGCCGGGACCCGACTGCTGCGGGTCGCGCACCGCATCGCGCGGGCCCGCGACCCGGTGGGGCCCGACATCCTTCCAAGGACCGAGGGAAAGAACCCACCCCACCCCACCCTGCCCCACCTGCGTGGAGGCCCACGGCTACCTGCTCCGGCAGGACCGTCCGTGCGTCAGGCGCCCCGCGGGTCCCGCTTCATGGCCCACAGGACCGGGCCGCCGCCCGGCAGCGGGAACTCGTCGACGACCTTGAAGCCGAAGTGCTCGTACACCGGCAGGTTGTCCGGCTTGGAGGACTCCAGGTAGACCGGCAGGCCGTCCGCGTCGGCCTTCGCGAGGCCCGAGCGGAGGAGGGCCGAACCGTGGCCCCGACCGCGGGCCGCGGGGTCGGCGCCGATGACGGCGAGGTACCAGTGGGGCTCGCGCGGGCCGTGCTCGGCGGCCGCCGTCACGGCCTGCTGGAAGACCGGGGCGCGGTCGCCGAGTATCTCCACGAGCCGGCGGATCGTCTCCGCGTCGGGGTCGGCCTTGTCCGCACCCTCGGGCGACACCCAGAAGGCGGCGGCCGACCCCGTCCGCTCGCAGACGCCGTGCAGGCCGTATTGCCGGGTGAAGAGGGTCGTGAAGTAGCGGACGAGGTCCGTCTCGCGCGAGGCGTCGTCGGGGAAGAACCAGCGCATCATCGGGTCGTCGCCGAAGGCGGAGGCCAGCGTGCGGCCGACCGTGTGAGCGTCGTCGATCGTGGCCGTTTTCGGTGTGTTCGACAGGGTCATACGGGTCATTCTGCACCCGTGATGATCTTGGTCGGGGAGGGGGTGGGCCCTCCGGGGTCCGCGCCTGGTCAGGCGGTCGGCGGCTGGGTGCGGAGCAGGCGTACGGCCGCCACGGCCGGCAGCGTGATGCCCACGGCGAGGACGGCGAGCAGCTCCGTCGGGCCGAAGCGGGCGGCCAGGAGGAGCGCGCCGAGCGCGACGACGACCGGGGTCGCGAGGGTGAGGGCGGTCGTCTGGGCCTTGGTGCGCCGGTCCCACGCGTCGGACGTCCACAGCAGGACGAGGCCCACGATCAGGACGGCCACGGCGGGCGCGGAGCCGCCGAGCGCGGAGAGTCCCGTGATGCCGATCAGGACCGCCGTGACGACGTTCCGCGTGCGGGGCTTGACCTTCGGAGCGTCGGCGGCGGTCTCCGGCTCCTCCGCGCGGGCCGCGGCCACGATGGCGGAGGGGCTGCCGAGCCGTTCGAGGGCCTCGCGGACGGCCTGCGGGTCCTCCTCGTCACCGACGGCGACCGCGAGGTGTTCGCGCAGGTCGGCGAGGAGTTCCTCGCGGCGCCCGGCGGGCAGGAAGGACGCCTCCCGCTCGATCGTGGCCAGGTAGTCGGTCACGAGGGGGTGTTCGGTGCCGGTCATGCGGAGCCTCCGTGGGGTGCGGTCAGGAAGTGGTCGACGCCGTCGCGGAAGCGCGGCCAGCTCTCGGCGAACTCGGTGAGCGCGGTCCTGCCCGGCGTGGTGAGCGTGTAGTAGCGGCGGGCGGGTCCGGTGGCCGACTCGCGCAGCTCCGTGTCGACGAGCCCGTCGCGGCGGAGCCGGGACAGCAGGGGGTAGATCGTGCCCTGGCTGGTGGTCATGACGCTGACCGCGGCCAGTTCGTCGAGGATCTCGACGCCGTAGCGCGGCCCGTCGCGCAGCAGGGCGAGGACGCAGTACTCCAGTACGCCCTTGCGCAGCTGACTGGCGACCTTTCCGGCCGCCGTCTCGGATCTTGCTTCGCCAGGAACCATGTAATGCAAGATACCCCCGAGTGTGCCGCCGATCAACGCCCCCGAACCGCGTGCGACGATTTCCGTGTGCGTGAACTGAACGAGCTGACCCGGGTCGACGAGCCGGCGTGGCCGCTGCTCGAAGAGGAGCTGCGGGCCGCGAAGGTGCCCGTCGAGGTGCTGGACCCGGACCCCGGACAGGCGGCGGCCACCCTCATCCAGACACAGGTCACCGTCCGCTCGTACCTGGGCGCGTTCCTGTTCCACACCGGCGGGGTCCTCGTCGACGACGGCTGGCTGCGGGTGTACGGCAGCCCGGCCGCCCACAACGACCGGCGGCTGCCCGGCCTCGCCGCGGTCAACGGCTACCCGGCCGGGCCCGACCCCGACTGGCGGCCCGCCGCCGGGCTCGTCGTCGCGCACGACGTGCTGGGCGGGGCCTTCGCGATCCAGGGTGGCACCGAGGAGGAGACCGGACTGCCGGGCCGGCCCGGCGAGATGGTCTACTTCGCGCCCGACTCGCTGCGCTGGGACGCCATCGGCGCCGGGTACGGCGCCTGGCTGTCCTGGCTGCTCGCCGGAGGCGCCGAGGAGTTCTACGAGGGGCTGCGCTGGCCCGGCTGGCGCGACGAGGTCCCGAGCCTGACCGGCGGGGAGGGGCTCAGCCTCTATCCGCCCCTGTGGTCCGCCGAGGCGCACCAGGACCTGGCCGGCACCAGTCGCGCGGTCGTCCCCCTGGACCAGCTCCTCGCCATCGGACGCGAGACGGCCCTGCAGCTCGACGGCGACGACCCCGGCTTCCTGGGAGCCCCGTGAAGGCGGGGTGACGGGCGCGCCACGCCGGGCGAAACCCGGCGACAAACGCGTTCTCGCCGCTGCATTCTGGCCGCCGACGGCAAGATCGAACGGGGGAGCGTGCGATGTGGTCTGTGGTCTCGGCGGGGGAGTTGCCGGCGGCGGAGCGTTTCGACTGGTTCGCCGACCTGGTCACGCGGGAGGTGATGCCCACCGCGCTCAGCATCGAGCGGACCGCCGACTTCCAGGCCGAGGCCGCCGTCCTGGACCTGAACACCGTCCGCGTCGCCCGGTTCTCCTTCTCGCCCCTGCGCTCCCGCCGTACGCCCGCGCTGATCCGGCGCGGTGACCCCGAGCAGTACCAGCTGGGCCTGATGCGGCGGGGCGCCACCACACTGTCCCAGCAGCGCAACGACTGCAGCGTCGGCGCGGGGGACCTGGTCTTCTGGGACACCTCCCGGCCCTCCGACGCGGCCATGCCCACCGAGGCGGGGCTCGTGCAGCTGCTGATGCTCCAACTCCCCCGTGACGTACTGCCCTTGCGCACCCGGCGGATCGACCGGCTGCTCGCCAGCCGCATCCCCGGAGGCCACGGGCTCGGGGCGGTCCTCGCCTCCTTCCTCGGCTCCCTGGAGGGCCACGCCGGGCAGTGCGCGCCCGAGGACCTGCCGCGGCTCGGCTCGGTCGTCGTCGACCTCGTCGCCGCCTGCCTCGCCCAGAACCTCGACGCCGAGGACCAACTCCCCGCCGAGGCGCGGTCGCGGGCCCTGCTCCAGCGGATCCACACCTTCCTCGACACCCACCTCGGCGACCCCGACCTCACCCCGGCGGCCGTCGCCGCCGGCCACCACATCTCCGTACGGACCCTCCACCAGCTGTTCCGGGCGTACGGCGACGGGGAGACCGTCCAGGCCCGGATCCGGCGCCGCCGCCTCGAACGCTGCCGCGACGACCTCGCCCGCCCCGCACTCCTCGGGCTTCCCGTGCAGGCCGTCGCCGCGCGCTGGGGGTTCAGCGGCCCCGCCGTCTTCAGCCGCGCCTTCCGGGCGGCGTACGGCCTCAGCCCCACCGAGTACCGTGCGCTGAGCGTCAAGGAGGCCCGCGCCCGGCGCACAGCGTGACGGACGCTCCCGTTCCTAGGCTCGGAGCCGTCCGGCAGGCTTCGAGAGGACGGGGGAGGACCACCATGACCGACAGGAACAACGGACAGGCGATCTGGGACTTCGACGCGTGAAGAACAGCACCGTACGCACACGGCGGCTCGACCTCGTGCCGCTCGCCGTCGCGCACGCCGGCGAGATGACCGGTGTCCTCGCCGATCCCGCCCTGCACGCCTTCATCGGCGGCGCCCCGCTGACCGGGCCCGAGCTGCGGGCCCGGTACGAGCGGCTGGCCGCCGGATCGCCGGACCCGGCGGTCGTCTGGTGCAACTGGGTGGTGCGCCTCCGGGCCGAGGACCGGCTCGCCGGGACCGTGCAGGCGACGGTCACCGGAGGCGGGCGGACCGCCGAGGTCGCGTGGGTGATCGGGACGGAGTGGCAGGGCCGGGGGATCGCGCGCGAGGCGGCCGAGGGGCTGGTCGGACTGCTCCTCGACCGGGGCGTCCGTACCGTCGTCGCCCATGTCCACCCCGAGCACGCGGCCTCGGCGGCCGTGGCCCGCGCGGCGGGCCTCACGCCGACGGACGAGCGGCAGGACGGCGAGGTCCGCTGGGAGCTGCGGAACGCCCCGTAAACGAGGTGCGGTCGGGCGGGGCGGCTGTGCACACTCGCCCCTGTGCTCACCGACCACTGGCCGCTGATGGCCCTCCGTGTCCGTTCCCCCCGCCTGGAGCTGCGGCTCCCCTCCGAGGAGGAGCTCGCCGAGGTGGCCGACGTCGCCGCGCGCGGCGTCACCTCGCCCGGCGCCCGGACGACCCCGATGCCGTGGACGGAGCTGCCGCCCGCCGAGCGGGCCCGGCACGTGATCCAGCTGCACTGGAGCCGCCTCGGGCGGTGGACCCCGCAGGACTGGGCGCTGAACCTCGTCGCCTTCCACGAGGGCCGCCCCATCGGCATCCAGGACGTACGGGCCGTGGACTTCGGCGTCCGGCGCGAGATCGTCTCCGGCTCGTGGCTCGGCCTCGACCACCACGGCAAGGGCCTCGGCACCGAGATGCGGATCGCCATGCTGTACCTGGCGTTCGCGGAGCTCGGGACGGTCTCGGCGACGTCGCTGTCCTTCGCCGACAACCACGCCTCGGCAACGGTCTCCCGCAAGCTCGGCTACCGCCCCGACGGCATCACCCGCGACGTCCTCCACGGCGAGGTCGTCGAATCCCTCCGCTTCCGCCTCTCCCGGGAGGACTGGACCGCCCAGGACCACCCTCCGGTGACGGTGACCGGCCTGAAGGGCGGCGAGGAGCTCTTCGGGATCGAGGCCGTCAGCGAGGCGACCGCCCGGTCCTGACCCGCGCCATGGCCACGCCCAGGAGCCCGAGCGCCGCCAGTGCTCCCACGGCCAGTCCCGCCCGGAGGCCCGGTGGGCGGAACGTGCAGGAGAGTTCGCCGGTCCGGGTCGGGACGGCCAGGAGGCCGCCGTACGGGACGGGGGCGGCGCCCTCGCAGTGCCAGCCCGCGATGTGCGGGGCCGCCACGACCGCCGTGCCCGTGGTGCCCGGTGGGAGGTTGGCCCGGATGCCGTTCGAGGCGACCTGGACCGACGTCGCCGCGTGGGCGCGGAGGATCGTCACCGCCGCCCGCAACCGCTCCCTGTCCAGGCAGCCGAGCTCGCCGGGCCCGGGGAGGTCCGGCTTCAGGCCGGGCACGCGCTGGACGCCCAGGGACGTCAGGGCCGCGCGGCGCTTCGGGCCGCCGCCGAGGAGGTGCGCCGGGGCGTTCGAGCCGAGGCGGGCCGTGCCCGTGGCCTCGGGGGACCAGAGGAAGACCTCCGTACCGACCTGGCACGCGCCCGCGTGCGGAGCCTCGTACACCCGGGAGCCGAGCAGGAGTTCCTGGTTCCGGAAGGGCGACGGGCCGTAGGCCGGCGGCGGGCCCGGAGGCCGTACCGTCACCAGCGGCAGATACGCCTCCGTACGGACCACTCCGCCGTCCCGCCACCGCGCGCCCACCCCGAACAGCGCGTCCGTCACCGGATTGTCCAGGCTCAGCAGGTTCCGGCCGCGCGAGGTCCAGCCGCCGCCGAGCGCCGCGAGGGTCTCGGTCAGGACCGCGGGGGTGTGGCTGCTGTAGTACGCGGCGCCCTGGCCGCCCAGGAGCAGCGGATCGTTTCCCGCGACCCGGGGAAGGCCGGAGTCCGTGCGGTACGCGGGCCAGCCGTCGGCCGCCGCGAGGGCCGCCGCCCGCCGCTCCTGCTCCGCGCCCCACGGCGGGTAGTCGTCGAGCCGGACGAGCCGCTCCCGGTCCGCGTATGCCGTGGTCGCCGCCGCCTGCCCGAGCAGGGTGCCGGTGACGAGGAGCGCGGCGAGGAGCCCGTACCGGCCCCGGCGGGGGAGCAGGAGCGCGCCCGCCACCGCCGCGAGGCCCGCGCCCGCGAGGAGCAGCGCCCACGGGGTGAGGAGCTCGCTCGGCAGGGCCCCGGCTGTGAGGGCCAGGACGACCGCCGCCCCGCCGAGCAGCGCCCTGCGGTCCGGCAGGCCGTGCGCGAGGCCCGTCCAGGCGGCGAGCACGAGGACGCCGGACAGCACGAAGGTCTGGCGGTACGGGCTGCCGTTCGGCGTGGCGAAGACGTGCCACAGCAGGTGCGTCGGGGTCCACTGCATCGACAGCGCGACCGCCGCGCACAGACCGCCCCACAGCCACCGCTCCCGGCCCGGCGCGTCCCGGCGGAAGAGCAGCGCCCCCGCGAGCAGCGGCACCGCCGTGCAGACGAAGGCCGCCGGCGTCGCGAAGCTGTACGTCACCGGCAGCAGCCGGGCCAGCACGTCCGTGCCGGCCGCCGGGGCGAAGTCCCGGACCACGCCCGGGTGGGCGTGCCGGGAGCCGAGGAAGACCGGGACGAGGACGGGGGCCGCGAGGCCGATCCCGAGGACCGTGGTCAGCGCCGCCCTGAGCAGCGTCCGCCACCGGAAGGAGTCCGTGAGCGCCAGGCGGACCAGAAGGACGAGGGCGGCGCCGAGGGTCGCCATGTAGGCCGTGTAGAAGTTCGCGAGCCAGCAGACCGCCACCACCAGCGGGCCCAGGAGCGGCCGCCGGCCCTCCCGTACCCACTCGCCCACCAGGCAGAGCAGCGGGAAGGCGATCAGGCCGTCCAGCCACATCGGGTTGTACGTGCCCTCCGCGAGCGACCAGCCGCACAGCGCGTACGAGGCGCCGAGCACCGACGCCCACCACCACACGCCCGCCGGGCCGGTCCGCCGCAGCAGGAAGGTCATCGCGGCCGCCGCCAGCGCCGTCTTGAGGACGGTGATCCCGTACACCGCGTACTCGATGTCCCCGCGCGGGAAGAGCGCCACCAGCGGGGCGAACGGGCTCGACACATAGGTGCCGTAGTCGGGCAGGAAGCTCGTGCCCCAGCCCGCCCGCCAGTCGAGCAGCAGCCCGCCGTCCGCCCGGCCCCGCAGCAGGTCCCACAGGTGCGCGTGGAACGGCACGAACTGGTTGGCGAGGTCGTTGACGGCCCGGTGGCGCGGCCCGAAGGGGAAGACCCGGGCGACGGCGTCCCCGCCGCAGACGGCGAGGGCGGACAGGACGGCGGCGAGCAGACAGGAGAGCTTGGTTTTCGGCATGACGGATCGAATATGACAGCGACGGCACGGGAAGTGACGGGTCCGACGGGCCAGTTCACGTGATGGTCGCCTGCGCGCCATCCACCCGGACCGGCCGGGACACCGGGCTCCGTTGTCGTGGTCCGTGTGCTGCTCTCGATCGTCGTCCCGTGCTTCAACGAGGAGGACGTCCTCGCCCGCTTCCACGACCGTGTGACCGCCGAACTCGCCCGTCTCGACGGGGAGTTCGAGCTGGTCTACGTGGACGACGGAAGCCGGGACGGGACCCTCCCGCTCCTCCGTGAGCTCGCGGGGCGCGACCCGGACCGGGTCCGCTACCTCTCCTTCAGCCGCAACTTCGGCAAGGAGGCCGCGATGCTCGCCGGGCTCCGGCACGCCGCCGGCGACGCCGTCGTGATCATGGACGCCGACCTCCAGCACCCGCCGGAGCTCGTGCACCGCATGGCCGCCCTGTACGCCGAGGGGTACGACCAGGTCGTCGCCCGCCGCACCCGCGAGGGGGACCGGGTCACCCGTACCCTCACCGCCCGCCTCTACTACTGGGCGATCAACCGGCTCGTCGACGTCGAGCTCGTCGACGGCGTCGGCGACTTCCGGCTCCTGTCCCGCCGCACGGTCGACGCGGTCCTCGGCCTCGGCGAGTACAACCGCTTCTCCAAGGGCCTCTTCTCCTGGGTCGGCTTCCGCACGACGACCTTCTCCTACGAGAACGCCGTCCGCGAGCAGGGCCGCTCCAAGTGGTCCTTCGGCAAGCTCCTCAACTACGGCCTCGACGGACTCCTCTCCTTCAACAACAAGCCCCTGCGGGCCGCCGTCCACCTCGGCCTCCTCCTCACCGTCGTCGCCCTCGGCTACGCGGCCTGGATCGTCGGCGACGCCCTCGTCAACGGCGTCACCACCCCCGGCTACGTCACCCTCCTCGTCGCCGTCACCGCGCTCGCCGGCGTGCAGATGGTGATGGCAGGACTGATCGGCGAGTACGTCGGACGCATCTACTACGAGGTGAAGCGCCGGCCGCACTACCTGTTCAAGGAGACGAGCGGAGGTGCGCAGGCGGCCGACACCCGGGTGACGGGTGAGTCGTTGTGGGAAACAGTCGCTCCGAAGTAGTGGCTCCGGCCCCGGCGACTCCCTACCATCGATCACCGCAAGGTCGTTCAACTGACGCACGACCAGCCCGGGAGGCTCCTTTGCACCGCCGCACTGCGCTCACCGTGTCCGCCGCCCTGCTCGCCGCGGCCCCGCTGCTCACCGCCTGCGGCAGTGACGCCCACCCAGGAGCGGCGGCCGTCGTCGGCGGCGAACGCATCGACGTCTCCAGCGTCCAGGCCCAGGTCGCGGACGTCCGGGCCGCGCAGGCGGCCTCGCCGCAGTCCGCCCAGCTGGTCGCCGCGACCGGCGACCTCAGCCGCCGCAAACTCAACGTCATGATCTTCGACCGGGTCGTCGACAAGGTCGCCCGGGACCAGGGCGTCACCGCCACCCGCGCCGAGCTCCAGCAGACCAGGGCCTCCTTCGTCCGCCAGGCCGGCGGCGAGGACCAGCTCGCGGCCGTCCTCCTCCAGGAGCAGGGCGTGGCGCCCGACCAGATCGACGCCTTCGTCCGCCGCAACGTCCTCATGAACAAGATCGCGACGAAGCTGGGCGCGAGCGACGACGCCGCGGGCCAGAAGAAGCTGACGGACGTCTTCTCCGCCGCCTCCAAGGACCTCGCCGTCGACGTGAACCCGCGCTTCGGCCGCTGGGACGACGCCCAGGTCCGCCTCTCGGACACCACCGCGCCCTGGCTCCACCAGATCAGCCAGGACCCGGCCGCCGTCCCGTCCGGTGCGTGAGTCCGGGTAAGTTCGAAGGGTGACTTCTGAGAGCCCCGGCCGCATCGTCCTGCTCACCGCCAGCCACCGCGTGGCCCCCGGACTGCTGTCCTGGCCCGCCTGGCAGGCGCTGCACGGGGCCGACCGGGTGCTCTGCCCCGACGGGGACCACCCCCAGCTGCCCTACCTGAGGGAGGCCGGCGTCGCCGTCGAGCACGCCCGGCCCACCGCCGAGGAGCTCGTCGAGGCCTGCGCGGGGGGACGCACGGTCCTGCTGCTGCCCTCCGGCGAGGGGGACAGGGCGCTGACCGACGGCCTCGCCCGGCTCGCCGGCTCCGGCCGCGTCTCCATGCCCGACCTGGAGCTGCTGCCCGGCTCGTACGACCTGCCCGGCGCCCGTCTCCTCGACCTCGTGCAGATCATGGACCGCATCCGCCGCGAGTGCCCCTGGACCTCGCGCCAGACCCACCAGGGGCTCGCCAAGTACGCCATCGAGGAGGCGTACGAACTCGTCGAGGCGATCGAGGAGGGCGACCGGCACGAGCTGCGCGAGGAGCTCGGGGACGTCCTGCTGCAGGTCGTCTTCCACTCCCGGATCGCCGAGGAGGACGCGGAGGAGCCCTTCTCCGTGGACGACGTCGCCGGGACGCTCGTCGAGAAGCTGATCCACCGGCACCCGCACGTCTTCGGCGACGCGACCGCCGAGACCCCCGAGGACGTCCACGCGCACTGGCTGCGCACCAAGGCGATCGAGAAGCAGCGGGAGTCCGTGACGGACGGCGTCCCGCTCGGCCAGCCGGGCCTGGCGCTCGCCGCGAAGCTCGCGGGGCGGGTCCGGTCGGCGGGGCTCGACGTGAAGCTCCCGGCCGGTGAGGGCATCGGGTACGAACTCCTCGCCCTCGCGGCCCGCGCCGAGGCCTCCGGCGTGGACCCGGAGGCGGCCCTGCGGGCTGCGGCCCGTACGTACCGGGACGCGATCCGCGCGGCGGAGGGGCTGTAGCGCGGGTGAGCGGGTGACCCGTCACGCGGACCGGAGGAAGAACCGGACCGTCGTCGGGCCCGTGCAGCGGAACTCGTGGCCCGAGACGCGCCCGTACGGACGGCCCGCCCGGACCGGACACGCCCGTCCTCTGCCGCATGGCGTACGGACGACTACCCCTCGCGCGGCGCCCGGGCCTCCGGGTTGTGCCAGAGGGGGGCCGGGGGGCCCAGGAGGCGTTCGGCGGCGGTGCTCGGGCGGGTGGTGAAGCGGCCCACGGACGGCAGGGTGTCGTGGTGGATCCGCGCGGGCTCGGTGCCCAGCTCCTCCAGGACCTCGCGGACATCCGTCAGGAAGGCCGGCGGCCCCGCGAGGTACACGTCGTGCGCGGACCAGTGGACGCACGCCCGCAGCGCCTGGAGCAGCCGCTCCGTCGCCTGGTGCCGGCGCTGGCGCGGGGCGGCCGTGATGTAGGTGACGTGGAGTCCGGGGAGCCGTTCCTTCAGGAGCTCGACGTCCTCGCGCCCGTACAGGTACTCCTTCGCGCGGGCCACCACGAACAGTCGGCCCTGGAGCTCCGGCTCGGCCTCGGCGGCCTCCGCGAGCAGCGCCCGCACCGGGGCCCAGCCCGTACCCCCGCATATGTAGGTGCGCAGTCCGCCCCGGGGCGTCCGCGCGGTCAGCCCGCCGCCGGGGGCGCTGAGCCGCAGCACCTCGCCCGGTCCCGTCTCCTCGACGAGCGCCGTGCTCATCGCGCCGCCCGCCACCCGGCTGACATGGAGCTCCACGGTGCCGTCAGGGCGGGGCGCGTCGGCGAGGGAGTAGGTGCGCCAGACGCGCGGGACCCGCAGCGAGCTGACGCTGACGTACTGGCCGGGGCGGAACGGCAGCGGCTGCCGGGGGCGGAGGGTGAGGACGGCCAGGTCCTCGCCGTACCGCTCGTGGCGGACGACGTCCGCGTCCCACCAGGCGGGCTCCCCGGCGCGGGCCGCGGTGTCGGCGCCCGCGAGCATCAGGTCGGAGACGAGGCCGTACGCCTCGGACCACGCCTTCTCCGCCTCCATGGTCCAGGCGGCGCCGGCGGCGTGCGCGAACGCGGCGAGCAGGCTCTGCCCGACGGCCGCGTACAGTGCGGGGGCGGCGAGGAACTTGCGGTGGTCGCGGCCCAGCTGCCCCAGGTACGTCGCGAGTCCGGGTTCCTCCAGATGCGTCACCACGTGCGTGAGGGCGGCGAAGAGCCGGTCCCGCTGGGGGAGCATGTCCTCGGGGAACAGCTCGCGCACACCCGGGTTGTGCCAGAAGAGGTGCGAGTAGAAGAACGTGACGGCCTGCTCTGCGCGTCTCTCGACGACCGCGAACGTGCTTCTGAGTAGCTGAGGATCCACTGACAAGAATCTAGGGCACGACATGCGCCTCTTGATCACAGGTTCTCCACGAACGTGACGCCCGGGGCCGCCCTGTACGGTCGTGACGTGAGTACGACCCCCGGCCCCAGTCCCGCCCCCGAGCTCTTCACCTGGGAGTTCGCGAGCGATCCGTATCCCGCCTACGCCTGGCTGCGGGAGCACGCGCCCGTGCACCGGACGACGCTGCCCAGCGGGGTCGAGGCCTGGCTCGTGACGCGTTACGCGGACGCCCGGCAGGCCCTCGCCGACCAGCGGCTCTCCAAGAACCCTGCGCACCACGACGAGTCGCCGCACGCCAAGGGGAAGACGGGCATCCCGGGCGAGCGCAAGGCCGAGCTGATGACGCATCTGCTCAACATCGACCCGCCGGACCACACCCGGCTCCGGCGGCTCGTGTCGAAGGCCTTCACCCCGCGCCGGGTCGCCGAGTTCGCGCCGCGCGTGCAGGAGCTGACGGACCGGCTCATCGACTCCTTCGTGGCGCGGGGGAGCGCCGACCTCATCCACGAGTTCGCCTTCCCGCTCCCCATCTACGCGATCTGCGATCTGCTCGGGGTGCCGGAGGAGGACCAGGACGACTTCCGGGACTGGGCCGGGATGATGATCCGGCACGGCGGGGGGCCGCGCGGCGGGGTCGCCCGGTCGGTGAAGAAGATGCGCGGCTATCTCGCGGAGCTGATCCACCGGAAGCGCGAAGAGCCGGGAGACGACCTGATCTCGGGGCTGATCAAGGCCTCCGACCACGGCGAGCACCTCACCGAGAACGAGGCGGCGGCGATGGCGTTCATCCTGCTGTTCGCCGGCTTCGAGACGACCGTCAATCTGGTAGGAAACGGACTTTACGCGCTTCTTCGGAACCCCGAGCAGCGCGCGCGGCTCCAGGAATCCCTCGCCGCCGGGGAGACCGGACTCCTGGAGACCGGCGTCGAGGAACTCCTGCGGTACGACGGGCCCGTGGAGATGGCGACCTGGCGGTACGCGACACGCGCGCTGACCATCGGCGGGCAGGAGATCCCGGCGGGCGACCCGGTGCTCGTGGTGCTCGCCGCCGCCGACCGGGACCCGGAGCGGTTCGACGGCCCCGACACCCTCGACCTCGCCCGGCGCGACAACCAGCACCTCGGCTACGGGCACGGCATCCACTACTGCCTCGGCGCTCCGCTCGCCCGCCTCGAAGGTCAGACGGCGCTCGCGACCCTGCTGACTCGCCTGCCCGATCTGCGACTTGCCGCCGACCCTTCCGAACTCCGGTGGCGCGGTGGGCTCATCATGCGTGGTTTGCGCACGCTTCCGGTGGAGTTCTCCCCTTCCGTACCCCTCTTGCACACTGACGGACCATCAGAAATGTGATCTTCACGTGATCGCGGGGCGATCGACTTGTGACGGGCGTTCGAATACCGCTACGTTTCCCGGCAGTCTCAGCCGTCACGCGAAAGGCCCTCCTATGCGTTCCGGGAACGGACGACACCGTCGCCCCCGTCAGGCCCCCGCCATCGTCGTCGCCGCGGGCGTCACCGGATCCGCCATGGCGCTGCCGCTGCTCGCCACCGGATCCGCCTCCGCCGCCGACGCCGCCACCTGGGACCGGGTCGCCGAGTGCGAGTCCGGCGGCCAGTGGAGCGCCAACTTCGGCAACGGCATGTACGGCGGCCTGCAGTTCACCCAGGACAGCTGGGAGCGGCACGGCGGTCTCGCGTACGCGCCCAGCCCCGACCTCGCCAGCCGCGCCCAGCAGATCGCGGTGGCCGAGAAGGCGCTCGCCACGGGCAGCGACGAGTGGGCCACCTGCGCGCCGATCGCCGGCCTGAAGAACGACGGCAAGGCCACGGGTGTGAACCCCGGCCCGACCGTCGTCCCGACCACGCCCACGGGCCCCCTCCCCGAGTCCAACCGCACCACGGGCACCGAAGGCTCGGCGGCCGGGCGCTCCGCCGCGTCCGCGACCCCGGCCACTCCCGCGACGCCCGCCACGCCCAGCGCTCCGGCGACCTCCGCGACCCCGGCCACGCCCGCGACCCCGGCCACGCCCGGCACGTCCGCGAGCCCGGTCACACCCGACGCATCCGTTACGCCCGGTACGCCGGATTCGTCCGAGACGCCGAAGGGTGACGTGCCGTCGGCCACGCCCGGCACCGGCAAGCACCGGGGTGAGGCCGCCCCGGAGGAATCCGGCACAACGGACGGTTCGCTCGAAACCGGCCGACACGCGTCGAGCCCGGACAAGCCTGCGGAAAAGGTCGACTCCACGACGGCGGCTGACGGTGTGAAGCACGCGGGCGCAACGGACAGTCAGGACACTTCGGGCGAATACACCGTGCGACCCGGTGACAGCCTGTCCGACATCGCGGAGGAGAACGAACTCCCCGGAGGCTGGACCGCCCTCTACGACGCCAACCGGGGGACCGTGGGCACCGATCCGAACCTCATCCTGCCTGGTCAGAGCCTTGACCTGACGGCGGGTTCGACGGCGGCGGCGGGTTAGTTCGCGGTCTTATGTCCGGTTCTGGGCAAGTGAGACATGGGTCTCTTCGTCCCAACTGGCGTGTCACGTCCGCAAACTTTGCTTCCGTCACCTCTCACCTGCGCAAACACCGCCCACCGGAGGGCAAGCAGGGGCGATATTTCCGCAATAAGCCTCTTTGAACTTCCGGTGGGTCTGTGTCTACGGTCGTCACCGCTCGCCACCGCGGGCCCCGTCGACCGAAACGCCGAATCCTGCCGTCGGCCGCCGGGAACAGTCGTCGCGCAAGCGCCGAAGGCAGGAGTGGGGGACCCAAGGTAAGTGCCGGTCCCGGCCGTTGAGACAGACGGCCGACGACCGGCTTGGGGTGAAGCCGCGTGCAAGGACACGCGGCCGGGCAACTTTCCGGCCCGAACCCGACAGCTCACCTCACAGGCGTCGGTGAGGAGAATCCCCATGCTGTTTTCCGCCAAGGGCAAACACCGCCGTCCCTCCAAGGCCGCCCAGGTCGCCACGCTCGTCGGCGTGACCGGTGTCGCCGTCGCCGCCCCGCTGCTGACCGCGGGCACCGCCTCGGCCGCCACCACCGCCGAGTGGGACACCGTCGCCCAGTGCGAGTCCGGCGGCAACTGGTCCATCAACACGGGCAACGGCTTCTACGGCGGCCTGCAGTTCACCAACTCCACCTGGGCCGCCTTCGGTGGCACCGCCTACGCCCCGCGCGCCGACCTGGCCTCGAAGGCCCAGCAGATCGCCATCGCCGAGAAGGTCCTCGCGGGCCAGGGCAAGGGTGCCTGGCCGAGCTGCGGCGTCGGCCTCTCCAGCGCCTCGTACGACGGCGGCGCCGCCGAGACCGCCCCGCAGCAGAGCGAGCCCCAGCAGGCCGCCCCGCAGCAGGCCGCCCCCAAGCAGCAGGAGCGTCGCGCCGAGCAGCCGACCAGCCGCAGCGAGCAGCGCAAGGCGCCGAAGACCGTCACCACCCCGACCGGCAAGAAGGTCAAGAAGGGTGACGGCGAGTACAAGGTCGTCGCCGGCGACACCCTCAGCAAGATCGCCCAGGCGCACGGCGTCAAGGGCGGCTGGGCCAAGCTCTTCGAGCTGAACAAGGACGTCGTCGAGAACGCCGACCTCATCTACCCGGGTCAGCAGCTCCACCTGAAGTGAGCCCGGCGGCTCGCGTGAGTCCGGCGGCTCACGCGGCCCCGACGACCCTCCCGCGGTGACCACCCCGGTCCGGCGTGCCCTTCCCCCGTGCGCGCCGGACCGGGGTTCCCCCGTTTCAGGCGGGGCTCCGTGGTTACCGTCCAGTAGATCTGGGGTCCTTCGTCCCGGGATGCGTGCCCTTGGGTCCTTTTTCGTCCCAGGGGGCGGGCGCACGGCGGGCCGGAGCCCCCGAGCCGGTTAGGCTCTTGTCGCAAGGCCACGCGACCCTGCACGACCTTGCGTCACATCCAGCGTCACATCCCAGAAGGAGATGCTCGTGCCGTCCATCGACGTCGTCGTAGCCCGGGAAATCCTGGACTCCCGAGGCAACCCCACGGTCGAGGTCGAGGTCGGCCTCGACGACGGCAGCACCGGCCGTGCTGCTGTTCCGTCCGGCGCCTCCACCGGTGCGTTCGAGGCCATCGAGCTTCGCGACGGTGACCCCAACCGCTACCAGGGCAAGGGTGTCGAGAAGGCCGTCCTCGCCGTCATCGAGCAGATCGGCCCGGAGCTCGTCGGCTACGACGCCACCGAGCAGCGCCTGATCGACCAGGCCATGTTCGACCTGGACGCCACCGAGAACAAGGGCTCGCTCGGCGCCAACGCCATCCTCGGCGTCTCCCTCGCCGTCGCGCACGCCGCCTCCGAGGCCAGCGACCTCCCGCTCTTCCGCTACCTGGGCGGCCCGAACGCGCACCTGCTGCCCGTTCCGATGATGAACATCCTCAACGGTGGGTCGCACGCCGACTCCAACGTGGACATCCAGGAGTTCATGATCGCCCCGATCGGCGCGGAGTCCTTCTCCGAGGCCCTCCGCTGGGGCACCGAGGTCTACCACACCCTCAAGTCCGTCCTGAAGACCAAGGGCCTCTCCACCGGCCTCGGCGACGAGGGCGGCTTCGCCCCGAACCTGGACTCCAACCGCGAGGCGCTCGACCTCATCCTGGAGGCCATCAAGCAGGCCGGCTACGTCCCGGGCAAGGACATCGCGCTGGCGCTCGACGTCGCCGCGTCCGAGTTCTACAAGGACGGCGTGTACGAGTTCGAGGGCAAGTCCCGCTCGGCCGCCGAGATGACCGAGTACTACGAGGAGCTCGTCTCCGCGTACCCGCTCGTCTCCATCGAGGACCCGCTGTTCGAGGACGACTGGGCCGGCTGGAAGGTCATCACCGACAAGCTCGGCACCAAGGTCCAGCTCGTCGGCGACGACCTGTTCGTCACCAACCCGGAGCGCCTCGCCCGCGGCATCGAGGAGGGCACCGCCAACGCCCTCCTGGTCAAGGTCAACCAGATCGGCTCCCTGACCGAGACCCTGGACGCCGTCGAGCTCGCCCAGCGCAACGGCTTCAAGTGCATGATGTCGCACCGCTCCGGCGAGACCGAGGACGTCACCATCGCCGACCTCGCCGTCGCCACCAACTGCGGCCAGATCAAGACCGGCGCCCCGGCCCGCTCCGAGCGCGTCGCCAAGTACAACCAGCTCCTGCGCATCGAGGAGATCCTCGACGACGCCGCGGTCTACGCCGGCCGCAGCGCCTTCCCGCGCTTCAAGGGCTGAAAAGGCCTGACGCTGTAATAGGGCCGGCCTCTCCGTAGGGCGGCTTCCGTACGTCCCCGTACTCGGTCCCGTACCGTGTGCGGGGACGTCCGCGTGAACAGGGGAGGCGACACGACATGGCCGCGAAGGACCGGGACCGGTTCTCGACCGCGACCCGGATCAGGCTGCTCGGCGAGCAGACCGCCGCCCGTGTCTACCGCTCCCAGACCCGCCGCCAGGCCCGCCGCTCCCGGCTCACCGGCCGCGCGGCCTTCCTCGCCCTCGTGGTCTGCTCCCTCGTCGTGGCCCTCGCCTACCCGATGCGGAGCTACGTCTCCCAGCAGGGCGAGATCGCCGAGCAGGAGCGCAGGGCCGCCGAGGCCGCCCGGCGGGTCGAGGAGCTGAAGGACGAGAAGGCCCGCCTCCAGGACCCGGCCTACGTCCGCCGCCTCGCCCGCGAGCACCTGCACTACGTGCTCCCCGGCGAGACCGGCTTCACCGTGAACGACCCCGACGCGGAGCAACGGCCCCGCGCCGACCAGGGCGCGGCCGACCGCCCCTGGTACGACAACCTCTGGGACGGCGTCGACCACGCCGACCGTCCCTGACCCCTCCGCGACACGAACAAGGCAGACATGGAAACGCCCCCTCCGCAGACCGAACGCACCGAGCCCACCGAGACGGACATCGCCGCCTTCGAGCTCCAGCTCGGCCGCCCGCCCCGCGGCCTGCGCGCCATCGCGCACCGCTGCCCGTGCGGGAACCCGGACGTCGTCGAGACCGCGCCCCGGCTCCCCGACGGCACGCCGTTCCCGACCACGTACTACCTGACCTGCCCCCGGGCGGCCTCGGCCATCGGCACCCTGGAGGCCAACGGGGTCATGAAGGAGATGCAGGCCCGGCTCGCCACCGACCCGGAGCTGGCCGCCGCCTACCGGGCCGCGCACGAGGACTACATCGCCCGACGTGACGCCATCGAGGTCCTGGAGGGCTTCCCGAGCGCCGGCGGCATGCCGGACCGGGTCAAGTGCCTGCACGTGCTCGTCGGCCACTCCCTGGCCGCGGGCCCGGGCGTGAACCCGTTCGGCGACGAGGCCCTCGCGATGCTGCCGGAGTGGTGGGCGAAGGGCCCCTGCGTGAACCCGTGCGCCGACAAGGATGAGGAAGAAGGAGCGAAGTGACCAGGGTCGCGGCAATCGACTGCGGTACGAACTCCATCCGCCTCCTCGTCGCCGACGTGGCTGTGCCCGAGAGCGCCTCCGGCGCGGGGTCGACGGGCGAGCTGATCGAGCTGGACCGGCGGATGACGATCGTCCGGCTCGGGCAGGGCGTCGACAAGACCGGCCGGCTCGCCCCCGAGGCCCTGGAGCGGACCTTCGCGGCCTGCCGCGAGTACGCCGAGGCCATCAAGGAGCTGGGCGCCGAGCGGCTGCGCTTCGTCGCCACCTCCGCCTCCCGCGACGCCGAGAACCGCCAGGACTTCGTGAACGGGGTCGTGGAGATCCTGGGCGTCGAGCCCGAGGTCATCACCGGCGACCAGGAGGCCGAGTTCTCCTTCACCGGCGCCACCGGCGAGCTGCACGGGGACGACCGGCGCCTCGTCGTGGACATCGGCGGCGGCTCGACGGAGTTCGTGGTCGGCAACAAGCACGTCGAGGCCGCCCGCTCCGTCGACATCGGCTGCGTCCGGCTCACCGAGCGGCACGTCCGCCACGACCCGCCGACCGCCGAGGAGGTCGCCGCGATCCGCGCCGACGTCCGTACCGCGCTCGACCTGGCCGCCGAGACCGTCCCGATCGACGCGGCCGACACCCTCGTCGGACTCGCCGGCTCGGTCACCACGGTCGCCGCGATCGCCCTCGGACTCCCCGAGTACGACTCCGAGAAGGTCCACCACTCCCGGATCTCCGCCGCCCAGGTCGCCGAGGTGACCGAGCGGCTCCTCGCCTCCACCCACGACGAGCGGGCCGCGATCCCCGTCATCCACCCCGGCCGGGTCGACGTGATCATCGCCGGAGCCCTCGTCCTGCGGGAGATCGTGGAGCGCGTCGGGGCCCGCGAGGTCGTCGTCAGCGAGCACGACATTCTCGATGGGATCGCTCTATCCGTGGCATAGCGGGCGACTATCGAGCCCTCCGGCGACACCCCGTCGGAAAAGGTTCGTGAAGTTCTTCACAAGGAAAAGGGCCCTGATGGCGCCCGAGGAAGGTCATTGGGCCCTCCGAGGGGCGTCTCAGGGCCCTTTCGCAGGTCCGGAGGCCGATTCGCTCGATGTTTCCATCGTGTGAAGCTGGGCTCCGGTTCAGCGTTAACGGGGGCTCTCCAGGCCAGTTCACAAGGGGTGAACAACGTTCGCCCTTGCACCCTGGTTCCTTTGCAGCGCCATGACATGGATCACGTGGGCGGCGGAGTGTAGCAGAGGTGTCCACAGACCTTGTGAAGGGGCGCACGAGCACCCCCCTCAGGAGGGGTGGATACTCGATCCCATGAGCACCACGGAGCGTCCCAGGATCCTCGTAGTAGGCGGCGGGTACGTAGGCCTGTACGCAGCTCGGCGCATCCTCAAGAAGATGCGCTACGCGGAGGCGACCGTCACGGTCGTCGACCCGCGGTCGTACATGACCTACCAGCCCTTCCTCCCCGAAGCCGCCGCCGGCAGCATCTCTCCGCGTCACGTCGTCGTCCCGCTGCGACGCGTCGTCCGCGGAGCCGAGGTGCTCACCGGCCGGGTCACCACCATCGACCAGGACCGCAAGGTCGCCACGATCGCGCCGCTCGTCGGCGAGGCGTACGAGCTGCCGTTCGACTACCTGGTCATCTCGATGGGCGCGGTCTCGCGCACCTTCCCGATCCCCGGCCTCGCCGAGCAGGGCATCGGCATGAAGGGCATCGAGGAGGCCATCGGCCTGCGCAACCACGTCCTCGAGCAGCTCGACAAGGCCGACTCGACCACCGACGAGGAGGTCCGCCGCAAGGCGCTGACCTTCGTCTTCGTCGGCGGTGGCTTCGCCGGCGCCGAGACGATCGGCGAGGTCGAGGACATGGCCCGCGACGCCGCGAAGTACTACCAGAACGTGTCGCGCGAGGACATGCGCTTCATCCTGGTCGACGCGGCCGACAAGATCCTTCCCGAGGTCGGCCCCAAGCTCGGCCAGTACGGCAAGGAGCACCTGGAGTCCCGCGGCATCGAGATCTACCTCGAGACCTCCATGGACTCCTGCGTCGACGGCCACGTCGTCCTGAAGAACGGCCTCGAGGTCGACTCCAGCACGATCGTCTGGACCGCCGGTGTGAAGCCGAACCCGGCGCTCGCCCGCTTCGGTCTGCCGCTCGGCCCCCGCGGCCACGTGGACTGCAACGAGAAGCTCCAGGTCAACGGCATGGACTACGTGTGGGCCGCGGGCGACAACGCCCAGGTCCCGGACATGGCCGCGATCAAGGCCGGCGTCCCGCGCGAGCGCGCCTGGTGCCCGCCGAACGCCCAGCACGCCCTGCGCCAGGCCAAGGTCCTCGGTGACAACGTCGTGGCCGGCATGCGCGGCTTCCCGCAGAAGGAGTACAGCCACGCCAACAAGGGCGCCGTGGCCGGCCTCGGTCTGCACAAGGGCGTCGCGATGATCGTCATGGGCAAGGTGAAGATCAAGCTCAAGGGCCGTCTCGCCTGGTACATGCACCGTGGCTACCACGGCATGGCGATGCCGACCTTCAACCGCAAGATCCGCGTCTTCGCCGACTGGACCCTCGGCATGTTCCTCAAGCGCGAGGTCGTGTCGCTCGGCGCCATGGAGACGCCGCGCGAGGAGTTCTACGAGGCGGCCAAGCCCGCCCCGGCGCCGGCCGCCCCGGCGCAGGAGAAGGCCAAGGCCTCCTAAGCGGCACCGGCACCACCCGCAGTACCCAGCAGCACCAGCAGTTCCAGCAGTTCCAGCAGTACACGCAAGGCCGTAAAAGGGCCGTCCGCCATCCGTGGTGCGGACGGCCCTTCGCGTGTTTTGCCGACTTGTTGCGCGGCGCCGGGACTGCAAACGCCTACGGACGGTGTTCCCTTGGTGACGAGCATTTCTGGGGCACGAGATCACGGAGGTGTGCACCATGGCCGACGCCGCGTCGCGGCTGACGACACTCGCCGAGGAACTCCTCGGAGAACCGCTCCCGGTCCGCCTGCGAGCCTGGGACGGCAGCGAGTCCGGGCCCAAGGGCGGCCCCGTCCTGATCGTCCGCGACCGCCGGGCCCTGCGCAGGATGATCTGGAAGCCCGGCGAACTGGGCCTGGCCCGCGCCTGGGTGGCCGGCGAGATCGACGTCGAAGGCGACCTCTACGAGCTCCTGGACCGCCTCTCGGGCCTCCTGTGGGAGCGCGGCGAGGAGACCAGGAGCCTGCTCGACTCCGTACGCGACCCCAAGCTGCGTGCAGCCGCCCGCGCCCTGCTGCGGCTCGCCGGGCCCCTGCCGCCGCCGAAGCCCCCGGCCGAGGAGATGCGCGGCCGCCACGGCAGCCGGCACAGCAAGCGCCGCGACAAGCAGGCGATCAGTCACCACTACGACGTGGGCAACGACTTCTACGAGCTGGTCCTCGGCCCCTCGATGGTCTACTCGTGCGCGTACTGGACGGAGGACGGCACCCTCGAGGACGCCCAGCGCGACAAGCTGGACCTCATCGCCCGCAAGCTGAACCTCAAGGCGGGCGACCGGCTCCTCGACGTGGGCTGCGGCTGGGGCTCCATGGCCATCCACGCGGCCCGCGAGTACGGCGCCAGGGTCGTCGGCGTCACCCTCTCCCGCGAACAGGCCGCCTACGCCCGCAAGCGGATCGCCGACGAGGGCCTCACCGACCTGATCGAGATCCGGGTCCAGGACTACCGCGACGTCGCCGACGGCCCGTACGACGCGATCTCCTCGATCGGCATGGCCGAGCACGTCGGCGCCGCGAAGTACCGGGAGTACGCCGACGACCTGTACGCCCTCCTCAAGCCCGGCGGGCGGCTCCTGAACCACCAGATCTCCCGGCGCCCGGAGCCCGACGAGGAGGCCTACGAGGTCGACGCGTTCATCGACGCGTACGTCTTCCCCGACGGCGAACTCGCCCCCATGGGACGCACCCTGACGACCCTGGAGGACGCCGGCTTCGAGGTCCGGGACGTCGAGGCGATCCGCGAGCACTACGCGCTCACCCTGCGCCGCTGGGTGGCCAACCTGGAGGCCGGCTGGGACCGGGCGGTCCGGCTCACCTCGCCCGGACGGGCCCGGATCTGGCGGCTCTACATGGCGGCCTCGGCGGTCTCCTTCGAGCGCAACCGGATCGGCGTGAACCAGTTCCTCGCGGTGAAGACCCCCGTGTCGGGGAAGAGCGGGACGGCGCTGCGTCCGCGCGTCTGGCAGGAGTGAGACGACGAAGGGCCGGTCTCCCGTGGGGGAGACCGGCCCTTCGTGCGGGCGGGTCCTACTCGGCCTTGATGGCGGTGAGCATGTTCAGCTTCGCCGCGCTGCGGGCCGGCCACAGGGAGGCGAGGACGCCGACCAAGGCAGCCAGGACCACGAAGATCCCGATGCGGTCCCAGGGCACGACCAGGCCGTAGCCCGGCAGGCTGCTCTCGAAGGTCTTGCCGAGGGCCCAGGCGAGGAAGGTGCCGAGGCCGATGCCGACCACCGCGCCGAACACCGAGATGACGACGGCCTCCAGACGGACCATCCGCTTCACCCGGCGCCGGTCGAGACCGATGGCCCGGATCATGCCGATTTCCTGCTGCCGTTCGAAGACGGACATCGCGAGGGTGTTGACGACACCGAGGACGGCGATGAGCAGAGCCATCGCGAGCAGGCCGTACATGATGTTCAGCAGGAGGTTGATCTGCCCGCCGAAGGTGTCGCGGATGTCCTTCTGGTCGAGGACGGTGATGGCCGGGTTGTCACCCATGGCCTTGGCCAGCGCCCGCTCGTTCGCGTCGCTCGCGCCGCCGTCGGTGGAGACGAAGATCCGCGGGATGTACGGCTGCGGGTCGTGCGCGTCGAGGATCTTCGCGTCGACGAGGACGGGGGAGAGGAGCTCGCTCTCCTCGTAGATCGCGCCGACGGTCAGCGTGCTCTTCTTCTTGTCCACGTACTCGACCGGGACGGTGGAGCCGACCTTCAGGCCGCGGCCGGCGGCGGTCTTGTCCGCGACGGCGATCTTCCCCTCGCCGAGCGAGGCCAGCGAACCGTTCACGACCCCGACGTTGAGGACCTTCTCGATGTCGCCGGGGATGACGCCGGAGGCGGAGACGAACCTGCCCTTGAGGTCGAAGCCGCCGAACTGGTCGGGGGAGACCGCGGTGACGCCCGGGGCCTTCTCCAGGGCCGTCAGGGCCTCTCTGGACAGGCCGTTGCCGCTGGCCATGGTGACCATGTAGTCGGCCTTGACCTGATCGACGGTCATCTTGTCGAGGGCCTGGCCGGCGCTGACGCCGATCACGGACAGGCCGGTGACCAGGGTGAGGCCGATGGCGAGCGCGGAAGCGGTGGCGCCGGTGCGGCGCGGGTTGCGGACCGCGTTGAGGCCGGCGAGCTTGCCGGAGATCCCGAAGGCCGCCTCGAGGAGGGGGCGGAGCAGGGCGATCACGGGCCGCACCAGGAACGGGATGAGGACGATGACGCCGATGAGGGTGGCGAAGGCGCCGCCCGCGATGGTCAGGCGGCCCTCGTCGCCGCCGGTGTTCGCGCCGAGCACGATGAGGACGGCACCGATCGCGGTGATCGCGGCACCGATCGAGTTCCGTACGACCAGGGACTTGGTGGACGGCGTCGCGTGGACGCTGTTCATCGCGGCGACCGGCGGGATCTTCGCGGCGCGGCGGCCGGGCAGCCAGGCGGCCAGCGTGGTGATGACGACGCCGACGCCGAAGGCGGCCACGGCCGGGGTGGCGCCGAGGACCAGAGAGCCGTCCGGGACCTTCATGTCGAAGGCGGCCATGCCGGAGCGCAGGGCCACGGCGAGCCCGATGCCGAGGACGTATCCGACGGCGGAGGCGAGCAGGCCGACGATGCCGGCCTCGGCCAGGACGGAGCGGGTGATCTGCTTGCGCGAGGCACCGACCGCGCGCATCAGGGCCAGTTCCTTGGTGCGCTGGGCGACCAGCATGGTGAAGGTGTTGGAGATCAGGAAGATGCCGACGAAGAGCGCGATGCCGGCGAAGCCGAGCAGCGTCTGGTTCAGGGCGCCGAGGCCGGCCTCGATGTCCTTGGCCTGCTGGTCGGCGAGCGCCTGCCCGGTCTGGGCGGTGGCGGCCTTCGGGACGACCTTCAGGACCTCGTCGCGGAGCTTCTCGGCGTCCGCGCCGGGGGCCGCCGTGACGTTCATGTCCGAGTAGTAGCCGGGCTTGAGGTAGAGCTTCTGGGCGACCGGGGCGTCGAAGACGACGAGGCTGCCGCCGGCGTTGACGGCGCCGTCCTCGGTGGTGAAGACGCCGGAGAGGGTGAACTCCTTGACCGGGCCGTTGGTGGCGACCCGGACCCGGTCGCCGACCTTGTAGCCGCCCTTGTCGGCGGTGTCCTTGTCGAGGGCGACCTGGTCGTCCGTGGCCGGGCCGTTTCCGGTGGTGAAGGCGAGGGCCGGGTCCTTGCCGTCCTTGCCGGGGGCGAAGTTGGTGCCCTTGTTGGACCAGCCGACGCCGATCAGCTTGCCGTTCTTGTCCGGCACGCCGGCGAAGCCGTCGACGCGCGGGGCGACGGCGGTGACGCCGTCGAGCTTCGCGACCTCGTCGACGGTCCGCTGGGAGAGGCCGGGGTTCTTGAGGGCCTCCTCCGGGTTCGGCCGGAGGCTGACCGCGACGGCCACGTCGTCGTAGCTCTTGGCCGACTGGTTGCGGAAGGCCTGGGAGAGGGTGTCGGTGAAGACGAGGGTGCCGGAGACGAAGGCCACGCCGAGCATCACGGCGAGGACGGTCATCAGCAGCCGCGCCTTGTGCGCGAGGACGTTGCGCAGGGCGGTACGGAACATGGGTGGGTCCTGGGGTCCTGGAGGAGGGGTTCGGGTACGGGGGTGACGCGCGTGCGTCAGCTCGTACGGCCCTTGGCGTCGAAGGCCTTCATGCGGTCGAGGACGCCGTCCGCCGTCGGGCGGAGCATCTCGTCGACGATCCGGCCGTCCGCGAGGAAGATGACGCGGTCCGCGTAGGAGGCGGCCATCGCGTCGTGGGTGACCATGACGACGGTCTGGCCCAGCTCCCGTACCGAGTTGCGGAGGAAGCCGAGGACCTCGGCGCCCGAGCGGGAGTCCAGGTTTCCGGTCGGCTCGTCGCCGAAGATGATCTCGGGGCGGGAGGCGAGGGCGCGGGCCACGGCCACGCGCTGCTGCTGGCCGCCGGAGAGCTCGGACGGGCGGTGGCTGAGCCGGCCGGAGAGGCCGAGCATGTCGATGACCTGCTGGACCCACTGCTTGTCGGCCTTGCGGCCGGCGATGTCCATGGGGAGCGTGATGTTCTCCAGGGCCGTCAGCGTCGGCAGCAGGTTGAAGGCCTGGAAGATGAAGCCGATCTTGTCCCGGCGCAGCTGGGTGAGCTGCTTGTCCTTGAGGGTGGAGAGCTCCGTCTCGCCGATGCGGACCGAGCCGGAGGAGAAGGAGTCCAGGCCGGCGACGCAGTGCATGAGCGTCGACTTGCCGGAGCCGGAGGGGCCCATGATCGCGGTGAACTCGCCCTGCCGGAAGTCCACGCTGACCCGGTCGAGGGCGACCACCTGGGTCTCGCCCTGTCCGTAGACCTTCGAGAGATCCGTGGCGCGGGCGGCCACCGCGGTGGCGCGGGACACGGTGGGGGTGGTGGTCACGGGAGGACTCCTGTCACTGCGACGGCGATTCGGGAACCTCTCCATCGTGTCGAGCGTCAGGGGCCCGGGCGTCCGTCCACGTGCCCGTTCCGAGGGCAGTCTCGAGTCTGACCGGGGGGCCGTTCCGTCCTCCTGAGGTATGACGGCGCCCCTGAGAGACGCGGTCGCGCCGACGTGACAGAAGTGCGACGACTTTTCGTCATTCCAGGGGGTGCCGCTTTGCGCCTGCGACCCCCGTCACAGTTTGGCGAAAGGGCCCCCACCTGCACTGACGCACCCTCAGACGTCAATAAAATAAGACAACATCGGGACGATCTTCCGCTGATCGGGGGAAGCCGTCCGGATAGGCTCATGTGCCAACGCGGAGCTTCGCGGCGACGCCCGGATGGTGGAATGCAGACACGGCGAGCTTAAACCTCGCTGGCCTTCGGGCCGTGCCGGTTCGAGTCCGGCTCCGGGCACCATGGTTGCGCTAGCGCGCCAGGCGTGCGAGCAGCCCGGTGGCGTACTCCTCCGGGAGGAGGGGGCCGGCCGCGCCCGCCTCGCCGCGCAGGGTCTCGTCCGCGAACTCCTCGTCGAGGCCGTCGTCCACGCCGCTGTCGATCAGGCGCAGGAACCGGGGGAGCCGAGGCCTCCCGCCCATCCGGCTCAGCTCGGCCTCGTCCTCCAGCTCGGGAGCGGTGCCGTTGTGGGAGAAGAGGACGCCCGTGCGGTGCTCCAGCCGCTGGTACTCCATGCCCGCGAGGGCGTAGCGGGCGGCGAGGGCGCCCTGTCCGGTGCCGCCCACGGTCAGCGGGGCGTCGCCCGTGCTCTGCGCGAGCGCGCGCGTCACGGCGTTCTGGACGATCCCGCCGTCGCCGGTCATGGAGCCGTCGCCGGGCAGGCCGAGCAGGACCAGGTCGTGGCCGCGCGCCGTGAGTTCCGTGAGGAGCGAGTACGAGCCGTGGTCCGCGCTCGCGGCCAGGGCGGCGGGTTCGACACCGGCGTCACCGGCCAGGATCACGGGCCTGGTGAGCTTCTCGTCCGCCAGGAAGACCCATGCGGTGGCGTGGCGCAGGGTCCAGGTCTCGTTCGGTTCGGCGGCCATGGGGCTCTCCTGGGGAGGGGGTGGTTCCGTACGGGACGAGCCTGGCCGGGCGGGGCGGCCCACCGCCGACGAAGATCGAAAACTTACGGGAAAAGATCCTCCCCGAGCACTAGGGCGTTCCTTTTGCCTACCCATTACTCTTGACGCAAGACCGCGCCGCGCGGTCTTGCCATGGAGGAGTGAGATGAGGAGCAGCAACCCGGTCTTCTCGCGACGGGGGTTCAGCCGCGACGCCGGCTACGCGGGCTTCAACGCGCAGCAGCCGCAGGCCGGGGGCCCCGCCGTCGGAACCGACCCGTACGCCCAGGGCAACCCGTACGCCCAGGGTGCGACGAACCCGTACGCGACCAACCCGTACGCCCCGCAGGACGTCCAGCTCGGCGCCCCGCAGCAGGCCCCCGGCAACGTGATGACGATCGACGACGTCGTGAGCCGTACGGCCATGACGCTCGGCACGGTCGTGCTCACCGCCGTCCTGTCCTGGCTGCTGCTGCCGGTCGACCCGGCGAACCTGGGCAAGTCCTACGGCATCGCCATCGGCGCCGCCCTGGTCGCCATGGTCCTGTCGCTGGTGCAGTCCTTCAAGCGCAAGCCGTCGCCGGCGCTGATCCTGGCCTACGCCGCCTTCGAGGGCGTCTTCCTCGGCGTCATCTCGGCCGCCGTCTCGACGTACATCGCCGACGGCGTGGTCATCCAGGCGGTCCTGGGCACGATGGCGGTCTTCGCCGGTGTGCTCATCGCCTACAAGATGGGCTGGATCCGCGTCACGCGCCGCTTCTACGGCTTCGTGATCGCGGCCGCGATCGGCTTCACGCTGCTCATGCTGGCGAACCTGCTGTTCGCCGTCTTCGCCGGCGGTGACGGCCTCGGCTTCCGCAGCGGTGGCCTCGGCATCGTCTTCGGCATCGTCGGCATCATCCTCGGTGCCTGCTTCCTGGCCCTCGACTTCAAGCAGGTCGAGGACGGCGTGACCTACGGCGCGCCGCGCGAGGAGGCCTGGCTGGCCGCCTTCGGTCTCACCATGACCCTGGTGTGGATCTACCTGGAGATGCTGCGTCTCCTGTCGATCCTGCAGGGCGACGACTGACGCGTCACCCACTGACGGAAGGGCCCGCCCGGCTTCGTGCCGGGCGGGCCCTTCCGTGTGTCCGGGAGCGGGTCCGGGACCTGACCGGAGCGCGTCCGGAAGGCGTGTCCAGGAGCGCTTCTAGGCTGCGGCGGCGTCCAGCAGGACCCTCGCCGCCGCCTTCGCCTGCGCGGCCGGTTCCGGGGAGCCGGTGATGCCCGCGACGGCCATGGCGCCGTTGGCGAGCAGGGCCAGCTGGTCGGCGAGGGCGGGCGGGGCGCCGAGCGCGTCCGTCTGGTCCGCGAAGTAGGCCCGCAGGGCCTCCTTGTGGTCGCGGGCGATCGTGGCGACCGCCGGGGCGACCCCGCCGAGCTCACCGAAGGTGTTGATGAAGGCGCAGCCGCGGAACTCGGGCTCCGCGAACCAGCCGGCCAGCCAGTCGAAGACGGCCAGGGCCCGCTCGTACGGCCCGTCGGCGGTCCGGGCGCCGTGCGCGGCCAGGGCGGCCCGTACGGTCTCGTCGCGGCGCCGCAGGACGGCCTCCACGAGCACCTCCTTGGACGGGAAGACCTGGTAGAGCCGCTTCAGGGAGACCCCCGAGGCGGTGCGGATGGCGTCCATGCCGACGGCCTGCACCCCCCGCTCGTCGAAGAGCCGCTCCGCGGTGTCGAGCAGCTTCAGCTCGGCGGTTTCCGCGTCCATCGTCCGATCACCCCTTGCATGGAGAACCATCGTTCTCGTAGTCTACAGGGCATCGGGAGAACGATCGTTCTCCCGATCGGAAACCGGAAACGGGGAGTCAGCCATGTCCGCATACGCCCTGCGCGCCCGCACCGTCACCGTCGACGGGCTCGACGTCTTCTACCGGGAGGCCGGCGACCCGGCGAACCCCACCCTCGTCCTGCTGCACGGCTTCCCGTCCAGCTCGCACATGTACCGGGGGCTCATCGCCGAGCTCGCCGACGCGTACCACCTGATCGCCCCCGACCACATCGGCTTCGGCGCCTCCGCCGCACCGGCCGTCGAGGACTTCGAGTACAGCTTCGAGAAGCTCACCGAGATCACCCTCGGACTCCTCGACCGGCTGGGCGTGGACAGGTTCGCGCTCTACATCCAGGACTACGGAGCGCCGATCGGCCTGCGGATCGCCTCCCGCCACCCCGAGCGCGTCACCGCGATCGTCAGCCAGAGCGGCAACGCCTACCTGGAGGGCTTCACGCCCTTCTGGGACGTGCTCTTCGCCCACGCCGAGGACCGCGCGGCGAACGAGGCCGGCGTACGGGAACTGCTGACCGCCGAGGCCACCCGCTGGCAGTACACCCACGGCGTCCCCGCCGACCGGCTCGACCGCATCGGCCCCGAGACCTGGACCCTGGACCAGGCCGGCCTCGACCGGCCCGGCAACAAGGAGATCCAGCTGCAGCTCTTCTGGGACTACCAGTTCAACCTGGACGGCTACCCGGCCTTCCAGGAGTACTTCCGCACCCACCGGCCGCCGCTGCTCGCGGCCTGGGGGCGCGGCGACGAGATCTTCGGGCCGGCCGGTGCGGAGGCCTTCGCCCGCGACCTGCCGGACGCCGAGATCCACCTCCTGGACGCCGGGCACTTCGCGCTGGAGACGCACGGCGAGGAGATCGCCGCGCTCGTCCGCGACTTCCTCGGCCGGCACGTGAAGTGACGGCCGGTCGGTTCCGAAGCGGGTCTAGAGCAGCCTGCGGGCCGCCCGCCGCAGGTCGTACTCGTGGATGATCGCCTTCGCGTGGCCGTACGCCAGCTCGTGCGCCCCGCGGAGCCAGCTGACCCGCTCCTCGAAGCGGAGGAGGGAGGGGCCCTCCTCGACGGTGCGCATCCAGTCGGCGATCTCACGACCGGTGCGGCGCGGGATCCGGGCCAAGAGGTTGCGGTGGGTCTCTTCGGAGAATGTGTGGGACATCGGCGCCTCCGGACGCGTCGTACCGTGTGCTGCTCCTCGTACTCCTTCCCGTCACCGTGCCGAAGCCTCGGGCCGTTGGCAAGGGGCCCGGGAGGGCGCGTAGGGTCGCGGAGTGCGTGATACGAGTGAACTGACCGCCGCCGTCGAGCGGTTCGCCGACCGGCTGCGGGCGGCCCCGCAGAGCCGCCTCAAGCAGGGCGCGGCGGCCGAAGGACTCGCCCTGGCCAGGGAGTTGGCGGTGCGCGCGCAGCGCGCCGAGGACCGGGAGCGGGAGCCGAGGATCATGCCGGACGCGGGTCTCTTCGCGGTCGGCGACCAGCTCACCGTCGCCGGGAACGATCTGGCCGAAATCCTGCGAACGGCCCCGGCCGGTTCCCGCGAGGGGGAACTGGACGAGGCCGTGAGGCTGGTACGGGAGGCGGCGGAGCGCTCGGGGCTCTGACGCCGCCTCTTCAGGGGCCTACAGGGAGGCGATGACGCGGTCGGCGAGGATGTAGACGTTCTCCTCGTCCGAGTCGCCGTACGAGAAGGTCAGGGCGAAGGCGCCCGAGACGCCCGAACCGCCGAGCAGGACGGGGGTGCGGCCCGCGCGCAGCGCCTCCGCGAGGCGCTCCGCGGTCTCGCGGTGCCCCGGGGTCATGCAGAGCGTGGTGCCGTCCGCGAAGACGTACACGTCGAGGGTGCCGAGCGGGCCCGGGCGCACGTCGGTGAGCGCGGTACGGGTGTCCGCGAGCTCCTCCAGGCGGGCCACCGTCCGCTCGTGGTCCGTGACGACGGGCGTCTGCACCGGCACGAAGTCCGGGTGCGAGGGGTGCCGGCGGCGGGCCGCGGCCAGCTCCACGGAGTCCTCGGGGTACTCGGGGTACTCCTCGAAGGAGTCGAAGGCGTCCAGCGGGTCGGGGCCGTCGAGCGCGGCGGCCTCCGCCTCCATGGCCTCCAGGGCCATCGCCTCCAGGCCCACGAAGTCCGCCTGGCGCGGCACGAAGAGGGTGCCCTCGTCGGCCGGGCCGCCCAGGCCGCCGAGCAGGGACGGGGCGTCGGCCGCGTCACGGGCCTCCTGTGCGGCCCAGAACGCACGCGCCTCGGCGAGCTCGCGCTCGCGCTCCTCGGCCAGCGCCTCGGCGACCGCGGCCCGTATCTCGGCGGCGGGCGTGGCCCGGGCCGCGGGGACCGTGGCGCCGTGACCGGCGGCCAGCTCGCCCCGCAGGGCGCTGACCTCCTTGCGGAGACCGTGGACGGCGTGCAGGGCAGCAGCGCCCACGGCCGTGGCGGCGGCCGTGGTCAGCAGCAGGGCAAGAGACATGGCGCTCACTGACGTACTCCCAATCCGAGTCGATCCCCCGACTTCCTACATCAGCTTGTCCTGGGGTGGTGCTCGCTGTCAGTGCATTACGTCACGAATTGGACAGGTATTTCTGCCAGGCGTTTAGTCCCGAAACGGCTCTGACCTGGGAAAACGAACTCCCCCGGGATGTAGGTCACATCCTGGGGGAGATTCGGTCACGGCTCGGACGCGGAGCGGTTGACGCGCTCGGCGCGTGGAGAGCGGGGGCTCAGCGCGTAGGTGCCGCCTTCGTTCCTCAGGCGACCCCTACCCTCCGCTACGGCTCAGCTCAGTCGCTCGCTTTTCCGGTCGCACTGAGCTTCACCTCCGCTGCGGGCAGGTGCCGCCTTCGTTCCTCAGGCGACCCCTACCCTCCGCTACGGCTCAGCTCAGTCGCTCGATGACCATCGCCATGCCCTGGCCGCCGCCCACGCACATGGTCTCGAGACCGAACTGCTTGTCGTGGAACTGGAGGCTGTTGATCAGCGTGCCGGTGATGCGGGCGCCGGTCATGCCGAAGGGGTGGCCGACGGCGATGGCGCCACCGTTGACGTTGACCTTGTCCAGGTCGAGGCCCAGGTCCTGGTAGGACGGGATGACCTGGGCGGCGAAGGCCTCGTTGATCTCGGCGAGGTCGATGTCGCCGATGGTCAGGCCGGCGCGCTTGAGGGCCTGCTTCGAGGCCTCGACCGGGCCGAGGCCCATGATCTCGGGGGAGAGGCCGGAGACGCCGGTGGAGACGATCCGGGCCAGCGGGGTCAGGCCGAGCTCGCGGGCCTTGGTGTCGGACATGATCACGAGCGCGGCGGCGCCGTCGTTCAGCGGGCAGCAGTTGCCGGCGGTGACCAGGCCGTCGGGACGGAAGACCGGCTTGAGGCCGGAGACGCCCTCCAGGGTGACGCCGGCGCGCGGGCCGTCGTCGGCGGACACGACGGTGCCGTCCGGGAGCGTCACCGGGGTGATCTCGCGCTCCCAGAAGCCCTTCTTGATGGCTTCCTCGGCGAGGTTCTGCGACCGAACGCCGAACTCGTCCATCTCCTGGCGGCTGATGCCCTTCCAGCGGGCCAGGTTCTCCGCGGTCTGGCCCATGGCGATGTACGCGTCGGGGACGAGGCCGTCCTCGCGCGGGTCGTGCCAGGTCGAGCCCTCCGACTCGGCGACGGCCTTCGTGCGGGCCTCGGCCTCGGCGAAGAGCGGGTTGTGCGTGTCGGGCAGGGAGTCCGAGTTGCCCTTCACGAAGCGGGACACCATCTCGACACCGGCCGAGATGAAGACGTCGCCCTCGCCCGCCTTGATCGCGTGCAGCGCCATGCGGGAGGTCTGCAGGGAGGAGGAGCAGTACCGGGTGATCGTGCAGCCCGGCAGGTGGTCCATGCCCATCTGCACGGCGACGATCCGGCCCAGGTTGTTGCCCTGCTCGCCGCCGGGGAGGCCGCAGCCGAGCATCAGGTCGTCGATGTCGCGCGGGTCCAGCTCGGGGACCTTGGCGAGGGCGGCCTGGATGATCGTGGCGGTGAGGTCGTCCGGCCGCAGGTCCTTCAGGGAGCCCTTGAAGGCCCGGCCGATGGGCGAGCGGGCGGTCGAGACGATCACGGCTTCGGGCATGACGGCTCCCTGAGGGTGCGGAGTGGGCGGACTGAACAGGAAGTTACCCGTACGTACCGCACGGGTCACCGCCCGGAAGGTGTGACGCGGACCTCTTTTCTAAGCGAGCGCTCAGTCGAGACGGCGCCCTCCAGCGGCGCCTCCGCGTTCCGAGCCTGGACCCGCACCTCCAGGGTGCCGCACGACGCGGTGCGGGTTCAGGCGCGGGAGCCTCTGGCGCCGGCAAGGGCGCCGTCCGTTGTGCCCACCCGTTCCGCCCCAGCGGAACGATTGCCCACAACGGCGGGGCGCAGGCCCACAACGGCGGGGCGCAGGCCCACGACGGCGGAACGCCTGCCCACAACGGGCGTCAGGCCTGGGCGTCCTCCGGGGTCGGGGTTTCCGTCGGGACCGGGAGGCGGCGGCGCCGCCGGTGCTTCAGCAGGGCCCACGGCGCACGCGCCCCCGTGACCTCCGTCCCCGCCTCCCGCGCCGCCTCCGCCGCCGCCTTCGCCACCGGCAGCATGTCCTCCCGCCGCTCCGGCTCCAGCCGGTCCGTTTCCGGCCAGACGCCCAGCGCCGCGCACAGCGTCGGCAGGACGGCCATCGCCGCCGTCGCGTACCCCTCCGCCGAGGGGTGGAAGCTGTCGATCCCGAACATCTCGCGCGGGTTCGCCGCGAACTCGGGCCCGAGGAGATCGCCCAGGGACACCGTCCGGCCCCCCTGCTCCACCACCACGATCGTCTGCGCCGCCGCCAGCTGCCGCGAGGCCCGCCGGGCGAGCCAGCGCAGCGGCTGGTAGACCGGCTCGATCGTGCCGAGGTCCGGGCAGGTGCCGACCACCACCTCCGCGCCGACCGTCCGCAGCCGCCGCACGGCCGAGGCGAGGAGCCGTACGGACTCGGTCGCCGGCAGCCGGTGCGTCACGTCGTTCGCGCCGATCATGATCACGCACACGTCCGGTGGCCCCAGCGGCTGGGCGAGGAGCAGCGAGACCTGCCGCTCCAGGTCGTCCGAGCGCGCCCCCGAGAGGGCCACGTTCCGCAGGACCACCGGCCGCTCCGCCACCGCCGCGAGACCGGAGGCGAGCAGCGCGCCGGGCGTCTGACCCGAGCGGCGCACCCCCTGGCCCGCCGCCGTGGAATCACCCAGAAGGGCCAGCCGCAGCGGGTCCTCCGTGCCGAAGGCGCGGCCGTAGAGGCCGTCCGCCACCGGCGGCAGCGGCGCCGGGGCGCCGTAGACCGTGCGCTTGGCCAGCTGTGCCTCGGCCAGGAGGACCCCTACCGCCGCCACCCCGATCAGCCCGATGCTCCCGCCGCCGTACGCCGCACCTGCCGCGATCCGCCGCGCCACCCTCGCCCTCGACATGGGGGCCGTCACCTCCTTCAAGCCGTTCAGGGTGTAACTGCCCCGTAACCCGCTCCGACTACGCATACGCTGGCCACACCATTACGGAGACCCCGGAGATTACGGTGCAATTCCACGACTCGATGATCAGCCTCGTCGGCAACACCCCGCTGGTGAAGCTCAACAACGTCACAGCGGGCATTCAGGCGACCGTTCTGGCCAAGGTCGAGTACTTCAACCCCGGAGGCTCGGTCAAGGACCGGATCGCCCTGCGCATGATCGAGGCGGCCGAGCAGAGCGGTGAGCTCAAGCCCGGCGGAACCATCGTCGAGCCCACGTCCGGCAACACCGGCGTCGGCCTGGCGATCGTGGCCCAGCAGAAGGGCTACAAGTGCATCTTCGTCTGCCCGGACAAGGTGTCCACGGACAAGATCAACGTGCTGCGCGCCTACGGCGCCGAGGTCGTCGTCTGCCCCACGGCCGTCGACCCCGAGCACCCCGACTCGTACTACAACGTCTCGGACCGCCTGGTCCGTGAGACGCCGGGCGCCTGGAAGCCCGACCAGTACTCGAACCCGAACAACCCGCGCTCGCACTACGAGACCACCGGTCCCGAGCTCTGGGAGCAGACGGACGGGAAGATCACCCACTTCGTCGCGGGCGTCGGCACCGGCGGCACGATCTCCGGCACCGGCAACTACCTCAAGGAGGTCAGCGGCGGGAAGGTGAAGGTCATCGGCGCGGACCCGGAGGGTTCGGTCTACTCCGGCGGTTCCGGCCGTCCGTACCTGGTCGAGGGCGTCGGCGAGGACTTCTGGCCGACCGCGTACGACCGGAACGTGACGGACCGGATCGTCGCCGTGTCCGACAAGGACTCCTTCCAGATGACCCGCCGCCTCGCCAAGGAGGAGGGCCTCCTCGTCGGCGGCTCCTGCGGCATGGCCGTCGTCGCGGCCCTGGAGGTCGCCAAGGAGCTCGGCCCGGACGACGTCGTCGTCGTGCTGCTGCCGGACTCGGGCCGCGGCTACATGTCGAAGATCTTCAACGACGAGTGGATGGCCGACTACGGCTTCCTGGAGGACACCTCCACCGCCACCGTCGCGGACGTCCTGCGCCACAAGGAGGGCGGCCTGCCCTCGCTCGTCCACATGCACCCGGACGAGACCGTCGGCCAGGCCATCGAGGTGCTGCGCGAGTACGGCGTCTCCCAGATGCCCATCGTGAAGCCCGGCGCCGGCCACCCCGACGTCATGGCCGCCGAGGTCGTCGGCTCGGTCGTCGAGCGCGAGCTCCTCGACCACCTGTTCACCAAGAAGGCCTCCCTGGAGGACCCGCTGGAGCAGCACATGAGCGCGCCGCTGCCGCAGGTCGGCTCGGGCGAGCCGGTCGCCGACCTGATGTCCGTCCTCGGCGAGTCCGCCGACGCGGCGATCGTGCTCGTCGAGGGCAAGCCGACCGGTGTGGTGAGCCGTCAGGACCTGCTGGCGTTCCTGGCCGGCGGCGGTTCGAAGTAGGCGGTATGCAGCAGTTCGTGCAACTGGTACGAGGGCGACACGTACCCGCAGCACCCGCTTAACACGCGTCCGGCACATTGGTGGTTGTCGGCGTCACGGACTTCCGGAGCGGCTCCCGGGCCTCCACAGACGCCGCGGACGCGGAGACCGGCCCTGACCCGGGCCCGTGTCCCTCGCGGGGACCGCCGTCGTCCCGCCCCCCGTTTCGGGGGTGCGGCGGTCCCCGCGCCAACCGCCTCGCTCGACGCCGACGGGCCCTCGCTCACGCGGGGGCCCGTTCGCCTGCGCGCCGGGGCCCTCCCCGGGTAGCCTCCGGGGCCAGTGACATCCGAACGCAGAGGCGGAACCCCGCTCTGGATCAAGGTCCTGGGTGCGGTTCTGCTCGCCCCCGCCGTGGCGCTCTTCGCCCTCTACGTCCTCGCCCAGGCCCGCGAGTCCGGCCGGGAGGAGGACGCCTTCGACGCGACCCGGGCGGACGCGGCGCGGTTCGCCGACGTCCTCGCCGCGGAGGGCGGCACGCCTTCCGAGCGGGAGGTCCGGGAGGCCCTCGACCGGTCCGCGGGCGGCGGGCAGCGCCCGGGGGTGCTCGTGGAGGTGCGTCCCACGAAGCAGGGCACCCGGGTCCTGGTGCAGTTCTCCCGCATGTACGAGCGGACCGTGGTCGTCTTCGGCCCGGCCGAGGCCATGACCACCCGCTGCTTCACCATCGAGCTCACGGAGACGGACCGGCCCCGGGTCGCGGCCCACGGTTCCGGCGTGTCCTGCTCGGCCGTGGCCGCCCGCCCCTCGCCCTGAGGGCCCCCGACTGCATATCCTTATGCAACGTCTTTTGTGGGTGAATAGGTGAAGGGGGCGGCATGAGCGACAGCCCGGCCGGTCGGCTGCAGGCGCTCTTCGAGGGGCACCGGCTGACGCCGACGCAGCGGCGGATCGCGCACTGCATGGTCCGGCGCGCCGGCGACGTGCCGTTCCTGTCCAGCGTCGAGCTCGCCGAGCTCGCGGGCGTCAGCCAGCCCTCCGTGACCCGCTTCGCCGTCGCCCTCGGCTTCGACGGCTACCCGGCGCTCCGCAAGCACCTGCGGGACAGCATGCCCGCGGCCGCCGAGGAGGCGTCCGGCCACAACGAGTACCAGCAGGCCGTGCTCGCCGAGATCGAGAACCTCCAGCACCTGGCCGGACTGCTCGCCGATCCCGCGCCCGTCGAGCGGGCCGGCCGGCTCCTCGCCGGGTCCCGGCCGCTGCCCGTGCTCGGACTGCGGGCCGCCTCCTCGCAGGCCCGGGGCTTCGCCTACTTCGCCGCCAAGGTGCACCCGGACGTCCGCCTCCTCGACGAGGGCGGCTCGATGCTCACGGACCGCATCGACGCGGCCGTACGGGCCGGGGCGACGGCCCTGCTCTGCTTCGCGCTGCCCCGGCACCCCAAGGAGGTCGTCGAGGCCCTGGAGTACGCGCGGGCGGCGGGGCTCACGGTCGTGACCGTCGCCGAGTCGGCCTTCGCGCCTGTCGCCGCCCACAGCGACCTGCTCATCCCGGCCGCCGTCGGCACCGGACTCGCCTTCGACACGGCCTGCGCGCCGATGCTCCTCGGCCGGGTCCTCCTGGAGGCGATGGCCGACGAACTCCCCGACGCGCAGGCGCGTCTGGAGGAGTTCGACACGAAGGCGGCGTCCCGGGGCCTGTTCGTCGAGTAGCCGTCAGACCTCCAGCTCGGCCTCGATCTTCTTCAGCTGGTGGCGGGCCATCGCCAGGTTCGCGCGGTTCTTGTCGAGCGCCAGGTAGAGGAAGAGGCCGTTGTTGCCGCGCCCCTTGAGGAGCCGGATCAGGTGGTACTGGCTGCCGAGGGTGATGAGGATGTCCTCGATCTCCTCGTTCAGGCCCAGCATCTCCATCGTCCGTACCTTGGCCCGGACGACGTCGGTGTTGCCCGCCGCGGCCATGTTCAGGTCGAGCTCCTTGCCGCCGCCGATCGTGCCGAGCGCCATGCCGCTGGTGTAGTCGACGAGGGCCGCGCCGATCGTGCCTTCGATCTGGGCCGCTTCCTTGAGGGAGGTCTCGGTGTTCGCCATGGTGTCGTTCTTCTTCCTTCTCGGTGCTGTTCGGACGGGTTCAGTTCAGGTCTCTGCGTTCCAGCGCGCCGTCGACGAGCTCCCCTATCCGGGCGCTCGCCCTGCGGGCCTCCAGGTGGAGCCGGCCCACGTTGATCCGGGGTTCGGCGAGGAGCGTCAGGACGGCCGAGCCGCCTGCCGCGTACGTCGCCACGTAGCCGTCCTCGCCGCGTACGAGCAGTTCGCGGAAGCGGCCCTGCCCGGTGGTGTCGGTCAGCCGCTGGCCGACGCCGAGCGCGGCGGCGGTCAGCGCGGCCACGCTCTCCGCCTCGCCGTCGACGGTGTCGTGGGCGAGGACGAGTCCGTCGGCGCTGGCCGCCAGCGCCCCGGTGAGCTGGGGCAGCCGCGCCCGCAGCCGTCTGAGCTCGCCTAGGACCTCGGCTTCTGCCGTCATGAGCTGTCTCCTCTCGGCGCGCATGCGCAGGGCACGCCTCATCACAGGTGTGCCTCCAGGGCGTCACGGAGCCGGCGCAGCAGGGCGATGTCGGGATCGGCCACCGGCGGGGCCGGTAAGAGCACCGGCGGGGGCGGCACGGAGTCGGGTTCCGGCGGTGTCTCCACGAGCCCGGCGGCGGCGAGGCGCCGCACGTCGAGCAGTGTGTGGAAGGCGGGCCGGCCGAGCAGCCGGGCGAGCTCGGCGGGGGTCTTCTCCCCGTCGGCCGCGGCGAGCAGCGCGCGCTGCCTGGCGCCCACGGTCTGGCCGGGGGAGGCGGGGCGCGGCACGACCGGGGCGGTGTCGACGGTGGCGTACGGCCAGACGGCGTCGAGGAGTTCGCGGCGGCGGACGGTCTCGCGTTCGACGGCCTCCGCGGAGACCGGCCGCACGGTCCCGAACCAGTGCCCCACCCCGTAGCGGAAGCGGGTGGGTCCGCTCGTGGGGGAGAGGGCGAAGAAGGCCGCGTCGAAGACGGCGCCGAGGTGGCAGATCTCCAGTTCGCCGTCGCGCAGCCGGCCGCTGTCGACGAGGAAGCGGCCGACGGCGCGGTGGGCGCCGGCCCGGTCGACGGCCTCGTCCCAGCCCTCCCGGGGCAGCCGGCCGCCGGTGGTGAGGAGGACGTCGACGCCGGGGGCGGCGGGGGACTCGGCGTGTACGACCCGGCCGTCGACGAGGTAGAGCGTGCCGTGGTCGCGGAGCAGCGCGCCGGTGGCCTTCTCGGCGGCGAGCCGGACCAGCATCGGGGAGACGGCCGTCCGGCTCATCCGAGGACCAGTCTCTCGGCGAGGTCGCGGAGCCGGAGGCGGGCGAGGGCGAGGTTGCCGGAGTCGCGGTCGAGCCAGAGGTGGAGGAAGACGCTGCTGTCGAAGGAGGTCTCGACGAAGCGGAGGACGTGGTAGCCGGCGCGGGTGGTGACGATCAGGTCCTCGACGGGTGGGCCCTGGCCGGCGCCGCCCGCGGTGAACGAGTCGAACTCCGCTGCGGACCGGGCGAGTTCGGCGGTCTCGGCGGCTGTCGTCTCGTGGTCGCCGACCGGTGAGTCGCCCGCCGTGCCGAGCGCGAGTCCGCTGGTCCAGTCGACCAGGGAGGCGCCCCGTGCCCCGGGCAGGGCCATGGCCTCCAGAAGGCACTCGTCGATTCCGGGCACGCGGATTCCCCTCCCGTTGCGGCGTGCGAACGTGCGGCAGTGACGGTGACGCTACTGAACGTTCGTGCCCCGGGGAGGCGTTCTGGCATTTTCCATCGGAACATGCCGCTGTCTGACGCGAATTGATCCGAAGAGATCTTCGGTCGGGCGCTCAGCCGCGGGACTCCACCGCGTGCGCGATGTCGGACAGGTCCTTCGTGAGCGCCTTCGAGACCGCCTTCGCCCCGAAGCGGGCGAGCAGCCGGGCGACCGGCCCGGGGGCGCGGCCGCCGGCGGGGCGCGCGGAGAAGGCCATCCGCAGGGTGGTGGACCCGGCGCCGTCGGGGGTGAGGGTGAGCTCGGAGACGTAGTGCATGCCGTGCGAGTCGGCGACCGTGACGTACCGGTCGGGCGGCTCGCACTCGGTCACGGTCATCTCCTCGGTGGCCTCCTTGCCCAGCATCCGCCGGGTCTCGCGCCAGCGCGTGCCCACGCCGAAGCCGCCCTCGGTGAGCACCTGCACCCGGTCGACGCCGGAGAGGACCCGGGGCATGTCCCGCAGGTCGGTGATCGCCTCCCAGACCCGCCCCGGGGAGGCGGCGACCCGGCGCTCGACCACGACGGAGGTGGTGTCCGTACCCGTTCCAGTCATGGCTCCATGGAAGCCGGGCCGCCTCGCCCCCGCTACCTGACCAGCGCGTCCGCCCGCGCGCCGCCCGCCTCGGCGACGATCTCGTCGAGCGTCTGGGCCTCGCGCACGGTCGCGAAGGTCACCGCCCCGTCGTCGTCGACGGTGAAGCCGTGGATCCCGGGCCGGCGCAGGCTGTTGTAGGCGTAGTGGTGGGCGAAGTAGTACGCGCCGGTGTCCGGGACCGCCACGACGTCCCCGGGGTGCAGCAGCGGCAGCGCGCGGCCCGTGGCGAGCAGGTCCCCGGCGAAGCAGGCGGGGCCCGCCACGTCCTGGACGGTGACGTCGTCGGTGCGGGGCCGGCCCTCGGAGTCGTACGCGAGGACGCGCAGCGGCCAGGCCTCGGGGGCGTAGACCGTACGGGTGGCCAGCTGCACGCCCGCGTGGGTGACGGCGATGGGGCGACCGCCGGAGGTCTTCGTGTACTCCACGCGGGCGAGGACCGTGCCGTGCTTGGCGAGCAGGGAGCGCCCGAACTCGGTGACGAGCCGGTAGCGGCCGTCGAAGAGGCCGGGGACGGTGTCGGCGAGCAGCCGGGCGTACTCCGCGTACGTCGGGGTCTCCTCGTCGGAGGCGAAGTTCACCGGGAGGCCGCCGCCGATGTCGAGGGTGTCGATCTGCTGCCGCCCGGCCGCCCGGTTGACCTCCTCGGCGAGCACGTACACCTCCCCGACGGCCTGGGCCATGAGGGCGAGAGGAATGCCCTGCGAGCCGGTGTGGGTGTGCAGCCGGGTCAGCCAGGGGCGTTCCAGGCAGGCCTGGACGACGGTCTTGCGGGCGCCTTCGTCGCGGAGCGTCACGCCGAATTTGGAGGTGGCGGTCGCGGTCGAGAGCGCGCCGATGGAGCCGGCTCCGACCTGCGGGTTCACCCGGAGGCCGAGCGGTGAGGCGGTGGGGGCGGAGGCGACGAGCGCGTCGAGGCGGGCCAGCTCCTGGAGGCTGTCGGCGTTGACGGCGATCCCGAGCGCGAGGGCCTGGCGGAGCTCGGCCGGGGTCTTGGCGGGGGAGTCGAGGACGGTCCGCGCGGGCGGGATCCCGGCGGCGCGGGCGAGGGCCAGCTCGCCGGGGCTGGCGACCTCGGCGCCGAGGCCGGCCTCGTGGAGCAGGCGCAGGACGGGGACGAGCGGGGTGGCCTTCACGGCGAAGGCGTGCAGCACGTGGGCGTCGGTGACGGCGGCGAAAGCACTGGTCAGGGCGGTGGCGGAGGCGCGGATGCCGGCGGTGTCGAGGAGCGCGACGACCGGTTCGGCGGGCGAGAGGAGTCCTTGATCGACGGTGGCTCGGACGGCGAGATCGCGACGGGAGGAGGCCATGCGGCCCAGTCTCGTCGATGCCCCGTCCGCGGTGTGGCCGGTATGCCCTGTTGACTAAGACTATTCAGCGAGCCAAGATGTGAATATCTGAACGACATTCGAGGAGGCACCCCCCATGTCAGGACCCCGCCCCGTCCGAGCAGCCCGCGGTACGGAACTGAGCGCCCTGGGATGGCAGCAGGAAGCCGCCCTCCGGATGCTCCAGAACAACCTCGACCCCGAGGTCGCCGAGCACCCCGACAAGCTCGTCGTCTACGGCGGCACCGGCAAGGCCGCCCGCGACTGGCGCTCCTTCGACGCCATGGTCCGCACCCTGCGCACCCTCAAGCAGGACGAGACGATGCTCGTCCAGTCCGGCCGCCCCGTCGGCGTCATGCAGACCCACGAGTGGGCCCCCCGCGTCCTCCTCGCCAACTCCAACCTGGTCGGCGACTGGGCGAACTGGGAGGAGTTCCGCCGCCTGGAGCAGCTCGGCCTCACCATGTACGGCCAGATGACGGCCGGCTCCTGGATCTACATCGGCACCCAGGGCATCCTCCAGGGCACCTACGAGACCTTCGCCGCCGTCGCCGCGAAGAAGTTCAACGGCACCCTGGCCGGCACCATCACCCTCACCGCCGGCCTCGGCGGCATGGGCGGCGCCCAGCCCCTCGCCGTGACGATGAACGACGGCGTCGCCATCTGCATCGACGTCGACCCGCGCGCCATCGAGCGCCGCATCGAGCACCGCTACCTGGACGTCAAGGCCGACAACCTGGCCCACGCCCTCCAGCTCGCCGTCGAGGCCCGCGACGCCCGCCGTCCGCTCTCCATCGGCCTCCTCGGCAACGCCGCCGAGCTGCTCCCGCAGATGCTCGCCGAGGGCGCCCCCATCGACATCGTGACCGACCAGACCTCGGCCCACGACCCGCTGTCGTACCTCCCGGTCGGCGTCGCCTTCGAGGACATGGCCGACGCGGCCGCCAAGGACCCGGCCGGCTTCACCCAGCGCTCCCGCGAGTCGATGGCGAAGCACGTCGAGGCCATGGTCGGCTTCATGGACGCCGGCGCCGAGGTCTTCGACTACGGCAACTCGATCCGCGGCGAGGCCCAGCTCGCCGGCTACGACCGCGCCTTCGCCTTCCCCGGCTTCGTCCCGGCCTACATCCGCCCGCTGTTCTGCGAGGGCAAGGGCCCGTTCCGCTGGGCCGCCCTCTCCGGCGAGGCCTCCGACATCCACAAGACGGACAAGGCGATCCTCGACCTCTTCCCGGAGAACGAGTCCCTGCACCGCTGGATCAAGATGGCCGGCGAGAAGGTCCACTTCCAGGGCCTGCCCGCCCGCATCTGCTGGCTCGGCCAGGGCGAGCGCGACAAGGCCGGCGACATGTTCAACGACATGGTCGCCGACGGCACCCTCGCCGCCCCCCTCGCGATCGGCCGCGACCACCTCGACTGCGGCTCCGTCGCCTCCCCGTACCGCGAGACCGAGGCCATGCTCGACGGCTCCGACGCCATCGCCGACTGGCCGCTGCTCAACGCCATGGTGAACGTCGCCTCCGGCGCCTCCTGGGTCTCCATCCACCACGGCGGCGGCGTCGGCATGGGCCGCTCCATCCACGCCGGCCAGGTCTCCGTCGCCGACGGCACCAAGCTCGCCGGCGAGAAGATCCGCCGCGTGCTCACCAACGACCCGGGCATGGGCGTCATCCGCCACGTCGACGCCGGCTACGACATCGCCGAGCGCGTCGCCGACGAGAAGGGCGTCCGCGTCCCGATGCGCGAGGGTGACTCCGCGTGACCTCCTCCCACGACGCCGCCGAGGCGCCCCGCGGCTCCGCCCGGGCCGCCTCGGCGGGGCGGGGGAGCTCCCCCTCGTTCCACGCCATGTGGAGCAGCCTCCACGGAATCGGCCGCAACGCCGCCACCGGCGGCTACCGCCGCTACGCCTGGACGGCCGCCGACGCCGACTGCCGGCTCTGGTTCCGCATGCAGGCCGAGGCCCGCCGCCTGGACGTCGAGACCGACCGCAACGGCAACCAGTGGGCCTGGCTCGGCGACCCCACGGCCGGCGACGCCGTCGTCACCGGCTCCCACCTGGACTCCGTCCCCGACGGCGGCGCCTTCGACGGCCCCCTCGGCGTCGTGTCCTCCTTCGCCGCCCTCGACGAACTCCGCGCCCGCGGCGTCTCGTTCAAGCGGCCCCTCGCCATCGTCAACTTCGGCGACGAGGAAGGAGCCCGCTTCGGCCTCGCCTGCGTCGGCTCCCGCCTCACCGCGGGACGGCTGACGAAGGAGCAGGCCTACGAGCTCCGCGACGCCGACGGCATCAGCCTCCCGCAGGCCATGGAGGCGGCCGGCCACGACCCCTCCGGGATCGGCGCGGACCCCGAGCGGCTCGCCCGCATCGGCGCCTTCGTCGAGCTCCACGTCGAACAGGGCCGCGCCCTCGACCTCTCCGGCGACCCCGTCGGCATCGCGTCCTCCATCTGGCCGCACGGCCGCTGGCGGTACGACTTCGCCGGCGAGGCCAACCACGCGGGCACCACCCGTCTGGTCGACCGGCGCGACCCCATGCTCACGTACGCCGAGACCGTCCTCGCGGCCCGCCGCGAGGCCGAACTCGCGGGCGCCGTCGCCACCTTCGGCAAGATCGCGGTCGAGCCGAACGGCGTCAACGCCATCCCGTCGATGGTCCGCGGCTGGCTCGACGCCCGCGCCGCCGACCAGGGCTCCCTCGACAAGGTCGTCGCCGGCGTCGAGGCGGAGGCCCGCGCCTACGCCGAACGCCACGGAATCGACCTCGACGTCGTCCAGGAGTCCTACACCCCGGTCGTGGAGTTCTCGCACGCCCTGCGCGACGAGCTCTCCCGCATCCTGGGCACCACGGGCAAGGTGCCGGTCCTCGGCACCGGCGCGGGACACGACGCGGGCATCCTGTCCGAGTCGATCCCGACCGCCATGCTGTTCGTACGGAACCCCACCGGCGTCTCGCACTCCCCGGCCGAGTTCGCGGCCGAGGACGACTGCGTGGCCGGGGTCCTCGCACTCGCCGACGTACTGGAGGAGCTGGCGTGCCGCTGACGACGTACTGGCTGGAACACGCCTGGCTCGACACCGACGTCGAGCCGGGCGTGGCCCTGACCGTGTCCATCAGCGGCTCCGCCGCGGGCACTTCCGACGGCCGGATCAGCGCCGTACGCACGGGCGTCGAGGTCCCGCCCCCGGGCGCCGTCGTCCTCCGCGGCCTGACGATCCCCGGCCTGGCCAACGCCCACTCGCACGCCTTCCACCGCGCCCTGCGCGGCACCGTCCAGGTCGGCAGCGGCACGTTCTGGACCTGGCGCGAGGTCATGTACGCCGTCGCCCAGCGCCTCACCCCCGACAGCTACTTCGCGCTCGCCCGCGCGGTGTACGCGGAGATGGCGCTCGCCGGCATCACCTCCGTCGGCGAGTTCCACTACCTGCACCACGCGCCCGGCGGCAGCCCGTACGCCGACCCCAACGCCATGGGCGAGGCCCTGATCGCGGCGGCCGCCGAGGCGGGCATCCGCATCACCCTCCTCGACACCGCGTACCTCTCCTCCGGCTTCGGCGCCGCCCCCGAGCAGCACCAGCTCCGCTTCACCGACGGCACTGCCGAGCAGTGGGCCCAGCGGGTCTCGGCCCTCAAGGACCGGGACGGCGTACGCATCGGGGCGGCGATCCACTCCGTACGAGCGGTCCCGGCCGACCAGCTCTCGACGGTCGCCCAGTGGGCGGAGGCACGCCAGGCCCCCCTGCACGTCCACCTCTCGGAGCAGACCGCGGAGAACGAGGCCTGCCTCGCGGCCCACGGCATGACGCCCACGCGGCTCCTGGCGGAGCACGGCGTCCTCGGCGCGCGGACGACGGGCGTCCACAACACCCACATGACGGACGAGGACATCGCGCTCATCGGCGGGTCCTCGACCGGCACCTGCATGTGCCCGACGACCGAGCGGGACCTCGCGGACGGCATCGGCCCGGCCGTCGCCCTCCAGCGGGCCGGCTCCCCGCTCTCCCTCGGCAGCGACAGCCACGCCGTCATCGACCTCCTCGAAGAGGCCCGGGCGATGGAGCTGAACGAGCGCCTGCGCACCCGCACCCGCGGCCACTGGACGGCGGCGGCGCTGCTCCGCGCGGCGACCGCCGACGGCCACGCGGCCCTCGGCTGGACCGACGCGGGCGTCCTGGAGGCCGGCGCGCTCGCCGACTTCACGACGATCACCCTCGACTCGGTCCGCACGGCCGGCCCGGTCCCGCGCCTGGCGGCCGAGACGGCGGTCTTCGCGGCGACGGCGGCGGACGTGCACCACGTGGTGGTGGGCGGCCGGACGATCGTCGAGGACGGCGTCCACGTCGCCGTACCGAACGTGGGCGAGGCCCTGGCGACCGCGATCGCCGCGCTCAGAAGCTGACGCCGCCGCCGGTTGCGGGCGGGTGGGCACACCCGGCCCGCCGGCCCGCACCCGAACCGCCCGCCCCCACCGGAGAGCGACATGACGACGACGCTGATCACGAACATCGGCAGCCTGGTAACGAACGACCCCACCCTCGGCGAGGGCCCCCTCGGCCTGATCGAGGACGCGGCCCTGGTCCTGGAGGACGAGCGCGTCGCCTGGGCGGGGCCGGCGGCGCAGGCCCCGGCGGCGGACCAGGCCGTGGACGCGGCCGGCCGCGCCGTCATCCCCGGCTTCGTGGACTCCCACTCGCACCTCGTCTTCGCAGGCGACCGCACCGCGGAGTTCAACGCCCGGATGTCGGGCCAGCCCTACAAGGCGGGCGGCATCCGCACGACCGTCGCGGCGACCCGTGCGGCGAGCGACGCCGAGCTGTCGGCGAACGTGGCCAAGTACATGTGGGAGGCCCTGCGCCAGGGCACCACCACCTTCGAGACCAAGTCGGGCTACGGCCTCACCGTCGAGGACGAGGCCCGCGCCCTGCGCATCGCCTCGGAGCACACGGACGAGGTCACCTACCTCGGCGCGCACATCGTGTCGCCCGACTACGCCGACGACCCGGCCGGGTACGTGAAGCTGGTGACCGGCGAGATGCTGGACGCCTGTGCCCCGTACGCCCGTTGGGTGGACGTCTTCTGCGAGAAGGGCGCCTTCGACGGCGACCAGGCGCGCGCGATCCTCAAGGCCGGCCAGGCGAAGGGCCTGCAGGCCCGCGTCCACGCCAACCAGCTGTCCTACGGCCCCGGTGTGCAGCTGGCGGTGGAGCTGGACGCGGCGAGCGCCGACCACTGCACCCACCTCACCAACGCCGACATCGACGCCCTCGCCCAGGGCAACACGGTCGCGACGCTGCTCCCCGGCGCCGAGTTCTCCACCCGGGCCGAATGGCCGGACGCCCGCCGCCTGATCGACGTGGGCGTCACCGTGGCCCTGTCCACGGACTGCAACCCGGGCTCCTCCTTCACCTCCTCGATGCCCTTCTGCATCGCCCTCGCCGTCCGCGACATGCTGATGACCCCCGACGAGGCCCTCTGGTCGGCCACGGCAGGCGGCGCGGCGGCCCTCCGCCGCACCGACGTCGGCCACCTGAACGTCGGCGCGCGGGCGGACCTGACGATCCTCGACGCCCCCTCCCACGTCCACCTGGCCTACCGGCCGGGCGTGCCGCTGATCGCGGAGGTCTGGCGGAAGGGCGTCCGCGCGGTCTGAACCGTGGGCCGGGCCACCCCGTAGCCTGACCCGATGCGACCGTCAGACGACGAACTGTCCCGAGCGCTGCACGATCCCCCGGACCCGCCACTTCACCCGCTCCCGCAGGCGGTGGCGGACCTATTGTGCGCCCTGGCCGCGCCGCCGCGACTGGCCGCGCACCTGCGCGCGGTCCACGACGTGGCGCGGCAGCTGGTCACCTGGGCGGAGGGGCACTGTGCCGGCCTGGCCGTCGACCGGGAAGCCGTCCTGTTCGGGGCGGCGACCCACGACATCGGCAAGGTGGTGCACCCCGCCGAACTCTCCGGACCCGGCTCCCTCCACGAGGAGGCGGGGAGGGAGCTCCTCGTGGCCCACGGGATCGCCCCGGAGCTGGCCCGCTTCGCGGCCACCCACGCCATGTGGACGGACCCGGGGGTCACTCTGGAGGACCTCCTGGTCAGCACGGCCGACAAGGTCTGGAAGAACAAGCGGGTCCCCGCACTGGAGGACCTCGTCGTGGCCCGGCTGACCGAGGCGACCGGCAGGCCTCGCTGGGAGGAGTTCCTCGCCTTCGACGAGCTGCTCGAAGACCTTGGCGCCGGCGCGGACCACCGCCTCGCCTACCAGGCGTCGTTCACGACGACCCGGCCGGCACCCTAGCCCCGGTCACCGGAACTCGTGGACGACCTCGATCTCGCCCACGATGTGTGCGTTGAACTCGTCCAACTCCTCCGCCGGGACCCACAGTTCCAGGATCGTCCGGCCGCCCGCCTGCTGGACCGGGTACCTGCGGAGGAACTCCGTGTCGACCTCGAAGCGCGTCACGTAGCCGGCGCCGTTGTGCTTCACGTTCCAGTCGCGCGCGATCCGCACCGCGTACTCCTCGTTCAGCACCGGGTAGAAGATCGGCTGCTCCGGCAGCCGCGGCGGCCAGGCGCGCCATCCCGACTCCCGTACGAGCTCCAGCTCGACGGGGCCGGTGGGGCGCCACAGGGTCGTCGTCGGGCCGGTGCGGGCGGTCATGATGGTTCGCTCTCTGCGTGAGGTCGGGGAGCTCGACGGTATCGACGGGCCTGTGACTGCCGCCAATTGATTACGCGACGGGCCGCGAGCCGTGCGAGCGTGGAGGCATGGGACATTCGCGGGCCTACGCCGTCTTCACGACCACCGACGCCGACGAGGCGCACGCGCGGGCGCGGCGGCTCGTCGCGCTGCTCGAGCGGGTCCAGGACGAGGTGTACGTCGACGTGGAGGTCCGTACCGTCGAGGAGGCGCGGCGGGTCGCGGGGCTGCTGCCGGGGGCGGACGTCGACCGGGTGGAGGTCGAGCGGGACCCCGTGACCGGGCAGTACGTCTGCTGCGCGCTCGACCTCGACACCGCCGGGGACGAGGAGATCCGCGCCGAACTGCCGTTGTTCCTCTCCGCCGAGGTGCCCGCCCCGGCCGTCGGCGCCGAGCTCGTCCGGGCCGTCGGCGACGGCACCGCCGACATCTGGTGGCGCGGCCGCTGGCCGGACGACCCGGAGACGGACCGGCCCGGCTTCGACAAGTACGACGGGGTCCAGCTGGTCCTGCACGGGGACCAGGCCCAGATCGACGCCCGGACCCCGCACCACACCGTCTTCGTGCACGTCGACAAGTGGGGCGACCTCCCCCGCGCCCGGAAGCTCGCCGCCCTCGTCGACGGCGAGGTCGTCGGAGACGTACAGATCGGCTGGTAGGCCACAGAGAGGGCCCGTCCAGGGTCGACCGACCGTGAACGGGCCCGTGGCACGGCCGTGGTGGCCGTCACTCCTCCAGCGTCAGCCCCCGGCGCAGCCGGCCCAGGGTGCGGGCCAGCAGGCGCGACACGTGCATCTGCGAGATGCCGAGCTCCGCGCCGATCTCCGACTGGGTGAGGCCGGAGACGAAGCGCAGGGAGAGGATCTGCCGTTCGCGCGCCGGCAGCGAGGCGATCATCGGCTTGAGGGAGGCGATGTACTCGATCCCGGTGAGCCCGTTGTCCTCGTAGCCGAGCCGGTCGACGAGCGCGGCCTCGCCGCCGACGCCGTCCTCCTCGTCGGGCTGCGCGTCGAGCGAGGTCGCGGTGTACGCGTTGCTCGCGGCCATGCCCTCGACGACCTCCTCCGGGCGGATGCCGAGCTCCTCGGCGAGCTCGGCGACGGTCGGCGCGCGGTCGAGCCGCTGCGCGAGCGCGTCACCGGCCCTGGCGAGGTCGAGCCGGAGCTCCTGGAGTCTGCGCGGCACGTGCACGGACCACGAGGTGTCGCGGAAGAAGCGCTTGATCTCGCCGATGATCGTCGGCATCGCGAACGTCGGGAACTCGACGCCGCGGGCCAGTTCGAAGCGGTCGATCGCCTTGATGAGGCCGATCGTGCCGACCTGGACGATGTCCTCCATCGGTTCGCTGCGGGTGCCGAACCGTGCGGCGGCGAACCGGACCAGGGCGAGGTTGAGTTCGACCAGGGTGTTGCGGACGTACGCGTACTCGTGGGTGCCCTCCTCCAGCTCGGAGAGCCGGGCGAAGAGCTGCTTCGACAGGGCACGCGCGTCGACCGGTCCGATCCGGTCGAGCGGTGTGTCGAGCAGCCGTTCGGGCAGATGGACCACGGGAGGGAGGGGGACTGCTGCCGACGGCGCGTCGGGGGTACGCGGGGCGTCGAGCCGGGGTGACATGGGTCTCCTTCGGGTTCTTCTCGCTGCGGTTTGCGGCGCCTCCAAAGCCGGCCGGGTCGGACGTTGCCCTTCTAGCCCTACCCGCTCGACCCTGATGGTTGCAAGTGGCAATAATCCGTTTCGTGTCGATATGAGAAGTACCTCGTGTGCATCGGAGGGCGCCACGCTTGTAGGGTTCGAGGCACGTCAGTCGGCATCCGCGACAGCGAGAAGAGGCACCGCCATGGACCGCGAACACATCGGCAGCGCGCCGCCCGCGCGGCTGCGGGTCGAGGTCCGCGACGTCGCCGGGAGCGCCCTCCTCACGCCCGTCGGTGAGCTCGATCACCACACCGCCGAACTGCTGCGCGCCCCGCTGGACACCGCCCTCGACGCGGGCCGCGCACGGCTCGTCGTCGACTGCTCGGGCCTGGAGTTCTGCGATTCGACCGGGCTCAACGTGCTGCTGGGCGCCCGGCTGAGGGCGGACGCCGCCGGCGGCGGCGTCCATCTGGTGGGGATGCGGCCCGCGGTGGCCAGGGTGTTCCAGATCACGGGCGCGGACGCCGTCTTCACCGTCCACGAGACGCTCGCCACGGCACTCCCCGGCTGAGACCCACGTCATACGCCGCGGGGCGGCTCCGCCCGTACGTCCTGTCCCCATGTCCCGTCGATCGGTGAGGTGAAGCGTTGATGGACCAGGCTTCCGACGTCCGGACGCTCGCCCTCGGCGAGACCAGCGGCACCGTGCCGCTGGCGCGCGACTTCACGCGCTCGGCGCTCCACGAGTGGGGCTGGCTCCCGGCCGCCACCGCCGACCGCAGGGCCGCCGCCGAGGACGTCCTGCTCGTCGTCTCGGAGCTCGTCACCAACGCCTGCCTGCACGCCGAGGGCCCCGAACGGCTCCGCGTCCTGCGCCTGCCCCGCGCCCTGCGCCTCGAAGTCACCGACCGCGGCGCCGGACAGCCCGCCCCCCGCACCCCGCACCGCTCCGGACGCCCGGGCGGCCACGGGATGTTCATCGTGCAGCGCCTCTGCCTCGACTGGGGCATCGACCGCACCCCGGGAGCCCCCGGCAAGACGGTCTGGGCCGAACTGGCCGCACCCGCCTAGGACTTTCACAACTTCACCGGTTCCCCTGCCTTCCCTCCTCAGGGCCCCCGGCGTACCTTGACGGCCAATCTGAAAGACCGTCAGTTACGTTGCGGTGAGGGGTGCTCGGGGTGTCCAAGGTGCCGAACCGGAGGAGAACGACCGCCGCGCTCACGGCCGCGGTCGCGGTGGCGGGCGCGACCGTGCTGGCCGGAGCGCCGGCCGCCCACGCGGCCGTCGTCGACGTCGACTACGCCTGCGAGACGAAGATCGGGCCCAAGAGCGCCGTCTCGCCCGTCGACATCAAGGCCGTCAAGAACGGCAGCTCGTACACCATCACGATGTCGTTCGAGAAGGGCGTCTCCGACAGCCCGGTCGAGCTCCCCAAGGGCGTCATGACCCCGCGCGCCGAGCTCGTCCTCGGCGGCGACGCGAGCGGCACGGTGAAGGTGAAGGGCACGCCCAACACGGCCGCCATCCCGCCCGACACCCCGATCAGGATCGGCACGCTGACCGGCACGTTCACCCCGAAGAAGAACGGCAAGGTCACCTTCACGGCGGGCGTCCTCACCGTGCACGCCCTCGGGATGGACGCGGCCGTCTGCACCCCGAAGAACAACCCGAAGCCCTCGCTCGAACTCCAGGTCAGCGGGGTCTCGGGCGGCTCCGACACCCCGCCGCCCGCCGCCGACGACGGCGACTCGGGTGCCGACGACCAGCTGCCCAAGACGGGCCCGCTCGACTCCGCCCTGGCGCTCGGCACCCTCGGCGGCACCGTCCTGCTGACCGGCGCCGCCGGAGTCCTCTGGCTCACGCGGCGCACGGCACGTTGATGCGTACGGCGGCGCAGCCCGGGCGCCGGACGGCCGCCCGCGCCGGGCTCGTCACCGCCGCGGCCGCCGTCCTCGGCGCGGTCGCGGCGGCGCCCCCCGCCGCCCGGGAGTGGACGGCGGCGCCCGCCGCCGGACGGCCGTACGCCTACCTGGAGGGCCCGCCCGGCAGCGTCCTCCAGGACACCCTGTCCGTCACCAACCCCGGCACCGCGCCGCTCACCGTCCGCCTCACCGGCCGGGGCGCCCCGGTGTCCTTCGCCGCGCGGTCCGTGACCGTGCCCGCCCGCACCCGCGCCGACGTGCCCTTCGCCGTGACCGTCACCGCCGACACCCCGCCCGGTGAACACCGCGGCACCGTACGGGCCGTGGCCGCCGGCCGGGAGGTCAGCGTCGACCTGCGGCTACGGGTCAGCGGACCGCGACTCGCCGCGCTCACCGTCGAGGACGTCCACGTGGCCGGGGGCGCCGTCCGCTACACCCTGGTCAACCGCGGCACCACCGTCCTCGCCCCGCGCCTCGCGGTCCGCGCCGAGGGCCTCCTCGGCACCGTCCTCGACCGACCGGACCGCCCCCTGCCGCTCACCCTCCGCCCCGGCGAGCGGGCCACCCGCACCGAACCCTGGCCCGACCCGCCCGCCCTCGACTCCGTCACCGTCCGGCTGACGGCCACCGCACCGGGCGCCGCCCCCGCCACCGCCCGCGCCGAGGCCTCCTTCGCCTCGGGCCCCGCCCTCGCCGGCACGGCCGGACTACTCCTGGCGGCGGCGGGCGGCGCCGGGTACGCGGCCCGGCGGCGCAGCACGTCCCGTACCCGGCGAGACCCGGCGGGAGCGACACCATGAGGACGACGAGCCCCGGCGGGAGCGACACCATGAGGACGATCCGTACGGCCGCCGCACTCCTCGCCGCCCTCGCCCTCGTCCTGCTGCCCACCGCCCCCGCGGCGACGGCGGCCCCGGGACCGGTGGTCGAGCTCTCCGCGGCCGAGGGCGGCAAAGGAGGCGAGATCACCGTCGGCGGCAGCGGCTGGAAACCCGGCGCGCTGCTCATGCTCCTGATCTGCGGTCAGGGCGCCCCCGGCAAGGGCGTCATCGGCGGCACCAACTCCTGCGCCAACACCGAGGGCCGGGCGGCCACCGTTGACAGCCGGGGCGCGTTCAGCGCGAAGCTCCCCGTCGCCGAACCGCCCAAGCCCTGCCCCTGCGTGGTGCACGTCGCCGGAGTCACCGGACAACAGGACGCCGTCGACAAGGAGTTCACCGTCGCCGGGCACCCCGTCGCCCCGCTCCCCGAGCCCTCCGGCGACGGCCGCCTCGCCGTCCTCGCCGCCGTACGACTCGACGGCTCCAGCGGCCTCCTCGTCTGGTTCGGCGCGCCCCCGCGCCGCGAGGTCGTCTTCACCGTCGGCAACCTCGGCCCGGCCCCCGTCAAGGACCCCGTCTTCCAGGTCGGCACCAGCCACGGCGTCTTCGCGCCCCAGTACGAGGAACGGCAGTGGCGCGGCACGATCGAACCCGGCAAGAAGGCCCTGATCCGGCTCCCCGCCGAGCTCACGGCCGGCGCCCACGGCGACTACCAGGTCTCCGTGAAGTACGCGGGCAAGGTCCTCGTCGAGCAGCCGTGGGGCGTCGGCCGTCCCTGGGGCGTGACGCTCTTCTGGGTGCTCCTCGCCGTCGTGGTGCCGGCCGCGCTGTTCCGGATCGGCATGGCCGTGGTCGACCGCGCGCGGCCCGCTTCCGGGGCCGGCCGGGGCGGCGCCCCCAGGACCCGGACGAGGGCGCGCCCGCGTCGGCGCGCCCCGGCCCGTACACCCGCTTCCGCCCCCGCTCCGGGGGACGGCGAGACGACCGCGGCCCTGCCGTGGTTCAGCCCTGACTCCGCACCGTCAGCGCCAGAGAGCAGCAGCCCGACCACGACGAAGGGACAAGCGTGAGGACGCAACGGAGGATGAGCGCGGCCGGGGTCGCGCTGATGCTCGGCGGCGCGGGGATCCTGTATGCCGCCGGCCCCGCCCAGGCCGCCGAGGTGAGTTACGCGACGGAGTGCATCCCGCCGTCGATCTCGGGGCTCCCGCCGGTGCAGGGCACCACGAAGGTGCTGATCACCGCGCCCGCGGAGGCCAAGGTCGGCGACGAGGTCGAGATCGTCTGGAAGACGGTCCAGGCCGCCTCGAAGAACCCCGACGTGCTCGACCTGGAGAAGGACACGGTGAAGCCGACCGGTGTCCTCACCGTGGGCGGCGCGGGGAGCGGGACCGTCGCGATGGAGGGGCCGCGGCAGAACCCGCCGATCCCCAAGAACAGCCCGATGGTCCTCCCCGACATGAAGGGGAAGCTGAAGCTGGACAAGGCGGGCGAGATCACGCTGACGCCCGGCAAGTACACGATCAACGTCTCCAAGCCCCTGTCGACGGACACCAAGTGCTCCCCGAAGGAGACGGTCCCGGTCGGCGCGACGATCAAGGTGACGGACGGCTCGTCGACGTCCGGGGGCGGTACGACGACGTCGGGCGGCAGCAGCACGTCCGGTGGTTCGACGGCGTCGGGCGGTTCGACGGCGTCGGGCGGCTCCTCGGCGTCGGGTGGTTCCTCGACCTCCGGCGGTACGACGACCACGTCCGGCGGTACGAGCACGACGTCCGGCGGTACGACCACGTCCGGCGGTACGAGTTCCACTTCGGGCGGTACGAGTTCCACGTCGGGCGGCACCACCGCCTCCGGTGGAAGCTCAGGTGGCTCCGGCGGGCAGACCGACTTCCCCGGCAAGCAGGTCTCGGTCCAGTTCTCCTGCCAGGCCCCCGGCCCCGCCTCGATCGCCTCCAAGGTGACGATCGACGCCAAGAAGAACGGCAACGGCTACGACCTCACGGTCAAGACCGCCAAGGGCGTCATGAACAGCCCGGCCGCCCTGCCGGCCGGCGCCCTCAAGCCGTCCATGGCCGTCAAGCTCGGCGGTGCCGACAGCGGAACGGTGAAGGTCACCGGCCCGGCCAACGCGGCCCCCCTGGAGGCGGGCAAGCCGGTCGACCTGCCCGACATGAAGGGCACGTACACACCGGGGGCGACGGGCAAGTCCACCCTCAGCCCGGGCGCGCTCACCATCAGCGTCTCGCTGGGCGGTTCGCCGATCGTCATCCCCTGCCAGGTCAAGGGCGCCGTCCAGGCCTCCCTCGAACTGGACACCAGCAAGCAGGCCGGCGGCGCCTCCGGCGGCTCCGACGGCGGTACGACCGCGGGCACGAGCTCGGCCTCCGGTGGTTCCGACGGCGGAAACCTCGCCCACACCGGCGCCGAGAACGACGGCGCCCTGCGCGCCCTCGGCCTCGTCGCGGGCACGATCATCCTGGTCGGCGGCGCGGTCTTCACCTTCACCCCCTGGGCACGCCTCAGGCGCTGAGGCGTGGTGAGGAACGACGGAGGGCCCGTCGCACCGGTGCGGTGCGACGGGCCCTCCGTGCGGGGCGGGTGACGTCAGTGGACGTCGCCCATGAGCGCCTTGACCTTCTTGCGGTACATGAAGACCGCGACGGCGGCGACCGTGACGGCCACGGCCTGCAGCGCGATGATCCCGGTGCCGTTCAGGTCCACGCCCGCGAGGGAGAGCAGACCCGTGGTGCAGTCACCGGCGGTGACGGCGAGGAACCAGACACCCAGCATCTGCGAGGCGTACTTCTGCGGCGCCATCTTCGTGGTGACGGAGAGGCCGACCGGGGACAGGCACAGTTCGGCGACGGTCTGGATGAAGTAGATCCCGACCAGCCACATCGGGCTGACCTTGGTGTCGCCGGTGGCCAGGCCGATCGGGGCCAGGAAGACGAAGAACGAGATGCCGATGCCCACCAGGCCCAGCGAGAACTTCACGATGGTGCTCGGCTCCTGGTTGCGGCGGGCGAGCCACAGCCACAGCCAGGCGAAGACCGGAGCCAGCGCCATGACGAAGAGCGGGTTGAGCGACTGGAACCAGGTGGCCGGGAAGCTCAGCGGACCGATGTGGTCGGTGGTCTTGCTGTCCGCGAAGAGGGACAGGGTCGAGCCGCCCTGGTCGTAGATCATCCAGAAGACGGCCGCGGCCACGAAGAACCAGATGTAGCCGCTGACCTTGGACTGCTCGGCCTTGTCGAGGTCCTTGTCGCGCTTGATGCGGACGATGACGGCGATCGGGATGAGCAGACCGGCGAGGGTGATCGGGACGAGCGCCCAGTTCAGGGTGTACATGCCGGCGGCGATGACGATGCCGTAGAAGACGGCGACGACGGCGATCGTGGCGCAGACCTTCACGAGGACCGACTTGCGCTCGGCGTCGGACAGCGGGTTCGGGACCACGCTGCTCTTCTCGCTCAGGTGCTTGGTGCCGAACAGGAACTGGCCCAGACCGATGGCCATGCCGATGGCCGCGAGCAGGAAGCCCATGTGCCAGTTGTAGCTCTCGCCGACGGTGCCGATGACCAGCGGGGCGAGGAACGCACCGAGGTTGATGCCGACGTAGAAGAGCGTGAAGCCACCGTCACGGCGCGGGTCGTCCGGGCCGTCGTAGAGGTGGCCGACCATCGTGGAGATGTTGGCCTTCAGCAGACCGGAGCCGGCGGCGACGAGCGCCAGGCCGACGAAGAACATCGCCTGGCCGGGGATGGCCAGCGAGGCGTGACCGGCCATGATCACAAAGCCGGCGATGGTGACGGTCTTGCGGGCGCCCCAGACGCGGTCGCCGAACCAGCCGCCGGGCATGGCCATCAGGTAGACCATCGAGACGTAGACGGAGTAGATCGCCGTCGCCGTCGCCGCGGTCATGGCGAGGCCGCCACCCTGGCTGCCGGTCGCGGCGTCCGCGCCGCCGGAGACCAGGTACAGAACCAGAAGGGCCCTCATGCCGTAGTAGGAGAAACGCTCCCACATCTCGGTCATGAAGAGGGTGGCCAGACCACGGGGGTGGCCGAAGAACGTCTTCTCGGAACCAGTGGTCCCGGCGGAACCTCCGGAGCCGGAGGAAGCCGTCGTCAGGCTGGACGCCATGTCGATCCTTGCTCTGTCGGGACGCACGCCTTGTGAGCGTGGTGCGCCCGGTGGGGGAGGCCGGCACCGGGGGAATCGAGTGACTCCACCGGGATCCACGCCCCGGAGACCGCGTTGTCGCGTCCCGGGACCCGGCCCACAGGTCATTCACCGTCTCAAGGTTCGGCTGAGCCGACCTCACGCAGAAAGAGGACCTTGGCGCACGAAGCTGGCCAAAGGTCCCCGATTACCGCTACTGACGTCTCGCCACCATACGACACGACAGTGCCGGATATGGAAGGACTTGAGAGATGGATCACAGGTGACGAAGGAACCGCACGCGATCATTCGAAGGTCATCTGCTGGATACCCACAAGATCCACAGGGTTCGTGCGGGCCCCTCGGATCCCGCCCCGGCCCGGGCGCCGTGCGGACTACCATCACCCCATGACCCGTGTACTGCTCGCCGAGGACGACGCATCCATCTCGGAACCGCTGGCCCGCGCCCTGCGGAGAGAGGGGTACGAGGTCGAGGTCCGCGAGGACGGCCCCACCGCCCTCGACGCCGGTCTCCAGGGCGGAGTCGACCTGGTCGTGCTCGACCTGGGCCTGCCCGGCATGGACGGCCTCGAAGTCGCCCGGCGGCTGCGCGCCGAAGGCCACACGGTCCCGATCCTGGTCCTCACCGCCCGCGCGGACGAGGTCGACACCGTCGTCGGGCTCGACGCGGGCGCCGACGACTACGTCACCAAGCCCTTCCGGCTCGCCGAGCTCCTCGCCCGGGTCCGGGCCCTGCTCCGGCGCGGCTCCACCGAGCCCGCCGCCGCCCCCGCGACCCACGGAGTACGGATCGACGTCGAGTCCCACCGGGCCTGGATGGGCGACGAGGAGCTGCAGCTCACGGCGAAGGAGTTCGACCTGCTCCGGGTCCTGGTCCGGGACGCCGGCCGGGTCGTCACCCGCGACCAGCTGATGCGCGAGGTCTGGGACACCACGTGGTGGTCCTCCACCAAGACCCTGGACATGCACATCTCCTGGCTGCGCAAGAAGCTCGGCGACGACGCGGCGAACCCGCGCTACATCGCCACGGTCCGAGGCGTCGGCTTCCGCTTCGAGAAGAGCTGAGCTCCCACCCCCCGTGTGGGCAATCGTTCCGCTGGGGCGATGGGGGTCCCCCCTGCTCGAGCGAAGCCGAGAGCTTGGGGGAGGGTGGGCACGCGGGACGGCGCCCGCTGCCGGGCCCGGGCTTCCGCGCCTGAGCCCGCGCCCGAAAGCCCAGGCGGCCCGTAGGCTCGGCAGCGCAAACCCGTACCCCGCCCGGAGGGCACCGTGCGCCGCCGCCTGATCAACTCCACGCTCGCCGTCGTCCTCGTCGTCATCGGCGTCTTCGGCGTCTCCCTCGTCATCGTCGAGAGCCGCACCATCTCCAGCAGCGCCCAGGAGAGCGTGGACTCGGAGGCGCTGCGGATCGTCTCGATCGTCGACAGCCGGCTGATCGGAGGCGAGCCGGTCAACCCGGACATCCTCGCCGAGCAGAGCATCGCCAAGCGGTACGCCCAGATCCGCATCCCCGGCCGCGACACCATCGAGATCGGCGTCCGCCCCGAGGGCGAGGTCATCCGGGGCCTCGCGGAGGGCGAGCGCGGCGAGACCGTGATCGTCGAGGAGTCCCGCTCCACGGTGACCGCCGAGGTCGGCCGCACCCTGCTGATCATCGGCGCGGTGGCCCTGCTCGCGGTCGTGGCCGCGGTCCTCCTCGCCGTACGGCAGGCGAACAAGCTGGCGTCGCCGCTGACCGACCTCGCCGAGACCGCCGAGCGCCTCGGCTCCGGCGACCCGCGGCCCCGGCACAAGCGGTACGGGGTGCCCGAGCTGGACCGGGTCGCGGACGTCCTCGACGCCTCCGCCGAGCGCATCGCCCGGATGCTCACCGCCGAACGCCGGCTCGCCGCCGACGCCTCCCACCAGCTCCGTACGCCCCTCACCGCGCTCTCCATGCGCCTGGAGGAGGTCGCCCTCGCCGACGACCTGGACACGGTCAAGGAGGAGGCGACGATCGCACTGACCCAGGTCGAGCGGCTGACCGACGTCGTCGAGCGGCTCCTGACGAACGCGCGGGACCCCCGCACCGGCTCCGCCGTCGCCTTCGACCTGGACGAGGTCGTCAAGCAGCAGATCGAGGAGTGGCGCCCGGCCTACCGCAGCGCGGGGAGGGCCATCGTGCACTCCGGGAAGCAGGGGATGCGGGCGGTCGGCACCCCGGGCGCGGTCGCCCAGGTCCTCGCCGCCCTGATCGAGAACTCGCTCATGCACGGCGGCGGCACGGTCGCCCTGCGCACCCGCGTCACCGGCAACCAGTCGGTGATCGAGGTCACCGACGAGGGCCCGGGCGTCCCCGCCGACCTCGGCGCGCGGATCTTCGAGCGGGCCGTGAGCGGCCGCAGCTCGACCGGGATCGGCCTCGCGGTGGCCCGGGACCTGGCAGAGGCGGACGGCGGCCGTCTGGAGCTGCTCCAGCAGCAGCCGCCGGTCTTCGCGCTCTTCCTGAGCCGGGAGGTCAGGAGCGTCGCGGAGGCGCCGCAGGAGCGCCCCGTGCGGTAAGCGGCCCCGAAGGAATCAGACGCGGTCGGGCTGGCGGCGGGTCGCCTGCCGCGGGGCCTGCTCCAGGAACGATTCGGCGGTCTGCACCGCCTCCTTCGCCGGCAGCGCCCGGAACACCCACGTGCGGTAGGACCAGAAGCGGAACAGCGTCGCGACGCCGATGCCGAAGAACTTGAAGAAGTTGCTCTGCAGCGGGGTGTCCCAGCCGAAGCCGTACGTCGCCGCGTACAGCAGACCGTTCTGGATCACCAGGCCGACCAGGCTGAAGACCAGGAAGAGGGAGAGCTCCTTGGCGCGGCTGCTCTTGTCCCGGTCCCGGTAGGTGAAGTACCGGAAGCCCAGGTAGTTGAAGACGATCGCGACCACGGTGGCGATGACACTCGCCCGTACGACCGGCAGGTCCGAGAAGTGGCGCACGAGGTTGAACACGCCGAGGTCCACCAGAACCCCGACCGCGCCGACCGCGCCGAACTTGGCGACCTCGCGGAAGAGCGCCTCGAGTCGCATGCGCAGCGCGCCGGGTTCACTCATGGTGATCGCTCTGTCCCGTCCGTCCGGATGACGTCCGGGCGACGTCAACCAGACCATGCTAACCAGCCCCCCTGTCACCCGCCTGTGTAGCTCGCAAACCCGTGGAGAACCCGTGCCTCACCGGGGTCCCGCCCGTGTTGCGCTTGTGCCAAAGCACAGCCGGACGAGTGTTCCCCGATGGTGCGGATACCCTAAGAGGGTGACGTTCCCCGTAGTAGGCATGGTCGGTGGCGGGCAACTCGCCCGTATGACCCACGAGGCGGGTATCCCCCTCGGTATCAAGTTCAAGCTCCTCAGCGACACCCCGCAGGACTCCGCGGCCCAGGTGGTGAGCGAGGTCGTCATCGGCGACTACCGCGACCTGGACACGCTGCGTGACTTCGCGCGCGGCTGCGACGTGATCACCTTCGATCACGAGCACGTCCCCGCCGATCACCTGGCCGCCCTGGAGGCGGACGGCGTCGTGATCCGTCCGGGCCGTGAGGCCCTCGTGCACGCGCAGGACAAGGGGGTGATGCGCGCCAAGCTCGACGAGATCGGCGCGCCGAGCCCCCGGCACCGCATCGTCGCCGACCCGGCCGACGCCGCGGCCTTCGCGGACGAGGTCGGCGGCTTCCCGATCATCCTCAAGACCGTGCGCGGCGGCTACGACGGCAAGGGCGTCTGGTTCGTCCGCACGCCCGAGGACGCCCGCGACCCCTTCCTCGCCGGGGTCGAGGTCCTCGCCGAGGAGAAGGTCGACTTCGTCCGCGAGCTCGCGGCGAACATCGTCCGCTCCCCGCACGGCCAGGCCGTCGCCTATCCGGTCGTCGAGTCCCGTCAGGTCGACGGCGTCTGCGACACGGTCATCGCGCCCGCGCCCGGCCTCGACGGCGAGCTGGCGGGGCAGGCCCAGGAGCTGGCCCTGCGGATCGCCAAGGAGCTGAACGTCGTCGGCCACCTCGCCGTCGAGCTGTTCCAGACCACGGACGGCCGCATCCTCGTCAACGAACTGGCGATGCGCCCGCACAACTCCGGCCACTGGACCCAGGACGGGGCGATCACCTCGCAGTTCGCCAACCACGTCCGGGCGGTTCTCGACCTGCCCCTCGGCGATCCGCGCCCGCGCGCGACGTGGACCGTGATGTGCAATGTCCTGGGCGGCGACTACCCGGACATGTACTCCGCGTATCTGCACTGCATGGCCAGGGACCCGCAGCTCAAGATCCACATGTACGGCAAGGACGTGAAGCCCGGTCGCAAGGTGGGCCACGTCAACACCTACGGCGACGACCTCGACGACGTGCTGGAGCGCGCCCGTCACGCCGCCGGCTATCTGCGAGGAACCATCACCGAATGAGCACCGCCACCGCCCCCGTCGTCGGCATCGCCATGGGGTCCGACTCCGACTGGACCGTCATGGAGGCCGCCGCGCAGGCCCTCGACGAGTTCGAGATCCCGTACGAGGTGAACGTCCTCTCCGCGCACCGGATGCCGCGCGAGATGATCGCGTACGGCGAGGAGGCGGCGGACCGCGGCCTCCAGGCGATCATCGCGGGCGCGGGTGGCGCCGCCCACCTGCCCGGCATGCTCGCCTCCGTCACCCCGCTGCCCGTCATCGGCGTGCCGGTGCCGCTGAAGTACCTCGACGGCATGGACTCGCTGCTCTCCATCGTGCAGATGCCGGCCGGCATCCCCGTCGCCACGGTCTCCGTCGCCGGCGCGCGGAACGCGGGCCTGCTCGCCGCCCGGATCCTCGCCGCGAGCGACGCCGACCTCCGCGCCCGGATGACCGAGTTCCTGCAGGAGCTCAACGACCAGGCCACGGAGAAGGGCAAGCGGCTCCGGGCCAAGGTCGAGGGCGCGGCGTCCTTCGGCTTCGCCAAGTGAGCGCGGCCGACCGTCTGGAGGAGGCCCGCGAGCTGCTCGCGGGCCACCCCGTGGTCGACGGCCACAACGACCTCCCCTGGGCGCTGCGCGAGCACGTGCGCTACGACCTGGACCGGATGGACATCGGGGCGGACCAGACCGGCGCGCTCCACACCGACCTCGCCAGGCTGCGGGCCGGCGGTGTCGGTGCCCAGTTCTGGTCGGTGTACGTGCCCTGCCGGCTGGCCGGCGACGACGCGGTCAGCGCGACGCTGGAGCAGATCGACATCGTCGACCAGCTCCTCGACCGGTACGCCTCCGACCTCGCCCCGGCGCTGACGGCGGACGACATGGAGGCGGCCCGGAAGCAGGGCCGTATCGCCTCGCTCAAGGGCGCCGAGGGCGGCCACTCGATCAACAACTCGCTCGCCACCCTGCGCGCGCTGCACGCCCTGGGCGTGCGGTACATGACGCTCACGCACAACGACAACAACGACTGGGCGGACTCGGCGACCGACGAGCCCGGCGTCGGCGGTCTCTCCGCCTTCGGCCGGCAGGTCGTCCGCGAGATGAACCGCTCCGGCATGCTCGTCGACCTCTCGCACGTCGCCGCGACGACGATGCGGGACGCGCTCGACGCGACGGCGGCGCCGGTGATCTTCTCGCACTCCTCGTCCCTCGCGGTCTGCGACCACCCGCGGAACGTCCCGGACGACGTCCTGGAGCGGCTGCCCGCCAACGGCGGTGTCGCGATGGCGACGTTCGTGCCCAAGTTCATCCTCCCCGCGGCCGTCGAGTGGACCGCGCGGGCGGACGAGAACCTCCGGGCGCACGGCTTCGACCACCTCGACACCACCGCCGAGGCGATGAGGCTGCACCGCGCCTTCGAGGCGGAGAACCCGCGCCCGATCGCCACCGCCGCCACGGTCGCCGACCACCTCGACCACATGCGCGAGGCCGCCGGCATCGACCACATCGGCATCGGCGGCGACTACGACGGAACGGCCTTCACCCCGGCCGGTCTCGACGACGTCGCCGGCTATCCGAACCTGATCGCGGAGCTGCTGCACCGCGGCTGGTCCCACGCGGACCTCGCCAAGCTGACCTGGTCCAACGCGGTCCGCGCGCTGCGGGACGCGGAGGCGGTCTCCCGCGACCTGAGGAGCCGTACGGCCCCGTCGAACGCCACGATCGAGGCCGACACGCCGTGACCCGGCTCACCGAACGGCACGGTCGAGGTGTCCTCGACACGCCGTGACCCGGCTCACTCCGTCGGCGTAGCCCACCGAGCCCCCCGGCGGGGCCGGTGGCACGGTTGTCGGTACTGCCCCGCCGCACTCGGCGGGGCGGTACTGCATCGCCGAGTTCGGAGTAAGACCATGGCGGAACTGCTAGACGTCCACCCCACCCCCACGTCCCCCCTCCCGACCGTGCCCGCCGCCCCGGAGCCACCTCCGCCGCTCGACGAGACGGCACGAGCCAGGGCCCTCCTCACCGCCCAGCCCGTCACCGAGGGCCACGCCGAACTCCCCGAGTCCCTCGATCCCGAGGACCTGCCGCCCGTCCGCAGCGCGGAGGCCGGGGCCCAACTCTGGTCCCTGCACACGGAGATGGAGGAGGGTGTCATCGGGACCCTGCGGCGGATCGACTCCGTCCGCGCCCTCGTCGCCGCCTGCCCCGAGGACCTGCGCCTCGCGTACACCACCTCCGAGCTGGCCCACGCCCGCAACTGCGGCCGTGTCGCCGCCCTGCTCGGCCCGGTCAGCTGGACGGCGCTCGGCGGCTCCGCGGCCACCCTGCGTGCCTACCACGCCCTGGGCGTACGGGCCGTGAACCTGACCCGCTTCGACCGCTTCGCCCGCGACGCCGTACGGGAGATGAACCGCATCGGCCTGGCCGTGGACCTCTCCGGCGCCGACCAGGACACGGTCCGCCGCGTCCTCGCCGTCACCCGCGCCCCCGCGCTGCTGACCCGGGCCGAGCCGGAGACCCTGCCGGACGACGTCCTGCGCCTCCTCGGTGAGAACGGCGCCGTCCTCATGGTCACGGTCACCGAGGACCCGGCCGCCGTCGCCGACGTCCTCGACCGGGTACGGGCGCAGGCGGGCCCGCACCGCGTGGGCATCTCCCACACCACCGCCCCGGACACCGGCTATGTGCCGCTCTTCGCGGAGCTGCTCCGCCGGGGCTGGCCGGCCCTGGAACTCGTCGGCCTCGCGCACGCCGACGCGACCCGGGCGCTGCGGCAGACGGAGTTCCTGTCCCGGACGAACAGGATCCGCCCGGCGGCGGCCTGACCGTACGTGACGACGGAGGGGGCGCACCGCCTGGCGGTGCGCCCCCTCCGTCGTCGTCTCAGGCCGTCGGGCGGCCCATCGCCCGGTACGTCCAGCCGGCCGCCCGCCACCGCTCGCCGTCGAGGGCGTTGCGGCCGTCGAGGATCACGCGGGTGGCGGCGACCGCGGCGAGCTCGGCCGGGTCGAGCTCGCGGAACTCGCGCCACTCGGTCAGGTGCAGGACCACGTCCGCCCCGCGCACGGCCTCCAGGGCCGAGTCCGCGTAGCCGAGGGTCGGGAAGACCCTGCGGGCGTTCTCCATGCCCTTCGGGTCGTAGACGGTCACCTGGCCGCCCTGGAGGTGTATCTGGCCGGCGACGTTGAGCGCGGGGGAGTCGCGGACGTCGTCGGAGTCCGGCTTGAAGGTGGCGCCGAGGACGGCGACCCGGCGGCCCAGGAAGGTGGACCCGCCGAGGGCCTCGCGGGCCATCTCCACCATCTGGCCGCGCCGCCGCATGTTGATCGAGTCGATCTCGCGGAGGAAGGTCAGCGCCTGGTCGGCGCCCAGCTCGCCCGCGCGGGCCATGAAGGCCCGGATGTCCTTGGGCAGGCAGCCGCCGCCGAAGCCGATGCCGGCGCGCAGGAACTTGGCGCCGATGCGGTCGTCGTGGCCGATGGCCTCGGCGAGCTTGGCGACGTCGCCGCCGGCGGCCTCGCAGACCTCGGCCATCGCGTTGATGAAGGAGATCTTGGTGGCGAGGAAGGAGTTCGCGGCCGTCTTCACGAGCTCGGCCGTCGGGAAGTCGGTGACGACGAACGGCGAGCCCTCGCCGACCGGTACGGCGTACACCTCGCGGAGCGTCTTCTCGGCCCGCTCGCCGCGCACGCCGACGACGATCCGGTCCGGGTGCAGGGTGTCGTTGACGGCGAAGCCCTCGCGCAGGAACTCGGGGTTCCAGGCGAGCTCGACGCCCTCGGGGAGGAGCGCCGCGAGCCGCTCGGCCGAGCCGACCGGGACGGTGGACTTGCCGACGACCAGGGCCCCTTCGCGCACGACCGCGGCGAGGGAGGTGAAGGCGGCGTCGACGTAGCTCATGTCGCAGGCGTACTCGCCGTGCTTCTGCGGGGTGTTCACGCAGACGAAGTGCACGTCGCCGAAGGCGCCGACCTCCTCCCAGGAGGTGGTGAAGCGCAGCCGGCCGCTCGATCCCTCGATGCCGGCCACGTGCTTCGCGAGCAGATCCTCCAGGCCCGGCTCGAACATGGGGACGCGTCCGGCGGACAGCATCTCGATCTTCTCGGGGACGACGTCCAGGCCGAGCACCTCGAAGCCCAGCTCCGCCATGGCCGCGGCGTGCGTGGCGCCGAGGTAGCCGGTGCCGATCACGGTGATCTTGAGGGCCATGCGGGACTCCAGGGAACGTCGGGCGGAATGCCTGCCCGAGCATAGTCGTGCCCTGGTCCGGCGCCGGGTCACGCCCTACCATTTGGGTTACTTAACGGTAGTTAGCAGTGTGGGAGTGAGTGAGCGTGTCGGGTTCGACTGATTTCGACCTTTACCGGCCTTCCGAGGAGCACGACATGCTCCGGGAGTCGGTGCGTGCCCTCGCGGAGGCGAAGATCGTGCCGTTCGCGGCGGCGGTGGACGAGGA
>NZ_JBEOVH010000036.1:0-92773 GCF_040295385.1 Streptomyces sp. NPDC002825
TACGCCGGACCGGCCCCCCTCCCGCCCGCGGGGGGCCCCGCCGACCGACCCCCAGGGATCCCTGGGGGTCGGCCCCGCCGCCCGGAACGACTGGAAGGAGAAGGCGTGAAGCTCGACGTGTTTCGCATCGGCGCGATCCTCGCGACTGCCACTTTGACGGCACTGGCCTCGACCGCTTGCAGGGCAGGCGGACCCGCCCCCGTACATCCGAAGGCCGTACAGCATTCCGAATTGGTCGGCCGATGGGACGGGGATCCGAAATGCGGCTCGCCGGTCCTTCGGCTGCGTGACGACTACACCTTTTCCGGCAAGGGCGTTCCGGTCGCGTGGGACGGTCCCATTCCGGACGCGAAGGTGACGCGCCGTTCAGCCGACGGGAAATGGCATGCGGTCAACGAGGATCCCGGCCTGCCGCCTTATCTGGTGCTTCGTTTCGACCATCAGAACGACCATCAGATTCTGTCGTTCACCCTGGAGCAGGGGAAGCTGCTGATGGACGGGAGTGTCACGGCGGACGGGGGGGATCCCTATTCCTACTCATGTGACTACAGGCGCACTTCCGCCGACCCCGACTTCGACCGATAGCGAGCCCGCCCGAGGGTGTGACGCTCATCACAGCGTGGACCCGTGATGATCCGGCGTCCGGTTCCGCTGGCTTGGTGGGAGGGCGGGCAGACCCGCGGTCCTCCCGAGGAACCGAGGAACCAGGGGACCGGGGGAACCATGCCGGTTCGTACACGAGGGGTGGGACCGATGGACCGAGTCAGCCGCACGCTGCGGGCCGCCGACATGAGCCGGCACGCCTCCGCGTTCGCCGCCCGCACCACCGCGAGAGCGCGGCTCCCCCTCGACTTCTCCGCGGCCAGCCTGCGCATCGTCGACCGCGTGGTGGACGGTCTGCGGCGGGGAGCCGGGGACCCGCTCGACGTGACGCCGATCCTCCAGGAGCTGGGTGCGTACGTCGGGGAGGTGCTCGTCCGGCAGGCGCGGGCCCGCTGGGTCGACTTCGACGACGTGACGTCCGAACTGTTCGGGCAGCCGGTCGGCGTCCGGACCTGCGACGGACGGGCGTGGAACCCGCTCGGCAAGGTGGTCAACCGCTTCGAGGCGGGCCCCGACGAATCCGCCTACGGGCTCTTCCTGCAGGTCCCGCGCCGTCCGAAGGACCTGCCGCCGGCACCGGGCACGGCCGACGGCCGACGCCTGACGGCCGCGTAGGGTGATGCGCCGGGCAGCGCTACGCGGGAAGACCAGGGGAAGATCATTTGAGGGCGGACGACGCCACTCTGCAGCATGCCGTGGAGCGTGCGCAGAACGGTGACGACGAGGCGTTCGCCGGCGTGTACCGCATCGTGCAGCCGGGGCTTCTGGGCTATCTGCGAGGGCTCGTCGGCGAGTCCGCCGAGGACGTGGCCTCCGAGGCGTGGCTCGAGATAGCCCGCGACCTGGGGCGGTTCCGCGGAGACGGCGCGGGGTTCCGCGGCTGGACCGCGACCATCGCCCGCCACCGCGCGCTGGACCACCTGCGGCGCCTGCGCTCCCGGCCGCGTACGGCCCCCTTCGGGCAGGAGATCCTCGACCTGCCCGCGCCGGGGGAGACGGCGGGCGAGGCCCTGGAGGCGATCTCCACCGCCGAGGCCCTGGCTCTGGTCGCCGGACTGCCCCGGGACCAGGCCGAGGCGGTGCTGCTGCGGGTGGTCGTCGGTCTCGACGGACCCGCGGCGGCACGGGTGCTGGGCAAGCGGGCAGGGGCGGTGCGCTCCGCCGCCCACCGCGGGCTGAAGCGGCTCGCGAAGGAAATGCTGGGATGAGTGCGGGGAACGGTATGCGGGAACACGACGGCGTCGAGGCGGCTCTGGCCGCCGCCCTGTGTCCCAGGGGCGTGGACGACGCCTCGGCGCGAGCTGCCGTCGCCGCGTTCCGCACCGCCCGCGACTCGGGCCTGCACCGGTCCCGGCGCACGAGACGCCGCGAGGACTGGCGTCCCGTGCGGGACCGCCGCGGCGGCCGCCCGCTGAAGACCGCACTCGCGGCCCTGGCGGCGAGCCTGACCCTGGGCGGCGTGGCCTTCGCGGCGGCCGCGTCGCACGACACCGCCGAGGAGCAGGAGCCCCGCGACCCCGAACCCGGCAGCAGCACCTCCGTCCCGCTGCCGCCGCGGGGGCCCGGCCTCCCACCGTTCACGCTCCCGAACGGGGCCTCAACGCCCCCACCCGGAGCCCCCGGCACCCGCATTCCTCACGACCGGACCGCCCCGCCGCACCCGAACGAAGCCCTCTGCCTCGCGTACGAGAAGTCCCGGGACCAGGGCAAGGCGCTGGAAGCCGCGGCCTGGCAGCGCCTGGTGGCGGCGGCGGACGACCACGACGTGGCGACCTACTGCGCCACGCTCCTGACGCCCACGCCGGCACCCCCGAACGACCACCCGGCCCCGACGGGGGAGAAGACCCCCTCCGGCACCCCGGCCGACCCCGCATCGACCCACCCGGCCCACCGTCCCCCGACGCCCTCGGGCGCCGTGCGGCTGCCGGAGGGCGCCCCGGTGACCGGTGAGTGATCCGGTGGCGGGGCGCCCTGGGGGTCAGTACGTCAGGGTGGCAGGGTCCGAGACGTCCGGGGTGCCCGTTTCGATGTGGCCCGCGAGGCGGCGGAGGTAGTCCGCGTTCGACGCGGTCGTGATCGTCACGTCGTACCAGCGGTGGCCCGTGGACGGAGCGACCGTGTGGGTGGTCGTGGTGCCCGCCGGGACCGAGAGCGTGGTCGGGCTGCCGCCGTAGGCGTTGGCGACCGTCACGGTGGTGGTGGCGCCCGCGTTCGTGAAGGTCAGGTCCAGGGCGCCCGTGCTCGCGTTGTGGCGGGCCGACACCTCCGGGACCGCCGTCTTGCCGGGAGAGCGGAAGCGGCGCAGGAAGCCGTTCGGGCCGTGGACCGTGAGGTCGGTGACGCCCTTGGAGTACTTGGTGTTCCAGGTGTCCGCGATCGACTTGTCGGCCTCCGCCGTGTACGTCCACGGGACGTCCGTGCGGTTCGCCGACGTCACGTAGAACTGGGCGCCCGCCGCCGGGCCGCCGCTGAACGTGAGGCGGTAGGTGCCCGCCGTCACGTCCGCCGCGCCGTCCACGTACGGCGCGTACTTCAGCGGGCGGGTGGGCTTGCTGCCCGGCTCCTGGCGCGGCATCGTGCCGACGGCCGGGGCCGTGGCCAGGAAGTCCGGGTGGCGGTTCTTGTCCGGCGGGTAGTAGCCGGCGGTCGACGGCAGCGGGGCCGGCTGCGCGTCCGTACGCGTGAAGTCGAACGCCGAGGTCAGGTCGCCGCAGATGGCCCGGCGCCAGGGCGAGATGTTCGGCTCGCGCACCCCGAAGCGGCTCTCCATGAAACGGATCACGGAGGTGTGGTCGAAGGTCTCCGAGCAGGTGTAGCCGCCCTTCGACCACGGCGAGACGACGATCATCGGGACGCGCGGGCCGAGACCGTACGGGCCGGCCGCGTAGCCGACCTTGCCGGGGAACCAGTCCAGGGTGGTGGCCACCGTCGACTTGCCCCAGGACGCGTCGGCCGGGACGAAGGGCGGGACCACGTGGTCGAAGAAGCCGTCGTTCTCGTCGTACGTGATGAACAGCGCCGTACGGGCCCACACGTCCGGGTTCGAGGTCAGCGCGTCCAGGACCTGCGCGATGTACCAGGCGCCGTAGTTCGCCGGCCAGTTGGCGTGCTCCGAGAAGGCCTCGGGCGCGGCGATCCAGGAGATCTGGGGCAGGGTGCCCGCCTGGACGTCGGCGCGGAGCTTGTCGAAGAAGCCCTCGCCGGCCTTGGCGTTCGTGCCCGTGCGGGCCTTGTCGTACAGCGGGCTGCCGGGCTGCGCGTTCCGGTAGTTGTTGAAGTAGAGGAGCGAGTTGTCGCCGTAGTTGCCGCGGAAGGCGTCGTTGATCCAGCCCCAGGAGCCCGCCGCGTTCAGGCCGTCGCCGATGTCCTGGTAGACCTTCCAGGAGACCCCCGCCGCCTCCAGGCGCTCGGGGTAGGTGGTCCAGCCGTAGCCCGCCTCGGCGTTGTTCAGGACGGGGCCGCCGCCCGTGCCGTCGTTGCCGACGTAACCGGTCCACATGTAGTAGCGGTTGGGGTCGGTCGCGCCGATGAACGAGCAGTGGTACGCGTCGCAGATGGTGAAGGCGTCGGCGAGCGCGTAGTGGAACGGGATGTCCTCACGGGTGAGGTGCGCCATCGTGGCCTTGGTCTTGGCCGGGATCCAGTTGTCGTACTTGCCCTTGTTCCACGCGGCCTGGCCGCCCTGCCAGTCGTGGTTCAGGCCCTGGAGGTACTCCATGCCCAGCTTGTCGCTGGCCGGGCGGAAGGGGAGGGTCTCCTTGGAGCCGTCCGTCTGGTGGAAGACGGACTTGCCGCTGGGCAGCGTGACCGGTCGCGGGTCGCCGAAGCCCCGTACGCCCTTCATGGCCCCGAAATAGTGGTCGAAGGAACGGTTCTCCTGCATCAGGACCACGATGTGCTCGATGTCCTGGATCGTGCCGGTGGAGCCCTGCGCCGGTATCGCGGCGGCGCGGGCGATGCTCTCCGAGAGCATCGTGAACGCGGCGGTACCGCCGGCCAGCTGAAGGAACCGGCGGCGATTGAGGTCGGCCATGGGGGAGTTGTCCTCCGGGGATGCGTGCGAACGGTGGGGGTGCGGGTGCGCGCACGGCCGGACGGACCCGGCCGACGGGCGCCCCAAGGAGAGCGCCCGTGGACCACGGCCCGGCGGCCTTTCCATGACTGCCCGCCGTACACCAGACGAACCCCCCGTGCCCGAACGTGAAAACTCACAACCGAACGCCCTCGGTGGGTCATTGACCTCCGGGGGCGGGTGTGAATCAACAGAATCCCACGCGGCTTCTTACTCGACGACGAGCTCGACCTCGATGTTCCCGCGGGTGGCCTTCGAGTACGGGCAGAAGGCGTGCGTCTTCTTCAGGAGGGTGAGGCCCGCCTCCCCCTGGAGGTGGTCCGGGAACTCGGCGCGCATCACGACCGCGAGGCCGAAGCCGCCGTCGGCCGGGTCCTTGCCGATGGAGACCTCGGCGGTGACGGAGGCCTCGGAGATGTCGATCTTCTCCTGGCGGGCGACCACGCCCATGGCGCTGGCGAAGCAGGCCGCGTACCCGGCGGCGAAGAGCTGCTCGGGGTTGGTGCCCTGACCGTTGCCGCCGAGCGCCTGCGGGTGGGCGAGGGGGAGGTCGATGTGGCCGTCGGAGCTGACGGCGCGGCCCTCGCGGCCGTTGGCGGTGGCGACGGCGGTGTAGATCGCGTCCATGGGTGTTCTTCCGTCCTGTCCGGGTTCCGGGAAGTGCTGACCCCTCATTTGTAGCGCACGATTTAGTTGTGCACAACTTAATCGCGTGTGAGGAGCCTCGCGTATCCTTGAGCCATGGAGACGCTCGACTCGGTCCCGGACGCCGAATTCCTCCGGCTGGACCATCAGATCTGCTTCTCGCTGCACGCGGCGACCCGCGCCTTCAACGGCGTCTACCGCGAGGCCCTCAAGGAGCTCGGGCTCACCTATCCCCAGTACCTCGCCATGCTCGTGCTCTGGGAGCACGGCGAGCTGCCCGTGAAGGGGATCGGGGAGCGGCTGCGGCTCGACTCCGGAACGCTGTCGCCGCTGCTCAAGCGGCTCGAGGCGGCCGGATACGTCGAGCGGCGCCGCAGCCCCGAGGACGAGCGGTCCGTCACCGTACGCCTCACCGCCGACGGCGCCGCCCTGCGCGAGAAGGCCCTGGGCGTGCCGCGCCGCATCGCCGCCGCGACGGGCCTCGGCCTCGACGAGATCGTCGAACTGCGGGAGCGGCTCGACGCGCTGGCGGCCCGGCTCGACGCGGTCGACCCGGACGACCTCGCGTCCTGCGCGACGGGTCTCTGAGGCGCCGGCGACCGGTAGAGCCCCTGTGAAGCGCAGGCCCCGGCGGGTTTCCCGGGCTCGGGTCTCCGGCGTCCGGGCCCCGGGAGGCCCCCGGTCTCGGTGACCTCCCTGCGAGGCGGGCCCCGCAGGGCCTCGGGAGGCCCCCGGTCTCGGTGGTCTCCCTGCGGGGCGGGCCCCGCAGGGCCTCGGGGCCTCAGGCCTCCGGGTGGGCCAGGCGGCCGAGCAGGGTCACCGCCTCCTCGGTCCGCACCGGGCGGAAGAACTCGGCGTCGACCGTCTCCACCGCCGCGATCGCGCGGGGCGCCAGGGCCGCGCCGGCCTCGGTGACCCGCAGTCGCTTGGCGCGGGTGTCCGCGGGGTCGACCTCGCGCGCGACGAGCCCCTTGTTCTCCAGGGTGCGCAGCACCTGCGAGGTCATCTTGACGTCCGTGCCGGCCTGCCGGGCCAGGGTCAGCTGGTTAGGCCGCTCGCCCTGGCCGTTGAGCCACCAGGCGCAGGCGAGCAGCACGAACTGCACATGCGTGAGGCCGAGCGGCGCCAGGGCCGCCGCGATGTCGCGCTGCCAGCGCAGCGTCGCGTGCCACAGCAGGAATCCGGGGCTCTGGCCGGGGTCGAGGGGCATCAGCGCTGCGCCAGTTCGACGAGGGCGGCCATGGTGTCGGGCCAGTCGGCGGTGATGCCCGGGCCGATCTCCGGACCGGCCTCGTCCGCGCCGGCGCCGGTGATCTCCATCCGGTAGACCACCCGGATGCGGCCCTGGCCGGCCCGCTCGATCCGGTGGACCGTGCGCAGCAGCAGGTCCCCGAAGCGGGCCTCGTCGACGAACCGCTCGTTCTCGACGGCCTCGGCGACGTGCAGCAGGACCGGGTCGTCCCCGGGCGGCGTCATCGTGATCCGGGCGCCCGCCGCGAAGGGGCCGCTGATCTCGATCTTCTCGATCTCGGCGTTCCAGGTGCCCCACCCGGCGACGTCGGCCCAGAGGCGCCAGACGGCCTCCGGGGTGGCGCTGGTCTCGATGCTGTGCTCGTACTCCCACATGAGGGCCTCCTCGACCAGATGATGTGTACGTAGATTATCTCCGCGCAGATCATCTGTCGAGGGGTTCCGCCGTGCGGGTCTCAGGGCGCCGCGATCACCAGCGCCGCGTTGTGCCCGCCGAAGCCCACCGAGGTGGAGAGGGCGAGCCGGGGCCGGGCCGCCCGGGCCGTCGCGGGGACGTCCAGGTCGATCCCCTCGCCCGGCTCCGTGAAGTTCGCGGTCGGCGGCGCCCGACCCGCCCGGTTCCGCGCATCGTCCTCTCCCCGGGGCCGCAGGCGATGCGGCCCGCCGAGCGGTGAGCCGAGCGGCTTCCGTTGCGCGTTCACTAAATGGTAAGGAGCATCTTCGGTGCTCGCTCCTATACTCGCTCCATGTCCGACATCACCATCCGGCGCGCCACCGCCGACGACTCCCCACGGCTCACCCGGCTCGTCCGGACCTCCCGGGCCTACCGGGGCGACTACGCCGCCATGGTCGAGGGCTACCAGGTCGGCGGGCCGTACATCGAGCACCACCCGGTCTACGTCGCCGTCGACGAGGCGGACGGCGGCCGGGTCCTCGGGTTCTACGCGCTCCTCGTCGACGAGGCCGAGCTCGACCTCGCGTTCGTCGCCGACGCCGCCCAGGGGCTCGGCATAGGCCGGCTCCTCATGGAGCACATGACCGGACGGGCCAGGGCCGCCGGGCTCGGCTCCGTCCGGGTCGTCGCCCATCCGCCCGCCGAGGAGTTCTACCTGCGGACCGGTGCCGTCCGCACCGGCACCGTGCGACCCGCCGGACGCATCCACTGGGAGCGCCCCGAGCTGCGGTACGACATCGCGTGACCGCCACCCAGAACACCAAGGGCACCGAAGACGCCGGGGAGCGGGAGCGGGACCGCCGCAAGGTCCTCGCCGACCTCACCCCGCTGCGTACCTCCGCGCACTACCGCCGCCTCTGGTTCGGGAGCACCGTCTCCTGGGTCGGACAGGGCATGACGGCCCTCGCCGTCTCCCTCCAGGTGTACGACATCACCCGCTCGCCCTTCTCCGTCGGGCTCGTCGGGCTCTTCTCCCTCGTGCCGCTCGTCGTCTTCGGCCTGTACGGCGGCGCCATCGCCGACACCGTCGACCGCCGCAAGCTCGGCCTCGCCAGCGCCGGCGGCTCCGCCGCGCTCTCCGCCGCCCTTGCCGGGTCCGCGTTCGCGGGCTTCCACCACGTCTGGTTCCTGTACGGGATCGTCGCCCTCCAGGCCGTGTGCACCGCGCTCAACGCGCCCGCCCGCTCCTCGATGATCCCCCGGCTCCTGCCCCCCGAGCAGCTGCGCGCCGCCAACGCGCTCAACTCGATGGTCATGACGTTCGGCACGCTCGTCGGGCCCAGCCTCGGCGGCCTCATCGTCGGCCTGGCCGGTTACCAGGCCGCGTACCTCATCGACTTCCTCGCCTTCTCGGCGAGCCTGTACGCGATGTGGCGCCTGCCGTCCATGCTCCCCGAGCGGAACGGCAGCAAGAGGGCCTCCGTCCTCGACGGGCTGCGGTTCCTCGCCACCCGCCCCAACCTGCGCATGACGTTCTTCTCGGACTTCTGCGCGATGATCCTCGCCCACCCCCGCGCCCTGTTCCCGGCCATCGCCGTCCTCTGGTACGGCGGCGACGCGAAGACCACCGGACTCCTCGTCGCCGCGCCCGCGTTCGGCGCGCTCCTCGGGGGAGTCCTCTCCGGCTGGCAGGGCCGCATCCGCCACCACGGGCAGGCGATCCTCCTCGCCGTCGCCTCCTGGGGCACCGCCATCGCCGTCTTCGGACTGACCCGGAACCTCTGGCTCGGGCTGCTGCTGCTCGCCCTCGCCGGCTACTCCGACACCGTCTCGATGATCTTCCGGAACACGATGATGCAGGTCGCCGCCCCCGACGAGATGCGCGGCCGGCTCCAGGGCGTCTTCATCGTGGTCGTCGCGGGCGGCCCCCGGCTCGGCGACTTCCTCGCGGGCTCCGTCGCCGACCTCACCTCGCCGGCGGTCGCCGTCACCGGAGGCGGCATCGCCTGCGTCCTGGCGATCGGAATCCTCGCCCTCCACGGGCGCGGATTCCGCCGCTATGACGCCCTCGATCCGACTCCGTGACCGTGCACGCCCGACGCCCCGGCCGGGGGCCCGGCCTTCTCCCCGTCTGTCAACGGGCGTTCGGCAACGCCTTCTTCAGCACCTTGCCCATGTCGTTGCGGGGGAGTGCGTCGAGGTAGCGGACCACCCGGGGGCGCTTGTGCGGGGCGAGGAGACCCGCCACGTGGTCGGCCAGGTCCGCCTCCGCGGGCGGCTTCTCCCCGTCCTGCGGGACCACCCAGGCCACGATCCGCTCGCCGAGGTCCGGGTCGGGCTCGCCGGTCACGGCGGCCTCCCGCACTCCCGGGTGGTCGAGGAGGGCGTTCTCGATCTCGCCCGCCCCGATCTTGTAGCCGCCGCTCTTGATGAGGTCCGTCGCCTTCCGGCCCACCAGGCGCACGCCGCCGTCCGCCTCACGGACCGCCATGTCGCCGGTGCGGAACCAGCCGCCGTCGAAGGCTGCGGCGGTCGCGTCCGGCCGGTTGAGGTAGCCGGAGAAGAGGTGGGGCCCGCGCACCTGCACCTCGCCGACGGACTCCCCGTCGAGCTCCTCGATGACGGAACCGTCCTCGTCCACGAGCCGCAGGTCCACGCCCGCGAGCGGGGTCCCGACGGTCCCGGGGCGCGGCTCGCCGCCCGGGCGCACGCTGGTGTTCATGAGCGTCTCGGTCATCCCGTACCGCTCCACGACGGTCCGGCCCGTCGCCGCGGCGATCCGCTCGTGGTCGTGCACGGGGAGCGCGGCGGAGCCGGAGACGAGGAGCCGGGCGCCGGCCAGGGCGGCGGTGAGGTCCGGGTCCTCGTCGAGGGCGTCGGCGATCCGGTGGTACATCGTCGGTACGCCGAAGAGCATGGTCCCCCCGTCGGCCAGCTCGCGCCCGACACCCGCCACCGAGAACGCCCCCAGGTGCCGGACCTCGCCGCCGCGGCGCAGCGGGCCCAGGATGCCGAGGACGAGCCCGTGGACGTGGAACAACGGCAGCGCGTGCACCAGGACGTCGTCCTCCGTCCAGGCCCAGGCCTCGGCCAGCGCGTCGAGGGAGGCGGCGACGGCCCGGTGCGAGAGCAGCACGCCCTTCGGGGGGCCGGTGGTGCCGGAGGTGTAGACGACGAGGGCGGGTTCCTCGGGGCCGACGGGGGGCCAGGCTGCCGCTGCGGGCCCGGTGAGCTCCACGTCGATGCGGGGGAGCGCGGTCGGCAGCTCGTCGCCCGGCCCCGCGAGCACCACGTCGGGCTCGCTGTCCCCGAGGATGTGCGCGAGCTCCCGCTCCCCGGTACGGGGGTTGAGCGGAACGGCGGGGACGCCGGCGAGCAGGGCGGCGACGACGGCGACGGCGGTACGAGCGGTGGGCGTCGCCCAGACGGCCACGCGCCGGGCGGTACGGATGCGGGTGGCGAGGGCGGAGGCGGCGCGGGCGAGTTCGCCGTAGGTGAGGGCGTCCGCGCCGACGCGGAGGGCGGGGCGGTCGGACGGGTTCTGCAGGGCGGGGATGAGCGCACTCACCGGTCGTACTCCTCGGGTCGTCGACGGCAGGGGCTACCAGGAGGAATTCTGCCCGTGCCGCGGGCGTGGCGTGCCCGATGACCCGGGCCGGCGACAACTGCGCGGTGGGCGCGCGGCGATGACCGCGCACAGGGCCGCGAGGGGGAGTTCCGCGGCCACGGCCATGGCGACGGCGACGGCCAGTTCCGGTCCGGTGGCCGAGGTGGCGAGGTCGATGCAGGCATCGGCCAGGAGGAGCACCGCCGCGGCGGCCGCGGGCGCGCGGTGACGGGCGTCACCGCGCGACAGACGGCTGCCGGCGCTGAGCAGTGCGGCGGCCTCCAGGGCATCGAGGGTGACCCAGGCGGCGGCCTCGGCGGGTGGCAGGGTGCCGGCGAGGTAGCCGAGCCAGGGCAGCAGGGCGAGTCCCGCGCCCATGAGCACCCGGCCCTGCCGGCGGCGGGTCCGGCCGGGGCCGGAGGAGTCGTGGGCGGTGTCGGTCGATGGGCAACTGTGCCTGGCAGTAGGGGAGATGAGGGCGGTGAGGGCCACGTCGGAGGTCTCTTCCGGTGTCATGAACCCGGCCGTCGGGCTCGTGATCAACCCTCCGGTCTCCGGTCTCCGGAGTCAGTAACACTGTTGTCCGTCCTGGGGTGGCACTGGTTGTACCTTCCTGCCGGACGACAGGTTCATGGCAGGCCGCGGGACCGGCGCCTACGGTGGGATCATGAAGATCCGGCCCCGGCTGCGGCGGGCGCTCACCCGACTGACGCGCGACACCTCGTTCCTCGCTCTGGGCGTGCCGCTCCACCTCCTCATGGGGTTCCTGCTGTTCGTGGACTTCGGCCTCGTGTGGGAGATCGTCGCGGGAAACGACAGCAGCGCGCCGTACGTCCTGAGCCTCGCGCTCGTGCTGACGGCGGTCTGCGTGCCGGCGCTGACCCCGGCCCAGCGCTGGCGATTCCGGCGGCTGCTCGGCGTCGACATCCCCCGCCCCGGACTGCGGCGGCCGTGGCGGCAGTTCGCCTACCACTCCCTGGCCGGGACGCTGTTCGGCACGCTCGAAGCGGTGGTGGCGGCGCTGATCCCGGCCGGACTCGCTCTCTCCCTGACCACGGTGTGGGTCTACGCGATCCCCTGGAAATGGCGGTTGAAGCACCCCGAATACGCCACGCAGGCCGCTTACATCTCCGTCGTGGGACTGCTTGTGCTGGCCGCTGTCCCCTACCTGGCCGCCGCCCTCGTCCGCTGGGAGACCCAGGTGGTCCCCACCCTGCTCGGCCGCAGCAGGGAGGAGGACCTGGCGCGACGGGTCGAGGACCTCACCGAGAGCAGGGCGGGCGCGGTGGACGCGGCGGACGCGGAACGGCGGCGCATCGAACGGGATCTGCACGACGGCGCGCAGCAGCGACTCGTGTCGCTGGCGCTGAACCTGGGCATCGCCAAGGCCACGCTGGTGGACCTGCCGCCGGAGGCGCGCGAGGTGATCGACGCGGCGCACCGGGAGGCGAAGGAGGCGATCGAGGAGCTGAGCAGTCTCGTGCGGGGGCTGCACCCCGCCGTCCTGGACGAACTCGGCCTCGACGCGGCGCTGTCGGGGCTCGCGGCCCGCGCCCCGCTGCCCGTGCGGCTGCGCGCGGACCTGCCGCGGCGCATCGCGCCGGCGGTGGAGGCGGTCGCCTACTTCGTGGTCTCCGAGGCGCTGACGAATGTCGCCAAGCACGCGCGGGAGGCGACCCGGGCGGATGTGACGGTCACCCTGCTGGGCGGGATACTGCGGATGGTGATCGCGGACGACGGCCTGGGCGGCGCCGACCCCGGCAGGGGAAGCGGCCTGACGGGGCTCGCCCAGCGCGTGCGGTCCGTCGACGGAACGTTCCGGATGAGCAGCCCGGTGGGGGGACCGACCATGATGAGTGTGGATCTGCCGTGTCAGAACTGAGGGGTGCGGGGCAGGAGGAGCCCCGTGGACGACGTGCGGTGATCGCCGAGGACTCCGTCCTGTTGCGGATGGGTCTGGTCAAGGTGGTGGAGATGGCCGGCTTCGAGGTGGCCGCCGAGGTGGGTGACGCGCAGGGCCTCCTCGACGCCGTCGAGGAGCACCGGCCCGACCTCGCCGTGGTGGACGTCCGGATGCCGCCGGGATTCACGGACGAGGGGGTGCGTGCCGCGCTGTCGATCCGGCGCAGCCGGCCGTCGACCGCCCTGCTGCTGCTCTCCCAGTACGTCGAGGAGCGTTACGCGGCCGACCTGCTCGCCGCCAACACCAGTGGTGTGGGGTATCTGCTCAAGCAGCGGGTCGCGGACGTGGAGGAGTTCGTCGAGGCGCTGCGGCGGGTGGCGGACGGTGGAACCGCGCTCGATCCGCAGGTCGTCGCCCAGTTGCTGGTTCGCCGGTCGAACGATCCGCTGGACCGGCTCACGGCGCGCGAGCGGGACGTGCTCGCCCTCATGGCCGAGGGCCGCTCCAACGCGGGCATCGCCGCCGGGCTCGTGGTCAGTGAGAGCGCGGTCGCCAAGCACATCAACAGCATCCTCGCCAAGCTCGATCTCCCCAGGGCGGAAGCCGACCACCGCCGGGTACTGGCCGTCCTGCGCTTCCTGGGAGTGGGTGGCTAGGAGTCCCCCCTACGGGCGGCCCGCCGTGACCTTGGCCCGCTCGGGGTCCGGTTCCTCGCCCCCCGGGCGGATCCCGCGCATCCGTCCGTACGCGTACACACACCCCGCCAGCGCCAGGTCCGACAGCAGCATGAAGCCGATCGAGTACGAGCCCTTCGCGCTGTAGATCGCGCCCATCACCAGCGGCGGAAGGAAGCCGCCGAGGCCGCCCATCGCGCCGACGATGCCGGTGACGCTGCCGACCTTCGCCTGGGGGGTGACCTGGGAGACCAGGGCGAAGACGGAGCCGCTCGCCGTGCCGAGGCCGGCGGCCATGATGAGGAGGGCCGTCGTGCCGCCCGGGTACAGGGGCGGGTCGAAGGCCTGGACGACGGCGAGGAGGGCGACCACGCCGAGCGCGACCGCCGTGACGAGTGCCGGGTGGATCCGGTCGGAGAGCCAGCCGCCGATCGGGCGGAACACGACCGTCACCAGCGCGAACCCGGCCGCCTTCGTGCCCGCGTCCGTCGGGTCGAGCTCGTACCAGGTCTTCAGATACGTCGGCAGGTAGACGCCGAACGCCACGATCCCGCCGAACCCGATCGCGTACAGCGCCGACAGCTCCCACGTCACGCGCAGCCGGGCCGCCGAGCCGAGGCGGGTCGCCAGGGACGCCGTCGGTACCGGGCGGTCCGGGCGGTCCGTGATGAGGAACGCGGCCAGCGTCGCGTACGCCGCCAGCGCGATCGCCACCACGAGGAACGGCAGGTTCTCGCCGTGCTTGGCGATCCGGGGCGTGAAGTAGCCGGAGAGCGCGACCCCGCCCATGCCCATGCCGAACACCCCGAGCGCCAGGCCGCGCTTGGCGGGCGGGAACCAGGAGTTGACCAGCGGGATGCCGATGGCGAAGGTCGTGCCGCCGAGGCCGAGGAGGAAGCCGACGACCAGCATCAGACCGTAGCTGTCCTTCACCACGATCAGGAGCAGCACCGGGATGATCGTCAGCGCCGACACCAGCGGGAACATCAGCTTCGCCCCATACCTGTCGGTCAGCGCCCCGGCCGGGATGCGGCCCACCGAACCGACCAGGACCGGCACCGCCACGAGCAGCGACTGCTGGAAGGAGCTGAGTTCGAGCCGGTCGCCGTACCAGCTCGCGAGGGGCGCGATCAGGTCCCACGCCCAGAACGTGAGCGTGAAGCCGATCGTGGCCATCACCAGGTTGCGGTAGGCCGCCGCTGTCGGCGGCTTGGTCTCGGTGGTCACGGAATCAGTCAAGATCCGGGGGCGGTGTCCGGCGCGCCGGACTGCTCCGTACGGGGGCGGTCAGGGCCAGTCGACCGTGACGGGGGGCACGGCGTCGTCCTCCACGTGGAGCCGGGCGCCGCCCCCGCCCGCCGACACCTCGACCGTGATCGCGCCGACCCCGGCCCGCCGGTGCGCCGCCGCGAGCGCCCCGCGCAGGACGGCGAGGAGCTTGTCCGCCGTCGCCTCGTCGACGAGCGTGTCGACCGCGCCGGAGAAGTGCACGGACGGCTGGAAGCCCAGCAGCGCCGCCGCGCCGCCGGTCTCGCGCAGCACCCGCCCCCGGAAGGAGGCCGGCGCGTCGGCCGGCGGCTGCTGGAGGGCGAAGATGGTCGTCCGGACCTCCTGGATCGTCGAGTCCAGTTCGTCCACGGCCCTGCCGAGCAGCGCGTCCTCGTCGGAGGAGCCGGCGGCCCGCCGCCGGGTGGACTCCAGCATCATCTCCGTGGCGAACAGCCGCTGCACCACCAGGTCGTGCAGGTCCCGCGCGATCCGGTCGCGGTCCTCGAAGACCGCGAGCCGCTCCCGGTCGTGCCGCGCGTCCGCGAGGACCAGCGCGAGCGCCGCCTGCGAGGCGAACTGCGAGGCCAGCAGCCGGTCCACGGCCGAGTAGGGCGCGCCGCCGCGCCGCCGGGGCAGGGCGAGGGTGCCGATGAGCTTCCCGCCGCTCTGCAGCGGCAGCATCATCGAGGGGCCGAAGCGGGACCGCACATGGGTGGTCATCCGGGGGTCCGTCGCCGAGTCTTCGATGAACACCGGCTCCCCGCCGAGGAGTTGGGCGAGGACGGGGGAGCCGGGCGCGATCGTCGTGCCGACCAGGTCCCCCGGGTCGTCCGTCGTGGAGGCGGCGACGATCTCCATCCCGCCCTCCTCGGTGGGCTGGAGGACCACCCCGGCCGAGGCGTCGGCGAGGATGCGGGCCTGCTCGGCGACGGTCGTCAGGGCGTTCTCGGCGGGGGCGCCGGTCAGCAGGGCCGTGGTGACCGCGGCCGCGCCCTCGATCCAGCGTTCCCGCTGACGGGCGGTCTCGTACAGCCGGGCGTTGCCGATGGCGATCCCGGCCTGGGAGGCGAGGACCCGCAGCAGGGCGAGGTCCTCGTCGGTGAAGCCGCCCTCGCGCTTCTCGGTGAGGTACAGATTGCCGAAGACCTGGGTGTGCACCCGGATCGGGACGCCGAGGAAGGTGCGCATCTCCGGGTGGCCCGCGGGCACGCCGGCGGAGCGCGGATCGGCCGTCAGGTCGTCGAGCCGCAGCGGCTGCGGGTCCTGGACGAGGACGCCGAGCAGCCCGGTGCGGCCGTCGGGGAGCCGGCCGATCCGCTGCCGCTCCTCCTGTGTCATGCCGGAGGTGAAGAGCTCGGTGAGGCGGTGGCGCTCGGGGTCGACGACCCCGAGCGCCCCGTAGCGGGCTCCGGTCAGCTCGGTGGCGGAGTCCACGATGTGCTGGAGGGTGGTGCGGAGTTCGAGGTCCGTGCCGACACTGAGGACCGCTTCGAGCAGCATGGGCAGGCGGGGCGTCTCCGTGTCGTCGTCGGTGCCCTCGTCCATGATCGTCATGGTCTCATTGTCGTACGAAACATCCTGTTTGTGTGCTTCAGTCCACGTCGTCGTCGGCGAGCGGGTCACGCTCCGCCAGCGGGTCGAGGACCATCGGCTGGACCTTGCCCTCCAGCATCGCGCCGAGGCCCAGGACCGCGCACACGTCCGGCCGTTCGGCGATGTGCACCGGCATCCCGGTCGCCTCGCGCAGCATCTGGTCGAGGCCCGGCAGCAGGGCGCTGCCGCCGACCATCATGATCCCGCGGTCCGCGAGGTCGGCCACCAGGTCCGGCGGGCAGTCCCGCAGCACCTTCCCGATGCCGTCGAGGACCGCCGTCAGCGGGGTGTGGATCGCGTCCCGTACGGCGGCGGTGTCGACGGTCACCGAACGGGCCAGGCCCGTCGCGACGTCCCGGCCGTGGATCTCCGTCCAGGCGGGTCCCTGCGTGGTCAGCCCGTTCCCGCTGAGGGCGAGTTGCAGGGGACGCACCGACTGGCTCGGCAGCATCAGCTCGTGGTGGTGGCGCAGGTGCTGGATGACGGCGTGGTCGATGGCGTCGCCGCCGACCGGCATCCGCTCCGCCGTCACGATCGCGCCCAGCGACAGCACCGCGACCTGCGTGGTCGCCGCCCCGCACACCAGGATCATGGTCGCGGTCGGCTGCTCGACCGGCAGCCCGCAGCCCACGGCCGCCGCGATCAGGGTGTCGACCAGTTCGACCCGGCGGGCCCCCAGGCCGACGAGGGTCTCCACGGCGGCGCGCTGCGCCAGTGGATCGCTGTCGTGCGGGGTGCAGGCCGCCGCGCGCAGCCGGGGCTTGCGGCGCAGCTGGCGGCGCAGCTTCTCGCCGAGGAGGTGACGGAGCATCCGCTGCGCCATCTCGATGTCGACGACCGTGCCGCCCGAGACCGGGCGCACGACCCGGATGTAGTCGGGGGTGCGGCCGGTCATCTTCTCGGCGAGGGCGCCGACGGCGATCAGCGCTCCGGTACGGGTGTTGACGGCGGCGACGCTCGGCTCGTCGACGACGAGTCCGGCGCCCTTGACGTAGACCCGGGTGCGGGCGGCACCCAGGTCGACGGCGACATGGCAACGACGCAGCTGCTCAAGGCTGACGGTCACGGCGGATCCTCCGGAGTGCGGTGCTGGCACGGGCGAGGCGGGTCGCGATTCGCGGTCCTGTTCGCATCGTCCGACCGTCCGGGTCGCGGCGCGCGCTGGGCTGCGCCGCCCGGGGGCTCCGGCCGCGGGTGGCGGGGTGTCGGCGGGAGGGCTCCGGCGCGGGTGGCGGGGTGTCGGCGGGAGGGCTCCGGTACGGGTGGCGGGGTGTCGGCGCGAGGGCTGCTAGCGCGAGCGGCGGGGTGTCGGCGGAGGGCTCCCGTGCGCGGCGGGGCGCCCCCGCCCGAGCCGGTCCGGTGCGGGCGGTGTCGGTGTCCCCACTCCGGGTGAGGGGCGACGCGGAGGCCATCCCTCCCGAAGCGGGAGATTCACGGCGCACCGCCGACGACCTGCGGTTTCCACACAGGATCCTCACTTCCGCGCCTACCTGACGCCGTACCGGGCCGCATAGCCTGCGGGCCCCATGGACTACTGCCACGCGTGCCGGCGGCATCTCAACGGGGCCCTCGCCTGTGCCGGGTGCGGGACTCCCGTCGAGGAACTGCGGTACGAGACCCCCCACATACCGGTCCACACCCCGGACCACGGTTACGGCGGGCCGACCCGGCCCGCGATCTACGAGACGCCGAACCGGTCCGCGACGTACGGCGGTCCGTACGGCGTGCCGAGCGTGCCCGCGACGTACGGCGATCCGTACGGTGCGCCGAACGGACCCTCGGTGTACGGCGAGCCGGCCCGCCCCGCCGTGTACGGCGACCCGACGCGCCCGGCGATCTACGACACGCCGGGGACTCCGGACGCGCCCGACGCTCACGCGCCCCCGGACGCGCCCCCGGACCCCGACGAGCCCGACCGGCCCGCGCCCGAGCACGTCTACGAGCTGGACGTCCTCGAACCGCCCCGCCCCGCCCCGGGCGGCCGCCGCGCCGCCTCGCGGGGGCGCTCCGCCGCGCGACGGGGGAGGGGCTCGCACTCGCGCCGGGGTCGTACGGTCCTGGTCGGCACGGTGGGCCTGGTCCTCGCGGCCGGGACGCTGAGCCTGGCGAAGCTCGCCCTGGAGGAGCCGCCGCAGGACGGCGCCGCCACGGCGGTCGAGGAGCTGGAGGTCACCGAGACCCCGATGTCTCCCGGACCCGTGGAGACCTCGGAGACCCCGGAGGGCACGAGCCCGTCCCCGGCGACGGACGCGCCGAGCGCCGTCCCCGCACGCCCCCGCCAGGTGAGCACGGGCTCGGGCTCCGGCTCGGGTACGGGTACGGGCTCCGGTACGGGTACGGGTACGGGCTCCGGCCCTGGAACCGGGGGTTCCCCCGCTCCCGCCCCGACGACGACCGGCCCGGCGGCCCCGCCCGCCCCGCCCAGCGCGACCACGTCCGCGACGGCGAGCGGCCCGACGCCGACCGGCTCGGGCACGCCCGGCACGGCCGCCCCCGCGACCACCGGCCCCACGCCGAGCCAGAGCCCGACGCCGAGCCCGGAGCCGACGTGCACCCGCTTCCTCTGGTGGTGCGTCTAGGCCGCCTCTTTCGGATCTTGCCTGACCCGCGACGCCTGGCACCGCACCTCGCCGCGTTGTCGGGCCCGCCCAAGTACGTCCAGTAATCGGGCGACCCTCCGCCTTGCGATGTGTCCCCTCGGCCCTGGCGGGCCTGGGGAGACCCCAGGCACCAGACGCCGCGGGCTTAACCGGCAAGATCCGAAAGAGACCGCCTAGGGCTGCTCCGCGTCCACGCCCAGCATCCGCTTCAGCAGGTCCCGCAGCAGGGTCCGCTCGGTCTCGGAGAGCTCGCCGAGCGGCTCGCGCGCGAAGTCGAGGGACTCGCGGAGCCGGCGGGCGGTGTCCCGGCCCTCGTCGGTGGGGACGGCCAGCTTGACCCGCCGGTCGTCCGGGTCGGGCCGGCGCTCGACCAGGCCGCGCGCCTCCAGGCGGTCGACGATCCCGGTGATGTTGGAGGGCTCGCACTTCAGCTTCTGGGCGATGCGGCGCATCGGCAGCGGGTCGAGCGAGAGCAGGCCGAGGACGCGGGCCTGGGCGCCGGTCAGCGCGTGCTGCGCGGCCGCCTGCTCGTACTCGTCGTAGTAGCGCGCCACGACCGTGCCGATCAGCTCGACGACTTCGAGGGTCAGGGGGTCCGTGGGTGAGGTGGCCATGAGCCTCAGTCTACCCGGATACTTGACAACATGAAATATCCAGGCGCATGGTTGTTTCAGGCAGTGAACCTTTTGTGTTGTCAAGCTTTACCTGGAGGCCGTGCTCATGTCCGTTCTTCCCGCGTCCAGCCGTGAGTGGCACCTCGTCGCCCGTCCGCACGGCTGGCCCGTGCCGGCGGACTTCGCCCTGCGCGAGACGCCGGTCGCCGCGCCGGCCGAGGGCCGCATCCTCGTGCGCAACCTGCACTTCTCCGTCGACCCGTACATGCGCGGCCGGATGAACGACGTGAAGTCGTACATCCCGCCCTTCCAGCTCGACCAGCCCATGGACGGCGGCGCGGTCGGCGAGGTCGTCGCCTCCAACGCCGAGGGCTTCGCCGTCGGCGACCACGTCCTGCACGGCCTCGGCTGGCGCGAGTACGCCGACGTCCCCGCCAAGGGCGCCACCAAGGTCGACCCGGCGCTCGCCCCCCTCTCCGCCTACCTCGGCGTGCTCGGCATGACCGGCCTCACGGCCTACGCCGGCCTCTTCGAGGTCGCCTCCTTCAAGGAGGGCGACGCCGTCTTCGTCTCCGGCGCGGCCGGCGCCGTCGGCAGCCAGGTCGGCCAGATGGCGAAGCTCAAGGGCGCCTCCCGGGTCATCGGCTCCGCCGGCTCCGACGAGAAGGTCAAGTTCCTCGTCGAGGAGCTCGGCTTCGACGCCGCCTTCAACTACAAGAACGGCCCGGTCAAGGACCAGCTCCGCGAGGCCGCCCCGGACGGCATCGACGTCTACTTCGACAACGTCGGCGGGGACCACCTCGAAGCCGCGATCTCCTCGCTCAACGTGCACGGCCGCGCCACCATCTGCGGCATGATCGCCCAGTACAACGACACCGAGCCGGTCGCGGGACCCCGCAACATGGCGATGATCATCGGCAAGCGGCTGCGGCTCCAGGGCGTCCTCGTCGGCGACCACTACGGCCTGCAGAACCAGTTCGTCCAGGAGGTCGGCGGCTGGCTGGCCTCGGGCGAGCTGAAGCACCGCGAGACCTTCGTCGAGGGCATCGAGAACGGCGTGGACGCCTTCCTCGGCCTGCTCCGCGGCGACAACACCGGAAAGATGATCGTCTCGGCGACCCGCTAGTCTTCCCTCAGCCGTCGCGATCGTGGGCGCGAGTCGCGGCGAACGGAAAAAGGAAGACAACAGCATGTCGATTCAGCAGTCCGACGTCCTGTACACCGCCGTCGCCACCGCCGAGAACGGCCGTGACGGCCGCGTCGCCACCGACGACGGTCAGCTCGACGTCGTCGTGAACCCGCCCAAGGCCATGGGCGGCTCCGGCGCGGGCACCAACCCCGAGCAGCTCTTCGCGGCCGGCTACAGCGCCTGCTTCCAGGGCGCCCTCGGTGTCGTCGCCCGGAACGAGAACGCCGACGTGTCCGGCTCGACGGTCACCGCCGAGGTCGGCATCGGCAAGAACGACGACGGCTTCGGCATCATCGTCAAGATCTCGGCGACCATCCCGAACGTGGACGCCGAGACCGCCAAGAGCCTGATCGAGAAGGCCCACCAGGTCTGCCCGTACTCCAAGGCGACCCGCGGCAACATCATGGTCGAGCTCGCCGTCTGAGTCACGGACGCGCCGCGCGAGGGCCGCACCCCGACCGACCGGGGTGCGGCCCTCGCCGTGTCCGGAGGCGCTGCGGCATCATGTCCGTGTCCTGCGGACAGGGGGAACGAGTGGTGGCGTACGACGGGTCGGAACAGGCCGATCACGAGCTGATCGGCGGGCGGTACCGCCTCGGCGAGCTGCTCGGCCAGGGCGGCATGGGTGTCGTCCGGCGGGCCACCGACGAGCTCCTCGGACGCCAGGTCGCCGTCAAGACGCTCGCGCTCGACTCCGGCGCCGACCCGGCGGGCGCCCTGCGGGAGGCCCGGGTCGTCGCCCAGGTCCGCCACCCGCACGTGATCGTCGTCCACGACGTCGTCGAGCACCGGGGGCAGCCCGCCCTGGTGATGGAGCTGGTCGACGGCGGCTCGCTCGCCGACCGGCTGGCCGCCGGCGAGGTCCTGTCCCCGCGCGAAACGGCGCGGCTCGGGCTCGACCTGCTCGACGCGCTGTCCGCCGCCCACGCCCGCGACGTACTGCACCGGGACGTGAAGCCCGCCAACGTGCTCCTGGAGAAGGGCACCGGCAGGGCCGTCCTGACCGACTTCGGCATCGCCAGCCTCCCCGGCGCGACGACCCTCAGCCGCACCGGCGTCTTCATCGGGACCCCCGAGTACACGGCGCCGGAGCGGATGCGCGGCGAGGACGCGGGACCCGCCTCCGACCTGTGGTCGCTCGGCGCCCTGCTGTGCGCGGCGGCGACGGGCACGTCCCCGTTCCGCCGGAACTCCATCGGCGCCGTCCTGCACGCGATCGTGTACGAGGAGATCCGGCCGTCCGAACGGATGGGACCGCTCGTCCCCGTCGTCCGGGGCCTCCTCGAACGCGACCCGGACCGCCGTCTCGATGCCGCCGGGGCCCGCCGCCTGCTCGCCGCCTGCGCGGCCGAGCCCCAGCCGGCGCCGGACCCCCACCACCCGACCGCCCGGGACACCGCCCCGGAACCACGGCACCACGCCGCCGCCCCCGCAGGCCCCTCCCGCCGCGGCGGGCTCGCACTGCCGTTCGTCGCCGCCGCCGTCGCCGCCTCCGTCGGGGCGGTGACGGTGGCCGTGCTGCTCGCCGGCCGCGACGAGCAGCCCGCGGGCGCGGGACCCTCGCCCACCGGTGCACGGAGCTCATCGGCGGCGCCCGCGCCCGCCCCCGTACCCGCCGGGTACACCGCCGTCCGGGACGAGCGCGGCTTCGCCCTCGACGTGCCCGCCGGGGCGCGCCGCTCGACCGACGGCGAGCGGGTCTTCTACACGACGGGCGACGGGGCCGTCTGGGTCGGGATCAGGATCCGCGCGATCCCGTCCGGCGGGGCGATCGGGGTGATGCGTACCGCCGACGCGGCCGGCCCCGGCACCAACAAGGGCTACCGCGACGCCACGGTCGAGGAGACGCGGCACAAGGGGCTGCCCGCCGCCCGCTGGGAGTTCACCTGGGACGGCTTCACCCGCGCCGAGGGCCCGCGGCACACCGTCGACCTCTGCTGGGAGCAGGCCGGGACCCTCTACGACCTGTGGGCATCGGCCCCGGTGAGCCGCGCCGCCGAGGCCCGCCGTCACTTCGACACGGCCCTGGAGTCCTTCCGTACGACCGACGGTTAGGGTTTCCCCATGCGTGATCTCGGGGTGGGTTTCAGATACCTGTTGCAGGGCCAGAAGTGGGTCGGACAGCACGGTCGGTGGTTCGGCTTCGGGCTGCTGCCCGGACTCGTGACGCTCGTCCTCTACGCGGGGGCGCTCGTCGGCCTCGGTTACGGCGCCGACGACCTGGCCGCGTGGGCGACGCCGTTCGCCGACGACTGGTCCTCGCCCTGGCTCGACCTCTTCCGCGGCACCCTGACGGCGCTCGTCTTCGCGTTCGGGCTCTTCCTCGCGGTCATCACCTTCACCGCCGTCACCCTGCTCGTCGGCCAGCCCTTCTACGAGTCGCTGTCCGAGGAGGTCGACCGCAGCGAGGGCGGCGAGGTGCCCGAGTCGGGCCTGCCGCTCTGGCGCGAGCTGTGGATCTCGGCCCGTGACAGCCTGCGGGTCCTGCTGCGGGTGGCGTTCTACGGCGTCCTGCTCTTCGCCTGCGGGTTCATCCCCGTCGTCGGCCAGACCGTCGTCCCCGCCATCGGCTTCTGCGTCTCCGGCTTCTTCCTCGCCGAGGAGCTGACGGCCGTCGCGCTGCAGCGCCGGGGCGTCGAGCTGAAGGAGCGGCTGCGGCTGCTGCGCGGGCGCCGGTTGGCCGCCCTCGGCTTCGGCGTTCCGCTGACGCTCGCCTTCCTGGTGCCGTTCGTCGCCGTCCTCCTCATGCCGGGCGCGGTCGCCGGAGCCACCCTGATGGCCCGTGACCTGCGCGGTGAGACATCCGGCGACGACGACGCCGACGAGAACGACCACGAGGGCGGCGACCTTCCCTCCTTCGGCGGCGACCAGCAGGTGCATCACCTCCCTCGCTGAAGGCACCGGTGAGCTGGGCTCGGACGACAGGACGAGAGCCGGCAGCCGGTCTTCGTCCTCGCGGACGTGAGCAGGTCCCGTGACGCACCCGGCCCCTCAGAAGGTCGGGTGCAGTTCCGGACGCGCGTCCCACCAGGCCCGGTGGAAGGCGTTGTTGTCGACGTTCGCCAGATAGGCGCGGGCCGCCGCCCCGTACAGCAGCTCCGCCTGCGGGGCGGGTACCGCGGCCCGGTTCCAGGCGAGCCGGATCCGGCCCGTCACCGGATCGCCCTCGATCGGGCGCAGGACCGTGCCCTCCGCCGCCGGGGCCGTCGGCTGGCTCATCGAGATCGCCCGGCCCGCCGCGATCAGGTCGTAGTGCATCTTGCGGTCGGCGACCCGGTGCCGCAGCGAGGGCGTGAACCCCGCCCTCTCGCAGGCCGCGACCAGCGCCTCGGGGCCGCCGTCGTCGTCCTCCACCAGCGTCATCCAGGACTCGCCGGCGAGCTCGGCGAGCGCGATCCGCTCCCGGCCGGCCAGCGGGTGCGCGGCCGAGAGCCGCACGCAGAACGGTTCCTTGGGGACCAGGGTGCGGGCGCTCGTCCCCTCGGGCAGCGGCACCTCGTGGTCGTTGACCTCCCCGTACAGCACGGCGTCGTAGCGTCCCGCGCCGAGCTGCCGGGTCAGCGTCGTCGCCGAGTGCTCCACGGTGACCGAGAAGTCCTGCCCCGCCATGACCTGCTCCAGCTCTCCGAGGAGCCGGTCGACGAGGACGAGCAGGATGCAGCCGAGCCGCAGCGGCGTGTGCGGGGCGACGGCCCGCGCCCCGGCGGCCAGCGCGTCCATCTCGCCGAGCACGAGCCGCGCCTTGGAGAGCACGAACTCGCCCAGGGGGGTGGGCTCCACGCCGTGCCGGCCGCGCAGGAAGAGCTCCCCGCCCGCGACCCGCTCGATGCGGCGGAGCTGCGCGGAGAGGGCCGGCTGCGAGACCCCGAGCCGACCGGCGGCCCGCCCCAGACTTCCCGCCTCGGCTATCCGGCAGACGGCTTCGAGATGCCTCAACTCCAGCTGCATTTCAGCAGCGTACGCAGCGGTCCCTGGTCTGCACCATAACCCGCGTCTTATGCCGCGTGAGATGTCCCGAACTCGCCATGTCCACGCCCATACTCGGCGCGACGATCCGTCTCCCCCACCCTTGAACGGAGCACGACGTTGCACCCGACCAGACTCACGGCGGCCGTGGCCGCCCTGGCGCTCTCGGCGAGCCTCGCGACCGCCCTCGTCGGACCGGCGACCGCGGCGACCCCGCAGGCCCAGCCCGTACCCCCGGGCCACGGCAAGGCGCTCGCCCTCGCCGCCGCCGACCGGGCCGCGAGCAGCGGCCTCGACGAGCTGCGGCACGGCGCCGACGAGGACCTCGTCCGGACGTCCGTCACCCCCTGGGCGAACGGCCTGTACTACGCCTCGTACGAGCGCACCTACCGCGGCCTCCCGGTCGTCGGCGGCGACGCGGTCGTCGTCTCCGACAGCTCCGGCAAGGTCCGCGAGGTCACCGGCGCCCCGGCCCCCGCGATCCGGCTCTCCACGAAGGCGACCGTGACGGCCGACGCGGCCCTCGCCACCGCCCGCGGGCAGCTGGCCTCCGTCGAGAGCGCGAGCACCCCCGAGCTGACCGTGCTCCTCCAGGGCGGCAAGGCCGTCCTCACCTGGCACACCCTGGTCATCGGCCGCACCGCCGGGTCCGCCCCGAGCTCCCTCGACACCTTCGTCGACGCGCGCACCGGGGCCGTCGCCCGCGCCACCGACAAGATCCTGCACGCCGACGGCCGCGGCTACCACAACGGCAACGTCACCATCGACACCGCCGCCACCTCCATGACCGACACCAGCCGCGGCGGCTTCAAGTGCGGCGGCCAGAACGGCAGCGCCTACACCGGCTCCTCGCCGTGGGGCAACGGCAGCGCCAACGACCTGGTCACCGCCTGCGTCGACATCATGTACGCGGCGCAGAAGGAACACTCCATGCTCAAGGAGTGGTTCGGCTACAACGGCCAGAACGGGCAGGGCGGCATGGTCCCGGCCCGCGCCGGCCTCGGCGAGGTCAACGCGTACTACGACGGCACGAAGACCACGTACGGCCACAACCAGAACAGCAGCATGCAGCTCACCGGCATCGACGTCGTGGCGCACGAGTACGGCCACGAGATCTTCGACCGCACGCCGGGCAGCTCGGGCTCGTCCAACGAGAACGGCGGCATGAACGAGTCGACGGGCGACATCTTCGGCGCGCTCACCGAGCACTACGCCAACAACCCGAACGACACCCCGGACTACACGGTCGGCGAGAAGCTGAACTTCACCGGCAACAACCAGCCGATCCGCAACATGTACAACCCGTCGCTCATCAACAACGACCCCAACTGTTACACCCAGTTGACCTCCGGCACCGAGGTCCACGCCGGCGCCGGCCCGCAGAACCACTGGTTCTACCTGCTCGCCGAGGGCTCCAACCCGGGCGGCGGCAAGCCCAGCAGCCCGATATGTTCCGGCGGTCCGTCCTCCGTGACCGGCATCGGCATCCAGAAGGCCGGCAAGATCTTCATGGGCGCCCTGCTCATGAAGACCTCCTCCTGGAACCACCCGGCCGCCCGCAAGGCGACCCTGAGCGCCGCCAAGAACACGTACGGCAGCGCCGAGTGCAACGCGGTGAAGGCGGCCTGGAACGCGGTCGGCGTGCCGGCCCAGTCCGGTGAGACGGACTGCGGCGGCACCACGACCCCGGACTTCTCGCTCGCCCTGAACCCGTCCTCGGGCTCGGTGCAGCCGGGTGCCTCCGTCACCTCCACGGTGAACACCTCCACCACCGGCGGCAGCGCGCAGACCGTGCAGCTCTCGGCGAGCGGCGCCCCGAGCGGGGTCACCGTCTCCTTCAGCCCCGCCTCGGTGACCTCGGGCTCCTCGTCCACGATGACCGTGCAGGTCGCGGCGGGCACCGCCAACGGCACGTACCCGATCACCGTCACCGGTACGGGCTCCGCCACGCACACGGTCACCTACCAGCTGTCGGTCGGCACGACGACCCCGCCCACCGGCTGTGACAACACCGAGTACACGTACCAGGGTTCGCTGACCGACGGCGCGGCCGAGGCCCAGCCGGACGGCTCGTACTACTACTCGGCGACCTCCGGCACCCACGTGGGCTGCCTGCGCGGCCCGGCCGGCGCCGACTTCGACCTGTACCTGCAGAAGTGGAACGGGTCGACCTGGGCGGACGTGGCCGTCGGCGGCACGGCGACCGCCGACGAGGACACCAGCTACTACGGCACAGCGGGCTACTACCGGTACGTGGTCCACGCGTACAGCGGCTCCGGCTCGTACACGCTGGGCCTGAGCGCCCCGTAAGGGGATGAGCGGGGGCGCCGTCACGGACCGGGGGTTCCGTGGCGGCCGCCCCGGAGGGCCGGACGGTCGTATGTCCCACGGCCGTCCGGCCCTTCCTCCGTGCTCAGCCCACCTCGGCGAGCACGAACCCCGGCTCCTCGGCGCCCGCGTCCGCGATCCGCCCGCCGTCCGGGCCCCAGGCCCCGGCCAGGCCGCAGCCCATGCCGTCCTCGTTGGGCCCCAGGACGTTGCCGAGCACCACGTGCAGACCGAAGTCCCGGGCCCGCGCGGGATACACCTTCTCGAAGGAGTCGTTGTCGGAGCCGAGCACCGAACTCGCGAGGTACACCGCACAGTTGTCGGCCGCCGCCCGCTCGGCGAGCTCGGGGAAGCGGTTGTCGTAGCAGGTGGCCAGGGCGAAGCGGACCCCGTCGAGCGTGAACCGCCCGTCGGCGGCGCCCGGTTCGAAGACCTCGGCCTCGACGCCGTACAGGTGCTGCTTGTCGTAGCGGGCGAGGAGCGAGCCGTCGGGGCCGATCACGAGCGTGGTGATCCCGGCGCCCGAACCGCCCGTCCGCACGGGGCCGTTGACCACGGCCGCCGCGCCGGCGGCCCGGCACGCCTCCCGTACGGGGTCGAGTCGGGGGTCGTCCTCGGTGAGGACCAGCGCGGGGGTGTCGCGGATCAGGGAGGGCTCGTACCCGGTCAGGCAGAGCTCGGCGAAGACGACCACGCGGGCCCCCTCCGCCCCGGCCGCCCGGACCAGGTCGGCGATGGCACGGACGTTGGCGTCGATGTCCCCGGCGACCGGGGCGAACTGGGTGGCTGCGACGAACATGGCGGCCATCATCTCGCGCCCGCCTGTAAGGGTCAATATGGGGTTGAGTCTGTTAGCTCCCGGGCCGTCCCGCGCAGGACGGCGAGGAAGGCGTCCGCCGCGACCGTGGGGGCCGGCGGGGTGGCCGCGCAGATCCGGCGGTACGGGACGTCCTCCGGGTGGATCGTGACGAGCGCGACGTCCGGGCGGACCGAGGCCGCCGCGAGCGCCGGTACGAGCGTGACGCCCAGGCCCGCCGCCACCGCGCCCAGCTTCGCGATCCAGTCGTGGGCCAGCAGCCCGGTGCGCGGGCGGAACCCGGCCGCGACCGCCGGGCGGAACAGGGTGTCCTCCAGGCGCTCGTTGCCGACGATCCACTCCTCCTCCGCGAGCTCCCCGAGCCGCACCGCCCGCCGCCCCGCGTGCGCGTGCCCCCGTGCGAGCGCCACCAGCATCGGCTCGTCCAGGAGGTGGTGCAGCGTCACGCCCGGCGCCGGAGGAGCGTCCCGGGGCGGGCTGACCACCGCGAGATCCTCCTCCCCGGCGGCCACCAGACGCAGATGCTTCACGGAGGGCCCCTCCACCCGGCTGACCGTCACCCCTGGATGCCGCTCCCGGAACGCCGCCTGCGCGCGGGGCACCAGGGCAGCCGTGGCGCTGGAGAAGGAGCCGAGCCGCAGCAGTCCGCCGCCCAGGGAGCGCAGCGCCTCCAACTCCGCCCGGGCGGTGGCCAACCGGTCCCGGACCGCCTCGGCGTGCGGAACCAGCACCCGGCCCGCCTCGCTCAGCCGCACCCCGCGCGGCAGCCGCTCGAAGAGCTCCGCACCGACCTCGTCCTCCAGAGACTGCACCTGCCGCGAGACCGCGGACTGCGTATAGCCGAGCAGCCGGGCGGCGGCGGTGAAGGAGCCCGCGCGGGCGACCGCGAGGAACACCTCGTACAAGCCATGAGAAGAGCCATGAGCAGCAGGCATGGGAAGCATGCTAGACCCTCGCTTGTCGCATACCGGAGCTCGTCCTAGCGTCGAGGACATGACCCACACCCCGCAGAAGACCGCCTTCCTCGGCCTCGGCTCCATGGGCCTGCCCATGGCCCGCCGCCTCCTCGACGCCGGACACCCCCTGACCGTCTGGAACCGCACGGCCGCCAAGGCCGACGCCCTCGTCGCCGACGGCGCCGTCCGCGCCGCGACCCCCGCCGAAGCCGTCCGGGACGCCGCCGTCGTCGTCACGATGCTCGCCGACCCGGCCGCCGCCCTCGCCGTCGCGGACGAGCTGATCCCCGCGCTGCGCCCCGGCACCCACTGGGTCGACACCTCGACGGTCGGCCCGGACACCGTCGCCGCCCTCGCCGCCCGGCTCCCCGCCGGGGTCACCCTGATCGACGCGCCCGTCATGGGCAGCGTCGACCGGGCCGCCACCGGAGAGCTGATGATCCTCGCGGGCGGCGACACCGCGCCCGTCGCCGCCGTCCTCGACCGGCTCGGCGCCGTCACGCCCTGCGGCGGGCCCGGCACGGGAGCCGCCCTCAAGCTGGTCCTCATCAACGCCGCGATCGGCGGGGTCGCCCTCGTCGCCGAGGCCCTCGCGCTCGCCGGCGCCCTCGGCCTGCCGCGCGAGCTCGCGCTGCGCACCCTCGGCGCGGGCCCCCTCGCCGGCGCCGTCGGCCGGGCCACCGCCACCGGCTCGTACTTCCCGGTCGCCCTCGCCGCGAAGGACGTCGCCCTGGCCACGTCGGCGGCGAAGCTCCCCGTCCTGGAGGCGGTCCACCACCTGCTGACCGAGGACCCGGCCCTGCTCGGCGCGGACCTGGCGGCGATCGTCCGTTAGTCCCCCCGCAGCAGCCGCAGGAAGTCCCGGAAGGCGCCGGGCATGTCCACCGACGACGGGTCCAGGAGCCACTGGTACTGGAGGCCGTCCATCACCGCCGTGAGCAGCGGCGCCGCCCGTTCCGGGGTGAGGCCGCCGGGCAGCCGCTCGCCGAACTCCAGCCGCAGCACGTCCGCCATGTTGGCCCGCACCTGTGCGTACCGCTCGGTGAAGAACTCCCGCGCCGGATGCCCGTCGGTGACGCTCTCGCCGAGCAGTGCGGAGAAGGTCTGCACGATCCCCGGCCGCATCGCGTTGTACTCGACGAGGGACTCCAGGAGGTCGAGCCGCCAGCCCTCGCGGTCCCGGCCTCCGCTGGTGTCCCAGCGGTCCCGCTCCTCCAGGACGGCGACGAGCAGCGCCTCCTTCGTCGGGAAGTAGTGCAGCAGCCCCTGCTGGGTCAGCCCGACGCGCTCGGCGACGGCGCCGAGGGTGGCGCCCCGGTAACCGCGCTCGGCGATCACTTCGAGGGTGGCGCGCAGGATGTCCGCGCGGCGCTCCTCGCTTCTGGCCCGCACCATCGCCGGGGCCCCCTTCCGCAGGTTCGTCCGACAGGACCGTACCCCCTCTCGAAGGCAGGCAAGTAACGGAATGATTACGTCACCTACCGATCTACAGGTAGGTGGGTGCACGATGGGCGCATCGGGGTCATCCAGTACGTCAACGAGGAGGTACGGCCATGGCGGAGACCAGCGCGGAGACCGTGAGGAACGCGGTCGTCGAGGCGGCGCTCGGCAAGCTCGACCTGGACGCCAAGACCCGGCTGCTCGCGGGCCAGGACATGTGGTCCCTGCCCGCCCTGCCGGAGATCGGCCTGAAGTCCCTGGTCATGTCCGACGGCCCCATCGGGGTCCGCGGCGTCCGCTGGACCGCCGACGACCCGTCGATCGCCCTGCCGTCCCCGACCGCCCTCGCCGCCACCTGGGACCCCGCGCTCGCCCGCCGGGCCGGCCGCCTCCTCGCCCAGGAAGCCCGCCGCAAGGGCGTCCACGTCCTCCTCGCGCCCACGGTCAACCTGCACCGCACGCCCCTCGGCGGCCGCCACTTCGAGGCCTACAGCGAGGACCCGTACCTCACCGGCGCCATCGGCACCGGCTACGTCCAGGGCGTCCAGGACGGCGGCGTCGGCACCACCGTCAAGCACTTCGTCGCCAACGACGCCGAGACCGACCGCTTCACCGTCGACAACCGGATCGCCCCGCGCGCGCTCCGCGAGCTCTACCTCGCCCCCTTCGAGGCCATCGTCAAGAACGCCCGCCCGTGGGGCATCATGACCGCCTACAACCAGGTCAACGGCGTGACGATGACCGAACACCACCAGCTCGTGAACGAGGTCCTGCGCGGCGAGTGGGGCTTCGACGGCTACAACGTCTCCGACTGGATGGCCGCCCGCTCCACCACCGCCGACATCACCGGCGGTCTCGACGTCGCCATGCCGGGACCCGACACCGTCTACGGCCCGGCCCTCGCCGCCGCCGTCCGCGCCGGCGAGGTCGAGGAGTCCGCCGTCGACACCGCCGTGCGCAACGTGCTGCGGCTCGCCGCCCGCGTCGGCGCCCTCGAAGGCGCCCCGCCGGTCGTCACCGAGGACCCGGCCGCCATCGACGGCGACGCGCTCGCCCGGGAGATCGCCCGCCGCGGCTTCGTCCTCGTACGCAACGAGAACGCCCTCCCGTTGAAGAACGGCACCGTCGCCCTCTCCGGCGCCGCCGCCCGCGACGCCCGCGTCCTCGGCGGCGGCTCCGCCCAGGTCTTCCCCGACCACGTCGTCTCCCCGCTCGACGGCCTCACCGCCGCGCTCCCCGAGGGTGCGCTGAGCTACGCCGTCGGCGCCGACCCCAGCGAGGAACTCGCGCCCGCAGATCAGGGCTTCACCCTCCGCGCCCGCTGCCGCGACGCCGCCGGGAACGTCATCGGCGAGGGCTCCCTGCCCAACGGCCAGGTCCAGTGGATCGGCGACGACCTCCCCGAGGGCGTCACCCACGAAGCCCTCGCCTCCATCGAGGTCGTCGGCACCTTCACCCCGCGCGAGTCCGGCGAGCACGCCTTCGGCACCCGCGGCCTCGGCGCCTTCACCCTCGGCGTCGCCGGAAAGACCGTCTTCGACGGCGTGCAGGTCATGGGCCCCGAGACCGACCCCTTCGAGGCCTTCTTCGGCTCCCCGGTCGAGCGCGCCAAGGTCACGCTCACCGCCGGCGAGACCGTCGAGGTCTCCCTCCTGCACACCCTCGACAAGGAGTTCGCGGCCCCGCTCCCGGCCGTCATGTTCTCCTTCGTCCACCTCGGTCCCCGCCGTGACCCCGACGAACTGATCGCCGAGGCCGTCGAGGCCGCCCGCGCCGCCGACACCGCCGTCGTGGTCGTCGCCACCACCGAACGCGTCGAGTCCGAGGGCTTCGACCGCAAGGACCTGGCCCTCCCCGGCCGCCAGGACGACCTCGTACGGGCCGTCGCCGCCGCCAACCCGAACACCGTCGTCGTCGTCAACGCCGGCTCCCCGGTCGAACTGCCCTGGCGCGAGGACGTGGCCGCGGTCCTGCTCGGCTGGTTCCCCGGCCAGGAGGGCGGCGCCGCCCTCGCCGACGTCCTCACCGGCGCCGAGGAGCCCGGCGGCCGCCTCCCCACCACCTGGCCCGTCGCCCTCGCCGACGCGCCCGTCACCGAGGTCACCCCGACGGACGGCGAACTGCACTACACCGAGGGCGTCTTCATCGGCTACCGCGCCTGGGACAGGGCCGGCGCCGTCCCCGCGTACCCCTTCGGCCACGGCCTCGGCTACACCACCTGGTCGTACGACTCCCTGGTCGCCGCCCCCGACAAGGTCACCGTCCGCCTCACCAACACCGGCGACCGCCCGGGCCGCGAGACCGTCCAGATCTATCTGGCGCCCGTCTCCGACCGGGTCGAGCGCCCCGTCCGCTGGCTCGCCGGCTTCGCGAGCGTCGAGGCCGCGCCCGGCGAGACCGTCGAGACCGAGATCGCGCTGCCCCGCCGCGCCTTCGAGATCTGGGACGAGGACCGGCACGCCTGGACGTCCGTCGCGGGCGCGTACGAGGTCATCGCCGCGCACTCCCTGACGGACAGTCGCCTGACGGCCGCCCTGGAGGTCTGACCAGAGCCTCATGACCGGCCCCGGGGCGGCACCTGACAACCGCCCCGGGGCCCCTCACTCCTTCGTGATCCGCCGGTACGCGAGCTCCGCGAGCCGCGCCTGCCCGTCCTTGCTCGGATGGAACCAGTCCCAGGGGCTCAACTGCCCGCCGCCGAAACGGAACCCGAAGACCGCCCCGCCGTCGTACCGGCAGCGCGCGTCCTTCGCGCAGACCTGCTCCAGGACCTCGTTGTACGCCACCACCCGGTCCCGCACCGCGGCCCGCCGCCGCTCGGCCGCCGGACCCAGGTCCTCCGCGTCCGCCAGCATCGCCCCGCAGATCCCCAGCTTCCACACCTTGCGCCCCATCGGGCTCACCCGCCCCGTCGACCACAGGTGCTTCAGGTCCGGCACGCTCGCCACGTACACCTGCGCCTTCGGCGCGCCCGCCCGCAGCCGGGCGAGGGCCGACTCGAAGGAGGCACGGAAATCGGCCACCGGGGTCATCAGGTCCGGGGTGGCCCGGCAGGCGTCGTTCGCCCCCATCATCACCGTCACCAACTCGGGCTTCTCGGCGGCCGCCCCGGCCATCTGCTCCGGGAGCTCCGCCATCCGCGCGCCCGTCCTCGCCAGGTTCCAGCTGCGGGTGGCCACCTTCTCCGGGCCGAGCAGCCGCAGCGCCAGACTGTTCACGGCGGTGTCCGTGCCGGTCGCCCACGACACCTCCGGGCAGTCCGACAGGACCGAACAGGCGTCGAAGGCGCGGGTCACGGAGTCGCCGACGGCCGCGACGGAGGCGGGGGAGACGTCCCACAACGGGGCCGGCTTCGGCACCGGTCTCGCCGAGGGAGCCTTCGCCGCCGGGGCCCCGGCCGTGCAGCCGGAGAGCAGCCCGCCGCACAGCAGCGCGGCCGTCACGGTGGCGACAGCGGTACGAAATCGGCCTCGGCCGCGCATCCCCGGCCCCTCCTTCGGCGTCCTGGCGGGTGAAAGCTTCGTGTCCACCGGCCCCCGGACCGACCGTACGTCACACCGATGACGGTGCGGCACGGTAGCTTTTCCCCCGTCGAACCAGAGGCGCCTTCGCCAACCGGCTCCGGTAAATTACATCACGTCACATGCTGTCCCCTTTTAGAGGGTTTGCGATGTTCTGCTCCTGATGCTGTTTACTGAGGCCGCTGGGCAAGGCGAACCTCGTCCCACACTGGAGGTCCCGGTGACGACACGTGGAGTCCTGTACGTACACTCCGCACCGCGCGCGCTGTGCCCGCACGTCGAATGGGCGGTCGCGGGCGTCCTCGGTGCGAGGGTCCAGCTCGACTGGATCCGCCAGCCGGCGTCCCCCGGCACCTGGAGAGCCGAGTTCTCCTGGCAGGGCCAGACCGGCACCGCCTCCAAACTCGCCTCCGCGCTCCGCGGCTGGCAGATGCTCCGCTTCGAGGTCACCGCGGAGCCCTGCCCCACCGCCGAGGGCGAGCGCTACAGCGCCACCCCCGACCTGGGCATCTTCCACGCCGTCACCGGCATGCACGGGGACATCCTGATCCCCGAGGACCGGCTGCGGGCCGCCCTCGCCCGCTCCGCGCAGGGCGAGACCCAGCTGGAGGCGGAGATCGCCAAGCTGCTCGGCAAGCCCTGGGACGACGAACTGGAACCCTTCCGGTACGCGGGCGAGGGCGCCCCCGTCCGCTGGCTGCACCAGGTCGTCTGACGCGCTTCACCAGCGCGTTGTAGATTCCCGCGCGGGCGCGCAGGGGGCGCGCCGGGTGGGGAGAGAAGCGATGCGTGACGGTATACCGGGCGCTGCGTTCGGCGCGGCGGCGGTCTTCCTGGGGGCGGGTGTCATCGGCGGCGCCTGGCCGACGGGCTGGGCGGCCCTCGTGTGCGCCCTCGGGTGCGGGGTGGTGGGGGCGACGCTCCTCGCGGTACGGCGGCGCGGTACGGCCTCCGAGGCCCCGGAGGAGGTACGGGACGCGGTCTCTGCCGTGAAATCCGTACGGCCCGGCCGGTCCTCGCTCGTCGCCGCCGCCGTGGTCTGGGCGCTCGCCCTCCTCGCTGGCGGCATCTGGACGCTCACGGCCGGGGACGACACCGAGGCCGGGGCACCCGCGAAACCCTCGGCGTCCTCCGACGCGAAACCCTCGGCGTCCTCCGACGCGAAGCCCTCCGTCAGGTGGGTGGTCCCGGCCGCCGGTCAGAGGGGCGACAAGGGCGTCGGCTCCTGGGGCCTCGGTCCCACCGTCGCCCACGGACGGATCGACGGACTCTTCGCCTACGACTCCGCCGACGGCTCCCTCCGCTGGAGCGTGCCCGCGCCCCCACGCGAGGCGTTCTGCGCCATGTCCCCGCAGACCGCAGAGGGCGTGGGCCTGGTCGCGCACGGCCGCTACGAGAAGCCCTGCGCGGCCCTGCTCGCCGTCCGCGCCTCGGACGGCAAGGTCCTGTGGAAGCGGCACCTCGGCGGCGAGGGTCTCGACGGCGGCGCGCTCGCCGTCGGCGGCGCCACCGCCGTCACCGCCGAGGACGGAGCCGTACGGGCCAGGTCCACCGAGACCGGAGAACAGCGCTGGCAGCGCCGGCTCGGCAAGGACTGCACGGTCCTCGCGCTCGACGCCGACGCCACCCGTACCCGCCTCGTCGAGCAGTGCGGCAAGGGCGCACGGCTCGTCGCCCTGGACACCCGTACCGGAGACCAGCGGTGGACCCGGGACCTGCCCGTCGAGTCGGCGGCCACGGCGTCGGTGGTCTCCGTCTCCCCGCTCGTCGTCGACGTCGACGAGGCGGACGCCCGCGGTACCCACGCCTTCCTGGGCTTCGACGACGAGGGAGCCCCCACCGCGACCGTGCCGCTCACCGGCCCCGAGGGCGCCCTCTCCGCCCTCTGGAGCGTGGCCGACGGCCGTACCGTCAGGCCGCTCGTCCTCGACGGCCTCCTCATCACCTTCGCCGAGAAGGACTCGATCTCGCCCAGCACGGTCGTCGCGTACTCCCTGAAGGACGGCCGGAAGGTCTGGGCGCACCACAGCGAGGAACAGCTGATGGCGCTCGCGGCGGAGCCCGACGGCAGCGTCGCCTACCTGGGGTTCGGCGCCTCCGTCACCCTCCTCGACCGCTCGACGGGCAAGGTCCGCAAGGTTCTCGCACCCGACGCGGGCAAGCGGCCGACGGTCTCCATCCACCCGGAGCTGGTCCCCGTCCCAGGCGGCCACGTCGTCCTCAACCAGATCCTCCTCCAGAGCGAACCGGCGGCCTTCGCCCTCCGCTGACCCACGAGAAAGGCCCACCCCCGACCAGGGGGTGGGCCTCACAGTTCAGTCGCGGATCAGACCGTACGGAACGCCAGCACCACGTTGTGGCCGCCGAAGCCGAACGAGTTGTTGATCGCGGCGATCGTGCCCTGCGGGAGTTCGCGGGGCTCGTCGCGGACGATGTCCGCCTCGACGTCCGGGTCCAGCTCGTCGACGTTGATCGTCGGCGGGGCCAGGCGGTTGTGGAGGGCCAGGACCGTCGCGACGGTCTCGATGCCGCCCGCGCCGCCCAGGAGGTGACCGGTCATCGACTTGGTCGCGGAGATCGCGACGTGGTCCAGGTCGTCGCCCAGGACCTTCCGCAGCGCCTTGATCTCGGCGACGTCGCCCTGCGGCGTCGACGTGGCGTGCGCGTTGAGGTGGACGACCTCGGACGGCTTGAGGTCCGTCGAGTCCAGCAGGTTCTGCATCGCGGCGGCGATGCCCCGGCCGGTCGGCTCGGGCTGCGCGATGTGGTGGCTGTCGGCCGACAGACCCTGGCCGAGCACCTCGCAGTAGATGCGGGCGCCGCGCGCCTTCGCGTGCTCCTCGGACTCCAGGATCACGACACCCGCGCCCTCGCCGAGCACGAAGCCGTCGCGGCCGGTGTCGTAGGGACGCGAGGCCTTCGTCGGCTCGTCGTTGTTCTTGGACATCGCCATCATGTTGGCGAAGGCGGCGATCGGCAGCGGGTGGATCGCGGCCTCGGTACCGCCGGCGACGACCACGTCGGCACGGCCGGTACGGATCATCTCGACGGCGTAGCCGATCGCCTCGGCACCCGACGCGCACGCGGAGACGGGGGTGTGGACGCCCGCCCGGGCGTTCACCTCAAGGCCCACGTTCGCGGAGGGGCTGTTCGGCATGAGCATGGGCACGGTGTGCGGGGAGACGCGGCGGACGCCCTTCTCCTTCAGCACGTCGTACTGGTCGAGCAGCGTGGTGACACCGCCGATGCCGGAGGCGATGACGGAGCCGAGCCGCTCGGGCGCGATCTTCTCGTCCTCACCGGCCGGGGCGGTGTAGCCCGCGTCGGCCCACGCCTCACGGGCCGCGATCAGCGCGAACTGCGCCGAGCGGTCCAGCTTGCGGGCCAGCGGGCGGGGCAGCACGTCGCCGGGGTCGACCGCGGCGAGGGCCGCGATCTTGACGGGCAGTTCGGCGAAGCGCTCGCCCTCGAGGGGCCTGACGCCGGAGCGTCCCGCGATCAGACCTTCCCAGGTCGATGCGGAGTCGCCACCCAGCGGTGTGGTTGCGCCGAGACCGGTGACGACCACGGTGCGATTGGTCGAGCTCACAGGAATTCTTTCTCCACGTGTGTGATGGTCGAAATACGGCGCCACCGCCGGGTGGCGAACCGAGTCAGCGAGGACCGGATCAGTCCTGGTGCTTCAGGATGTAGGCGGCAGCGTCGCCCACGGTCTTGAGGTTCTTGACGTCCTCGTCGGGGATCTTGACGTCGAAGCGCTCTTCGGCGGCGACGACGACCTCGACCATGGACAGCGAGTCGACGTCCAGGTCGTCGGTGAAGGACTTGTCCAGCTGGACGTCCTCGACGGGGATGCCGGCGATCTCGTTGACGATCTCGGCGAGACCGTCGACGATCTCCTTCTCGGTGGCGGCCATGTGGCGCTCCTTCTTGTGTCTGTACTGAGGAAAACGGCTTCCGGAAGGTCCGGAGTGCCTAGGGGAGGGTAACGACCGTCGCGGCGAAGACGAGACCCGCCCCGAAGCCGATGACGAGCGCGGTGTCGCCGCTCTTCGCCTGCCCGGTCGCCAGGAGCCGCTCCATCGCGAGCGGGATCGAGGCGGCCGAGGTGTTGCCGGTGGTCTCCACGTCACGGGCGACCGTGACGTGCTCCGGCAGCTTCAGAGTCTTCACCATCGAGTCGATGATCCGCATGTTCGCCTGGTGCGGGATGAAGACGTCGAGGTCGTCCGCCGAGATGCCGGCGGCGTCCAGCGCCTGCTGGGCGACCTTCGCCATCTCGAAGACGGCCCAGCGGAAGACCGCCTGGCCCTCCTGCGTGATGGCGGGGAACTTGATCTCGCCCTGCTGGTTGAGGGGCAGCTTCGACACGTCGCCGACCTGGAACTCGTTCCACGGCACGGTCTGCTTGATCGTCTCGGACTTGTCGCCCTCGGACCCCCACACGGTGGGGCCGATGTGCGGCTCGTCCGAGGGGCCGACGACCACGGCGCCGGCGCCGTCGCCGAACAGGAAGGCCGTCGCGCGGTCCTCCAGATCCGTCAGGTCGCTGAGCCGTTCGACGCCGATGACGAGGACGTACTCGGCGGAACCCTCGACGATCATGCCCTTGGCGAGGGTCAGGCCGTAGCCGAAGCCCGCGCAGCCGGCGGAGATGTCGAACGCGGCCGGCTTACCGGCGCCGATCTTGTCGGCGATCTCGGTGGCGACGGCCGGGGTCTGCTTGAAGTGCGAGACCGTGGAGACGATCACGGCACCGATCTGCTCCGGGTTGATCCCCGCGTCGGCGATGGCCTTGCCCGAGGCCTCCACCGACATGGCGGCGACCGTCTCCTCCGGGGAGGCCCAGTGGCGGGTGGCGATGCCGGAGCGCGAGCGGATCCACTCGTCGGACGAGTCGATCTTCTCGAGGATCACCTCGTTCGGCACGACCCGGGTCGGGCGGTAGCCGCCGACACCGAGGATCCGCGCGTACGGGGCGCCCTTGCTGGGCTTGATCTTCGACATGTTCCTCGACACTCCTTGTCAGACGGCCGCGTGCTCGGCGATGAGCGTACGGGCCGCGTCCAGGTCGTCGGGAGTCTTGAGGGCGACCGTGGCCACCCCCGGCAGGGCCCGCTTGGCGATGCCGGTCAGGGTGCCGCCGGGGCACACCTCGATCAGCGCCGTCGCGCCGAGCTCCTGGAAGGTCTCCATGCACAGGTCCCAGCGGACCGGGTTCGCGACCTGGCCGACCAGGCGGGCCACGACCTCGGCGCCGTCGGTGACGACCTGTCCGTCCTTGTTGGAGACGTAGCGGGTGGTCGGGGCGGCCGGGGACAGCTCCTTGGCCGCCTCCTCCAGCTTCGCCACGGCCGGGGCCATGTGGTGCGTGTGGAACGCGCCGGCGACCTTGAGCGCGACGACCCGGCGGACGCCCTCGGGCTTGTCCGCCTCCAGGGCGGCCAGCTGCTCCAGGGTGCCTGCGGCCACGATCTGGCCGGCGCCGTTCACGTTGGCCGCGGTCAGGCCGAGCTTCTCCAGGTGCGGGACGGTGACCTCGGGGTCGCCGCCGAGCAGCGCCGACATGCCCGTCGCGGTGATCGCGGCGGCCTCGGCCATCGCGAGACCACGGGTGCGGACGAGGCGCAGCGCGGCCTCGTCGTCGAGGACGCCCGCGAAGGCGGCGGCGGTGAACTCGCCGACGCTGTGACCGGCGACGACGCCGGCGACGCGCGCCGACTCGGCGGCGGAGTTCCCGTCGCCGAGCGCGGCCGCGGACAGCAGGCCGGCGGCGACGAGGAGGGGCTGTGCCACGGCGGTGTCACGGATCTCGTCCGCGTCCGCCTTCGTGCCGTAGTGGACGAGGTCGAGCCCGATCGCGTCCGACCAGGCCGCGAGGCGGTCGGCGGCGCCGGGGAGTTCGAGCCAGGGGGTCAGGAAGCCGGGCGTCTGGGCGCCTTGGCCGGGAGCGACGAGTACGAGCACCCTCACACCTTCTCTTGGGGACGGCTTCGAGCGCCCGTGGGGACAGGGACGAAGAACCGTCGGGGGATTTGTTGGTGTTCGACAAAAGTCTAGGACTGCGGATCTCCGTCGGCCAAGCGTCCCAGGATGAGGGCGATCCGCAGCGTGAACGCGGAGCGAACATCGGAGGGTGACCAACCGGTGACGTCGGTCACACGTCGCAGCCGGTAGCGCACGGTGTTCGGGTGGACGAAGAGCATCCGGGCCGCGCCCTCCAGGCTGCTCGCCTGCTCCAGATACACACTGAGAGTTTCGAGCAGCGCCGAGCCCGCCTCCTCCAGCGGTCTGTAGATCTCCTCCACCAGTTGCTCGCGTGCCGAAGGGTCGGAGGCGATGGCGCGCTCCGGGAGGAGATCGTCCGCCAGAACCGGCCGCGGCGCGTCCTGCCACGCCGAGCAGGCCTTGAGCCCTGCGGCGGCTGCCTGGGCGGACCGGGTCGCGGCGAGCAGGTCGGGCACGACGGGCCCGGCGACGACGGGCCCGGGCGCGTACGGCCCGATCAGCGCCTTCGCGACGGCGAGCGGATTGTCGTTGCCGCCGGCGATGACGACGAGCCGGTCGCCGAGGACGCCGGTGAGGACCTGGAGCTTGGCGTGCCGGGCGGCGCGGCGGATCGCCTCGACGGTGAGCTCGCTGTCCCCGTCGGGGGCGGTGCCGAGGACGACGCACACGTGGTCGGGCGAGTTCCAGCCGAGCGCGGCGGCGCGGGAGACGGCCCCTTCGTCGGCCTCCCCCGAGAGCACCGCGTTCACGACGAGCGATTCGAGCCGGGCGTCCCAGGCGCCCCGGGCCTCGGCGGCCTGCGCGTACACCTGGGCGGTGGCGAAGGCGATCTCGCGGGCGTAGACGAGCAGGGCCTCCCTGAGGACGCTCTCGTCCCCGGGGGCGGCGACCTCCTCGATGGCCGACTCCATGACCTCGATGGTCGTCCGGACCATCTCCACGGTCTGCCGCAGGGTGATCGCGCGGGTCAGCTCGCGGGGCGCGGTGCCGAAGACGTCCGTCGAGATGGCCTGAGGGGTCTCCGGGTGCCGGAACCACTCGGTGAACGCGGCGATACCGGCCTGGGCGACCAGACCGATCCACGACCGGTTCTCGGGCGGCATCGCGCGGTACCACGGCAGCGTCTCGTCCATGCGGGCGATGGCGCCGGCGGCGAGCCGCCCGGACGACTGTTCGAGGCGCTTCAGGGTCGCGGCGTGCGGATGGGCGGCGTTCACGGGTTCAGGCACGGGGACAAGACTGCCTTATCGGGACGCCGGCGTGCGGGGGCGGGGCTACGGTACGTGCGTGATACGCATCCAGCGCGCCGGCGAGCGCTACCCCGGGGGCGACCCGGCGGCCGGGATCGAGACCCGGCACGCCCTGTCCTTCGGGCCGTACTACGACCCCGAGAACCTCCGCTTCGGCGCGCTCCTCGCCTGCAACGAGGAGCGGCTCGCGCCGGGCGCCGGCTTCGACGAGCACCCCCACTCCCACACGGAGATCGTGACCTGGGTGGTGGAGGGCGAGCTCACGCACGCCGACAGCACGGGGCACACGTCGGTGGTCCGCCCCGGGGACCTCCAGCACCTCAGCTCGGCGGCGGGCGTCCGCCACGTCGAACGCAACGACGGCACGGTCCCGCTGGTCTTCGTCCAGATGTGGCTGGCCCCGCGGGAGCCGGGCGGCACGCCCTCGTACGAGGTGGTACGGGACGTCGGGGCCGGCTACGACGTCCCGGCGGCGGGAGCGGTCCTCCGCGTGGCGCGCCTGGACGCGGACGAGTCCGCCACGCTGCCTGCCGCGGACCACACGTACGTCCACGTGGTACGGGGCGGGGTGCGGCTGGCGGGGGAGGAGCTGGTGCGGGGGGACGCGGCGAGGCTGACGGGGGAGGGCCCGGTGAACGTCCACGCGACGACCCCGACGGAGTGCCTGATCTGGCAGATGCGCTCCGAGTAGGCCCCCCGTTGTGGGCATGCGTTCCTCCCCCAGACTTCGTCCGGGAGGTGCCCCCAGGGCGGAACGGGTGGGCACAACGGAACGGCGCCCCTGCCGGCGCCAGAGGCTCCCGCGCCTGAACCCGCACCACCCGCTCGGTGCACATGGGGTGCGGGTCCAGGCCCGGAACGCGGACGCCGCCGAGGGCGCCGTCCCGAGTGCCCACCCTCCCCCAAGCTCTCGGCTTCGCTCGAGCAGGGGGGACCCCCATCGCCCTGCGGGACGATTGCCCACACGGCAGCGGGGCACCGCCCCCACGCGGGCGCGGGTCCGGGCGGGCAGGCCGCGTCAGCGCAGCGCGCTCTTCGACTTCCAGGTCGGCCACGGCACGTTCCACGCCCCGTACCCGTTCCCCTCCGCCACGGTCCCCTTCGTCTCCCGCCCCGAGATCTCGAAGGGGTCACCCACGTTCACCGACGCGTAGAACGACGCCGCGTTCGCGTCGCTCATCCCGATGCACCCGGAACTGTGGTTCTCCTTGCCGAAGTACGCCGCGTTCCACGGCGCCGCGTGCGCGTACATCCCCGACCACGTCAGCCGCATCGAGTAGTCGACGTCCTTGTTGTAGGCGTCGCCGAGGCCGACCGTCTCCGAGTTCATGTTGATGGTGCCCTCCTTCGCCATCAGCACGGCCGTCCCCCGCCAGGACCGCTTGTCGCCGCCGGGCGTGCCGCCGGAGACGGGGATCGTGCGGACCGTCCGCCCGTCCCGCACGACACTCAGCCGGTGCGCGTCGAGGTCGACCTTCACGACCTGCGCCGCGCCGACGGTGAAGCCGGTGCGGTAGTCCCGTACGAACCAGCCGCCGCCCGAGTCCGTGCCGTCGAGGTCCGCTTCGAGGGTGACCTTCGTGCCCGGCTTCCAGTACTCCCGCGGCCGCCAGTCCACCCGGTCGCGACCCGAGTAGTCCTTGACCCAGCCCCAGGAGCCCTCGGTGCCGTTCGAGGTGGTGACCTTGAGCTGCTTCTCCACGTCCGCCTTCCGCGTGACCGGCAGGTCGAAGACGATCGAGAGGGGGTGGGCGATGCCGACGGTGGTGTTCTTGCCGGGCGCCAGGGTCAGCTTGTTGACCTTCCCGGGCTCCGGGGTCGCGAAGGACGACCGGCTGGTCGACTCCTCGCCGCCGGCGGTCCGGGACGTCACCTCGACCGTGTAGGTGGTGCCGGGCACCGCCTTGCGGTCGGAGGTCCAGTTCGTACCGCCCGCGTCCGTACGGCCCTCCAGGACACCGCCGTCGGCGTCGACGACCCGTACCGCCGCGAGCGTGCCGCCGGAAGCGGTCACCGTCACCGGGCTGCCGGCCGTCTTCTTCACGACCGTCACCTTCGCCGGGGGCGCGTCGGACGCCGCGGCCCGTGCCCCGGACGAGCCCCCGTCCGCCGCCTGGGCCGTGCAGGCGGTGAGGGACACGGTCAGCGCGACGACCGCCAGGGCGGGACGTGAGGTGCGTATCGGCAGCACGGAAGACCTCCGCGGTGTGAGGGAGAAAGGGTGGGATGTCCTGGACTGTAGGCCGCCACCGAGCACCCCCGGGGCGCCGGACGCCTCTGTGACGGCGGCTGCGGCAGAACGGTCATCGTCCGGTCACAAACGCCGCGCGCAACCGTCGAATTCGGCTGTGAGCCTGCTGTGCGCCCCACCACCGAGGGGCGGAACAAGGAGGCTCCCGTTGTGTCAGCGCTGCTCGTGACGGCCGCACCCGCCGACCGTCGCGCCCCCGCAGGACCGGTCAGGCTCGGGCCCGTGACCCCCGACGCGTACCGCGCGTTCCTCGACTCCCGCTCCGGCGCGGAGGGGCCCAGCTTCCTCCAACTCCCCTCCTGGGCCCAGGTGAAGGAGGGATGGAACCACCAACTGGTCGGCTGGGGACGGGAGGGGGACGCCCTCTCGGGCGTCGCGCTCGTCCTCCTCCGGCCCTTCCCCGGCACCCGGAAGTACTTCGCCTACCTGCCCGAAGGGCCCGTCGCCGACTGGGCCGACCCCGACCTCGACGGCTGGCTCGACCCGCTCCTCGGCCATCTGCGCTCCCTGGGCGCCTTCGCCGTCCGCATGGGACCCGGGCCCGCCTACCGCCGGTGGAACGCCGCCACCGTCAAGGCCGGCGCCGGACCGGGCCGCCGGCTCTCCGACGTCCTCGCCGACGAGGTCGACCCGCTGGGAACCGCCGTCGCCGAGCGGCTGCGCGCCCGTGGCTGGCGCAAGTGCGGCGGCGACTCCGAGGACGGCGCCGACGCCCAGCCCCGGCACGTCTTCCAGGTCCCGCTCACCGGCCGCAGCACCGACGACCTGTGGACCGGCCTCAACCAGGAGTGGCGGCGCAACGTCCGCAAGGCCCGCAAGTCCGGCGTCGAGGTCGTCGTCGGCTCCGCCGCCGACCTCCCCGAGTTCTACCGGCTGCTCCGCATCACCGAGGAACGCGACGGCTTCCGCCTCGGCCGCTCCCTCGCCTACTACGAGCGCCAGTACGCCGTCCTCAACGCCGAGCAGCCCGGTCGCATGAAGCTCTACCTCGCCCGCCACGAGGGCGAGATCCTCGCCGCGCACACCATGCTCACCGTCGGCGGCCGCGTCTGGTACCAGACCGGCGCCTCCGCCGACCACCGCCGCGAGGTCCGCCCCTCCAACGCCCTCCAGTGGCGCATGATGCTCGACGCCCACGCGCTCGGCGCCGCCGTCTACGACCTGCGCGGGGTACCCTCCACCCTTGATCCGGACGACCGCGCCCACGGGCTCCTTCGCTGGAAGCTCGGCACGGGCGGGCAGGTCGTCGAGACGCTGGGGGAGTGGGAGATTCCGATGCAGGGCACGACCAACGGGGCGCTGTACCGCGCCTTCCAGGCCTATCTGGCCCGTCGATGACGGCGACGCTCACCGAGGCGCCGCCCGAGCCGAAGTCCTCCGCCCTGCGCAGCGGCGCCCTCATGGCCGCCGGCTCGCTCGTCTCCCGCGCCACCGGCTTCGTCCGGGCCTCCGTCGTCGCCGCCGCGCTCGGCGCGGGCCTCGTCGCCGACGGGTACGCGGTCGGCAACTCCGTCCCCACCATCGTCTACATGCTGCTCCTCGGCGGCGCCCTCAACGCCGTCTTCGTCCCCGAACTCGTCAAGGCCGCCAAGGAGCACGAGGACGGCGGCGTCGCCTACACCGACCGCCTCCTCACCCTCTGCGCGCTGGCCCTCGCCGCGCTCACGGCGGTCGCCGTACTGGGCGCGCCGCTGATCGTCGACACGTACACCGACTACGTGGGCGGACAGCGGGACATGACGATCGCCTTCGCGCGCGCGTGCCTGCCGCAGATCTTCTTCCTCGGCCTCTTCACCCTGCTCGGACAGGTCCTCAACGCCCGGGGCCGGTTCGGCGCCATGATGTGGACCCCCGTCCTCAACAACGTGGTCGCCGTCACCGTCTTCGGTCTCTTCCTGGCCGTGAGCGACGGCGGCGAGCTCACCGCGGGGGAGACCGCCCTCCTCGGCTGGGGCACCACCGCGGGCATCGCCGTCCAGGCCCTCGCCCTGCTGCCCTCGCTGCGCGCCGCCGGCTTCCGCTGGCGGCCCCGCTTCGACTGGCGCGGCAGCGGCCTCGCCGCCCCGCTGCGCTCCGCGGGCTGGCTGGTGCTGCTCGTCCTCACGAACCAGGGCGCGTACTGGGTGACGACCTGGATCGCCACCTCGGCGGGCGGCCTGGTGCGGGACGGCGGCGCGGGCCTCGCCGCGTACAACAACGCGTACCTGCTGTGGACCGTCCCGCACGGCATCATCACCGTCTCCCTCGTCACGGCGCTGCTGCCCCGGATGAGCGGCGCGGCGGCCGAGGGCGACCTCGCGGGGGTCCGGCGGGACGTCTCGTACGCCCTGCGCACCAGCGCCGCGGCCGTCGTCCCGGCGGCCTGCGCGCTCCTCGCCCTCGCCGTCCCCCTGATGACGCTGGTCTTCGGGTACGGGGCGACCGGCGGCGACGACGTGCGCGCGATGTCCTGGACCCTGATGGCCTTCGCGCCGGGCCTGGTCGCCCTGTCCGGCCAGTACGTGTGCACCCGGGCCTTCTACGCCCTGCGGGACACCCGCACCCCGTTCTTCCTGAACCTGGTCATCGCCGCCCTGAACGCGGGCCTGTCCCTGGCCGCGTACCACTTCCTCCCGACCCGCTGGGCCGTCACCGGAATGGCGGCGGCGTACTCGCTCGCCCTGTGGGCGGGCTGGGCGGCCACCGCGTACGTGCTGCGCCGACGCCTCGGCGGCACGGCGAGCGGGGCGGCGAGCGGCACGGCGAGCGGGGCGACGGGCGGAGCGGTCCCCGCGCTGGCCCGGCTGCTCGTGGCGGCCGTGCCGGCGGCGGGCTACGGCCTGTTCGCCGCGGACACGACGGCAGTGGCGGGGCCGGTCGTGGCGGGCCTCGCCGGAGCGGCGACGATCCTGGCGGTCTTCGCCCTCCTCTCCCGCCCCCTGCGCCTCACGGAGCTCCAGGCCCTCCTCGCCTCGGCCACGACCCGCCTCCGCCTCCGCCGCACCTGACCCGCCCCGCCCCGTGGGGGCGCCCGAACCGACCTTGGGATACTCCACACATGCCCCGCGTGCTCCTCATAGAAGACGACCCCTCCGTCCGCGAAGGGGTCGAGCTGGGTCTGCGCCGCCGCGGGCACGAGGTCCGGACCGCCCCCACCGGCGAGGCGGGGCTCGCCGCCCTCGGGGAGTTCCGGCCCGACCTGCTGCTCCTGGACCTGATGCTCCCCGGCATGAACGGCGTCCAGGTGTGCCGGCAGGTCCGGGAGAGCAGCCAGCTGCCGATCATCATGCTCACCGCGCGCGGCGACGACTTCGACGTCGTCGTCGGCCTGGAGGCCGGGGCCGACGACTACATCGTCAAGCCCGCCCGCACCGAGGTCATCGAGGCCCGGATACGGGCCGTGCTGCGGCGCATCGAGGAGCCCGGCTCCGGCCGGTCCGCCGTCGAGTTCCACGGGGAGCTCGCGATCGACCGGGCAGGCCTGACCGTCGCCAAGGCCGGCGAGCGCCTCGCCCTCGCCCCCTCCGAGCTGAAGCTGCTGCTGCACCTCACGGCCCACCCCGAACAGGTCTTCAGCCGCCAGCAGCTCCTCGAACACGTCTGGGAGCACAGCTACCACGGCGACGCCCGGCTCGTGGACGCCTGCGTCCGCCGGCTGCGGAACAAGATCGAGGACACCCCGGGCGAACCCCGGTACATCCAGACCCTGCGCGGCTTCGGCTACCGCTTCGGTCCGCTGTGAAGGCCTGCGTGACCCCGGAGCCCGACACCGAGCCGCAGGCGGGACGGGCCCGCCGCCGCGCCCGCCGCCCACGTCCGCACCCCTTCGGCCTCCGTACCCGCCTCGTCCTCGCCTTCCTCCTCGTCGCGGCCGTCGGCTGCGGCACCACCGCCGCGCTCACCTACCGCGCCGCCCGCAACGCCATCCTGGAGCAGACCCAGGACACCGCCGTCTCCGCCCTGCGCGACCAGGTCGACCCGCTCGTCATCACCCTCCCCGCCGACCCGGAACACCTGCGCGAGGTGGTCCTCGGCATCGCCCGCCAGGGCAAGCCCCGCCCCTGGCGCGTCTACGCCGAGTACGGCTCCGTCCGCGTCTCCTCCACCGACCGCCCCACCTCCTCCGTCATCACCCCGGAGCTGCGGGCCCGCGCCCAGGGCCGGCAGGCCACCCCGCACGGCAGCTTCCAGCGGGTCGTGAAGAACGGCACCCCGTACCTGACCATCGCCGTCCCCGCCGTCTTCCGCACCCACGCGACCCAGGGAACGGCCCAGCCCACCGGCCTCGTCTTCTACGCCGTCATGGAGCTCGACGACGAGGAGGCGAACATCGAGGCCATGGTCAGCGCCGCCCGCGACGGCGCCCTGCCGGCCCTTGCCGTGGCCCTGATCCCCGCGCTCATCGCCTCGCGCAGCGTGCTCCGCCCCGTACGGGAACTGCGGCACGCGGCCCACAGCATGGGCCGGGGCCGGCTCGACACCCGCATCCACGCCAAGGGCAGCGACGAACTCGCCGATCTCGCCCGCACGTTCAACGAGTCCGCCGCCGAGCTGGAACGTTCCGTCACGGAACTCCGCGACGCCGAGGCCCGCGCCCGCCGCTTCGCCTCCGACGTCTCGCACGAACTGCGCACCCCGCTCGCCGGAATGCTCGCGGTCACCGAGGTCCTCGACGAGGACGCCGGGAGCCTCGACAGCGACACCGCCCGCGCCGTGCGACTGATCAGCGCCGAGACCGGGAAGCTCGCCGTGCTCGTCGAGGACCTGATGGAGATCTCCCGCTTCGACGCGCGCGCCGCCGAGCTGCACACCGACGAGGTCGACGCCGCCGACTGCGTCCGCAAGACCCTCCAGCACCGGCACTGGACCGACCCGGCGCAGGTCGTCCCGTACCTGGAGGAGGGCATCAGGGCCCGGCTCGACCCGCGCCGATTCGACGTCGTCGTCGCCAACCTCGTCGGCAACGCCCTGCGGCACGGGGCGGCGCCGGTGACGGTCAGGCTGTACGCGGAGGGGAACGAGCTCGTGACGGAGGTCGCCGACCGGGGGCCGGGCATCCACCCGGACGTGCTGCCGCACGTCTTCGACCGCTTCTACAAGGCGGACCAGGCCAGGACCCGTTCGGCGGGCAGCGGCCTCGGTCTGGCGATCACCCTGGAGAACGTCCGGCTGCACGGCGGCACCGTCCGGGCCGCCAACCACCCGGCGGGCGGGGCGGTCTTCACCGTGCGGATGCCGCTGTGAGGCGCCGGACGGCCGCCGCCGCGGCCCTGCTCGGGGTGGTGTCGCTCGCCGCCTGCGGGATCCAGCAGAGCGACGTCGTCGAGGCGGGCGGCGCAGCGACCGTCGCGGTGAACCCGCCGCCCGAGTTCCGCATGGTGCTCTACTTCCTCGGGCCGGACGGCCGGCCGACGCCGGTGGCGCGCGACGACGGCCGGCTGTTCCCCGATCCGTCGTCCGCCGCGGGCGTCTCCGAGTCGGAGGAGGACCGGAAGACCCAGGCGCTGCGCGAGAGCCATGGCACCTCGGTCGCCACCGACAAGGTGCTCGCCGCGCTCCTCGCGGGACCGGCCGACGCCGACAGGGCGGCCGGTCTCACGACGGGCCTGCCGGCGGCCGGGACATCCGGGTTCGCACCGCACGCCGAGCCGATCGAGGAAGCCGGCGTGACCGCGGAGGGCCGCCGGATCCTCCGGGTCCGGACGTCGTTCCCCGTCATGAACCTGTCGGACGCGGCCGTCCAGCAGCTGGTGTGCACGGTCGCGTACGCCGAGGACGGCGGGGGCATGGCCGAGGTGACCCTCGCCGGCGAGGACGGCACCCTCCCGGCGACCCGCTGCGAGCGCTGAGACCCGCAGACGCGTGGACCGGTGGATCGGGGGACCCGTAGCGCCGTGGACCGGTGGATCGGGGGACCCGTAGCGCCGTGAACCGGTGGATCGGGGGACCCGTAGCGCCGTGAACCGGTGGATCGGGAGACCCGTAGCCCCGTGCAACGGTGGATCGGGGGGCCCGCAGACCCTTGTACCCGTAGTCCTGTCCGCGTCAGAGGGCGCGCAGGTCCGCGAGGACCGCGTCCGTGAACGGCGGCCAGGCCTCGACCGCCCACGGCCCGAAGGGCCGGTCGGTGAGCGCCACGCACGCGGCCCGCGCGTCCGGGTCGATCCACAGGAACGTGCCGGCCTGCCCGAAGTGCCCGAAGGTGCGCGGCGAGGAGCTCGCGCCCGTCCAGTGCGGGGACTTGCCGTCGCGGATCTCGAAGCCGAGCCCCCAGTCGTTCGGCCTCTGGTGACCGTAACCGGGCAGGATGCCGGTCAGACCGGGGTACGTGACGGTCATCGCGTCCAGGACGGTCCGCGGGTCGAGCAGCCGCGGCGCCTGCACCTCGGCGGCGAACCGCACGAGGTCGTCCACGGTCGACACGCCGTCCTTCGCGGGGGAACCCTCCAGGGTCGTCGAGACCATGCCGAGCGGCTCGAGGACCGCCTGGTGCAGATACTCGGCGAAGGGGATGTCGGTGGCCTTGGCGACATGGTCGCCGAGCGCCTCGAAGCCGGTGTTGGAGTAGATCCGGCGGGTGCCCGGCGCGGCCGTCACCCGATTCTCGTCGAACGCCAGCCCCGAGGTGTGGGCGAGGAGATGGCGGACGGTCGCGCCCTCGGGCCCGGCCGGCTCGTCGAGGTCGATCGCCCCCTCCTCGTACGCGACGAGGACGGCGTACGCCGCGAGCGGCTTGGTGACCGAGGCGAGCGGGAAGCGCTGCCCGGTGGGGCCGTGGGACCCGGCCAGGGTGCCGTCCGCACGGACCACGGCGGCCGCCGCGGTGGGGACGGGCCAGTTCTCGATCGACGCCAGACTCGGCAGGCTGCTCTGCATGACGCCGAGCCTACTTGCTTCGAGTGCACTCCAACGTTTTAGCGTGGGTCCCATGAGCGTGATCGAGAGCACGACCGGGCTTGCCGGGAAGGACCGCTACACGATCAGTGAGGTGGCGGCCATCACCGGACTCACCGCGCACACCCTGCGCTGGTACGAGCGGATCGGCCTCATGCCGCACGTCGACCGTTCGCACACCGGACAGCGCCGCTTCACCGAGAAGGACCTCGGCTGGCTGGCCTTCGTCGGCAAGCTGCGGCTGACCGGGATGCCGGTCGCCGACATGGTCCGGTACGCGGAGCTGGTGCGCGAGGGCGACCACACCCGGGACGCGCGCAGGGAGCTCCTGGAGGCCACCCGGCGCGACGTGCTCGACAGGATCACCGAGCTCCAGGACACGCTCGCCGTGCTCGACATCAAGATCAGCCATTACGGGACCGCATGCGGAGGAACACCTTCATGACCAGCGTGACCAAGATCGACACCGTACGTCTCGGCGGCCAGGACGGACCGGAGATCGGCGTCCAGGGCTTCGGCGCCATGGGCATCAGCGAGTTCTACGGGGACACCGACGAGGCCGCCGCCCGCGACACCCTCGAAGCGGCCCTGGAGGCGGGCGTCACCCTGATCGACACCGCCGACATGTACGGCAGCGGCGCCAACGAGGAGTTCCTCGCGCCCTTCCTCGCCGCCCACCGCGACGAGATCACCCTCGCCACCAAGTTCGCCATCGACCGGAGCGCCGACAACCCCGAGCACCGCGGCATCCGCAACGACGCCGCCTACATCAAGAAGGCCGTCGAGGCCAGCCTGCGGCGCCTCGGTATAGAGACCATCGATCTCTACTACATGCACCGCCGCGACCCGCAGGTCCCGTTCGCCGAGTCCGTCGGCGCGATGGCGGAACTGGTGAAGGAGGGCAAGGTCCGGCAGCTCGGTCTGAGCGAGGTCACCGGTCCCGAGCTGCGCGAGGCTTACGCGGTGCACCCGATCGCCGCCCTCCAGTCGGAGTGGTCGCTCTTCTCCCGGGACGTGGAGCGCAGCGCCGTCGGCGCCGCCGCCGAGCTCGGCGTGACCTTCGTGCCGTACTCGCCGCTCGGCCGCGGCTTCCTGACCGGCTCGTTCGCCGACGCCACCAAGGACCTGTCGGTCAGCGACTTCCGCAAGCACCAGCCCCGGTTCAGCGGCGAGAACGCCGAGCGGAACGCCGCCCTCCTCGACCCGGTCCGGAAGATCGCCGCCGCCCACGGTGCGACCCCGGCGCAGATCGCCCTCGCCTGGGTGCAGCAGCGCGCCGCCGTGCACGGCCTCACGGTCGTCCCGATCCCCGGCACCCGCAAGCGCTCCCGCCTCCTGGAGAACGCGGCCGCCACCCGCATCACCCTCACGGCCGCCGAACTCGCCGAACTGGAGCCGATCGCCGGCCTGGTGACGGGCGACCGCTACCCGGACATGAGCCACACGGCGGTGAGCCGCGAGGTCTGAGGCCCGCGCGTCCTCACGCGAGCCCGGCTCACGCCAGTACCGGGCAACTAGGGCCTGTCTGACGATTCCCGCCGGGTCCGGCCCGTCCGGCACGCACTCCCCCGTAGCCCTTCGGGCACGGGAGGTGCCCCCACGCCGCACGGCCGAAACGCCCAAGTAGCTCCTTCCCCGAGCTCTCGGCTTCGCTCGAGCAGGGGAGACCGCAATCGAGGGTGTCCCGGCCGCACGCCGATCACACGCACCGGACGCCCCGGCCTGATCCGGCGCGCGTTGTCAGACAGGCCCTAGGCCAGCCCCAGGGCGAAGACCGCGAATCCCGCCGCCAGCGCGCCCGCCAGGGTGCGGCGGGCCGGGCCGGTCTTCGCCCACGGGGACTCGAAGACGCGCGCGTACCGGCCGATCAGGACCAGGAGGCCGGCGAAGACCGGCATCCAGGCCAGCCGGGCGAGGATCCAGCCGACCGAGTCCGGCGCGCCGACCAGACCGGCGACCTCCCCGGCGTACGAGGCGGGGATCGCGGCGGTGAGCATCGCCGTCTGGTGCCAGCACAGGACCGTCATCGCGGACAGGTTGATCACGACGACCGGCGCCCACAGCGCGGGCCGCTTCAGGAACCGGCCGAGCCGGTCCCGGAGCAGGATCGCCGCCCCGCTCTGCGCGGCGGCGAGGGCGAGGACGAGCAGCGATGGCGGGTGCGAGTTGGTGCGGGCCTCGCCGGGCACGCCGACCATCGACGCCGGGTAGCCGAAGGCGAGCAGCAGGGCGGCGAAGAGCGCGGCGCCGCCGAGCAGCAGCCCCCACGCGTGGCGCCGGGCGACCCGGCCCTCGCCCCACGAGACGCCGAGCTGGTACGCGAACAGCCAGCCCGGCAGGATGTTCAGCAGGCTCAGCCAGGACGGCACGGCGTCGGCGTACGGCCCGTACCGCAGGAAGTCCACGACGGCGACCGAGCTGAGCAGAGGCGCCGCGGCCCCCACCCCGAGACGGCGGGCCGCCCGCACGCACAGCGGGGTCAGCGCGGTGACCACCGTGTACACCCCGACGAACCAGAGCGGCTGGATCACCAGCGTGGACGCCGTCCGCAGCGTGTCCACCGGCACCCCGAGACCGAAGTGCAGCACCGGCAGCAGCGCCGCCCACACGGCGGTGACGCCGAGCACCGGGCGCCCGAGCCGGGCGAGCCGGCCACCGAGCCACGCGCGCGTGGAGCCCTTACGGCGCCGGTAGGACAGGACCGAGGCGTAGCCGCCGACCAGGAAGAAGATCCCCAGCATCTGCAGCACCCAGCTGACGGGCGCGAGACCGGCGAAGGTGCCGAGCGGGCTCGCGTTGTGGATCGCGCCGTCCGAGGAGAGCGTGAAACCGCCGAGCAGCCAGTGCCCGGTCGGCACCGCCAGCAGCGCGAGGGCGCGGAGCCCGTCGATCGCGCGGTCGCGGTGGGCGGGGGTCGAGGACTCGATCTTCGCGATGAGCGCCTTCATCGGACGTCCCCCTCGGCGATCGCGGCGAACGTACGGAGCGAGGAGGTGCCGGGGGCGAAGTAGCCGCCGTGCCCGGCGGCGTCCTCGGCCGGGATCCGGCGCGCTCCGAACTCCGGGTCGGTGGGGTCGGCGCCGTGCCCGAGCCCCGCGACCTCGACGTTCGGGACCCGGTCGATCCAGTCGGTGGGATCCTTCGCCGCCCAGACCCGGGCGGAGGTGCCGAGCTCGGAGACGTTCTCGGCGCGCATCCCGGGGGAGCCGAAGACCACCAGGTCCTTGGCCTTCAGCTGGTGGGCGGCGAGACCGCAGACGACGGAGCCGTAACTGTGGCAGAAGAGCGACGGCTCGGCGGTGCCGACGGCGGCGAGTCCGTCCGTGAACCGGGTCAGGCGCTCGGCCCCCGTCTCGGCGAGGCGGCCGGTGGCCGCGTCCAGGCCGACGCCGACGGGCGTCGTGTACCCGGCCCAGGCGACGACCGCGGTACGGCCGCCGGTCGCCCGGCGCAGCTCGGTCGCCATGTCGGCGAGCGGCTTGACGTGACCGGCGTCGACGTCGGAGCCGGGCACGATCACGGCCACGTGCTCGGCCCGCGCCAGATCCCCGTAGACCAGGGCCACCTGCCCCCGGCCGCGCGGATCGTGGGCGAGGACCCGCGCCCCGGCGAACCGGTCCCGTACGGACCGGGCGTTGGCCTCGTACCGCAGCTCAAGGGGCGCCCCGTCGAGGTTCCCGACGACCGTCGGGTGCGTCCGGGCCAGCTCGTGCTGTCGTACGGGACTCAGCCCGGCGAAGAACCGCGCGACCTCGGCCGGGCCCATCCGCTCCGGGTCGGGCAGCCCCGCAGCCAGCCACGCCCCCGTCCCGGCCGGAGCCCCGGTCACGGCCTCCTGGCTGTTCCCGGACGCCCAGCCGGCCGTCCCGGCGATCACGCCGGTCACCACGGCCGCGGTGATCAGGGTCCTCGTGAAGCGGCGCATCGGCCCGCCCTCCCTCGCTCTCGTCGTTGGCGAGAGGAAGGTAGGAAGACAATGGGTGACGGCACGTCACACCGGGGAGCCAACTCCCGTCTGATACCGGGGTAGGGGGTGGAGGAGCGGCCAACACCAGGTGGGGGGTGGGGTTTTCCCCAGGGGGTCAGCGGAAGGGTACGGGCGCGGGCACGAGGCCGCCGATGCCGACGCGAGGTCAGGTGGGCCGGCGGGAGTCTCGGGTCGTGCGGGCTAGGCGCCGGGGGTGACCAGGCCCGACTCGTACGCGAAGACCACCGCCTGCGCGCGGTCGCGCAGGTCCAGCTTGGCGAGGACCCGGCCGATGTGGGTCTTCACGGTCTGCTCGGCGAGGACGAGGCTGTCCGCGATCTCCTGGTTGGACAGCCCCCGGGCGATCAGCTCCAGGACCTCGGTCTCGCGGGGGGTGAGCCCGTTGAGGCGCAGGGCCGTGGTGTCCCGGCGCGGCGCGGGGCGCGAGGCCGCGAAGTCGGCGATGAGACGGCGGGTCACGGACGGCGCGAGCAGCGCCTCGCCCGCCGCCACCACCCGTACCGCCGCGATGAGATCGGCCGGCGGCGCGTCCTTGAGGAGGAAGCCGGACGCGCCCGCGCGCAGCGCCTCGTACACGTAGTCGTCGACGTCGAAGGTGGTCAGCATCAGCACCTTCGGCCGGTGCGTGACCCCGGCCGGCGGGTGGAGGATCTCCCGGGCGGCCGCGAGCCCGTCGAGCTCCGGCATCCGTACGTCCATCAGGACCACGTCGGGATGGGTGGAGCGCGCCACCTCGACGCCCTGGCGCCCGTCCGGCGCCTCGCCGACCACGTCGATGTCGGGCTGCGCGGCGAGGAGCGCGGCGAAACCGGCCCGCACCATGGCCTGGTCGTCGACGATGATCACGCGGATGGTCACTCGGTGTCCTTCGTACGCAGGGGAAGCCGGGCGGCGACCCGGAAACCGCCGTCCGGCAGCGGCCCGGTGTCGAGCGAGCCGCCGGTCAACCGTACGCGTTCCCGCATGCCGACGAGCCCGTGCCCGGTGCCGGGGGCGCCGCGTTCGACGGAGGAACCTTCCTCCAGGGAGGGCCCGTTGACGACGAGGACGGTCAGCCATCCGTCCTCGGCCCGTACGGAGACACGGGTCGAGGCCCCGGGCGCGTGCCGCACCACGTTCGCCAGGGCCTCCTGCACGATCCGGTACCCGGAGAGGTCCACCGCCTGCGGCACGTCCCCGAGGTCGGCGGCGAGCCGCAGCTCGGCCGGCACGCCCGCGCGTACGGTCGCCTCGACGAGCTGCTGGACCCGGTCGAGGCCGGGCTGCGGGGCACGCTCGCCCTCGCTGCCGTCGCTGCCGTCGCTGCGGAGGACGGAGAGGAGACGACGCATCTCGGCCAGCGACTCGCGGGCGCTCGCCGCGATCGAGGTGAACTCCTTTCGGGCCGCGTCCGGGAGCTCGGGGATGCGGTACGGGGCCGAGTCGGCCTGCACGGTGATCACGGACATGTGGTGGGCGACGACGTCGTGCAGCTCGCGCGCGATCCTGGCCCGCTCCTCCAGGAGCGTGCGGCGCGCCCGTTCGGCCTCGCTGATGGTCTCCTGCTCGGCGAGCCGCCGCTGCGCGTCGCCGCGGGCGCGGACCGCCGAGGTGAGGAGCAGCAGCACGCCGCTCAGGACGAGCAGGAGGAGGTGGAGGCTGCTGAGCCCGGCGGGCCGAAACGCCTCGAGCACGAAACCGGCCACGCCGGTGGCCAGCCACACCCCGAACAGCGCCCGGCGGAACTCGCGCAGCCCGAGCGCGACCATGAGGGCGCAGTAGCCGATGACGATGGGCGGGGTCCAGGGCCACATCTCGGCGCGGGGGCCGTCGAAGCCGAGCAGCACGAGCGCGCCGAGGACGTCGGCGGCGAAGACGATCCACCAGGCCTGGAGGGGGCGGGTGACGGCGAGGAGCAGCGGCGCGGTCTGGGCGGTGCCGAGGGCGCCGGCGAGGGCGCCGTTGACGCCGTAGTCGTTGACGAGGAGCAGGACGGTGGAGGGGAGGAGCGCGGCGGTGAACGCGAGGGCGACGACGTACGGCAGCAGCCGCACCGGCCGGCCCGAGGCGCCGGCGAGAAGCGGCGCCCCCGGGGCGGCGGGTGTGGTGAGCGCGGCCCCGAGGCCCCGGAACATCTCACGGACCCGAGCGGGCAGGGAAGCGGCGGGCGGCTCTGGCCGCGATGCGGTAACCATGACGCCCACAGAGTAGGCAGGCCCCCCACCCCCGGACGTCATACCAAGGACCGGCCCCGGGGGTGATACCGAGGTATGACCCCCCGTTGTGGGCACGCGTTCCGCCCCGTTGTGGGCATGCGTTCCGCCGGGGCGGAACGGGTGGGCACAACGGACGGCGCCCTTGCCGGCGCCAGAGGCTCCCGCGCCCTGACCCGCGCCCGCAGGCACGGCGCACTCGTGGAGCGGGTCCAGGCTCGGAACGCGGAGGCGCCGCTAAGGGCGCCGTCCCGTGTGCCCACCCGTCCCGCCCCAGCGGGACGATTGCCCACACGGGCACGGGGCACCGCCCCGCCCCGGCGCGGGCGCGCGGCTCGCACGGCGCAAGACGAGGGGCGTCCCCGCACCGCCCCCGGACGGGGCGAGGTGCGACCCGGCGCGAGGCGAGGCGCCGCCCCGCACCGCCCGGGACGGGGCGAGGCGCCGCACCCTCAGAGCTCCGCCAGGAGTTCCGCCTTCTTCGCCGAGAACTCCGCATCCGTAACCAGCCCCGCCCGATGCAGCTCCCCCAGATGCCGAATCCTTTCAGCCACCGCCCCGGGATCCACCGCCGCCGAGACCGGCACGGGCACGGGCACGGGCGTCCGGTCCTTCCCCCGGATCGCCGCGAGGACCGAGGCCGCGAAGGTCAGGGACTCGTACACGGGCCCGTAGCGGCCGAAGACGACGCACGCCGGGTCCTGGTCGGGCCGCTCGGAACGGGGCCCGCCGCCCCGCGGCACCAGCCGCAGGTACCCGTCGACGCCGTCCGGCGAGCGCCACTCGACCCCGCAGAGGTCCCGTACGGGAAAGACCTGATCGCCGGACCTCCACTTCTCGGTGGACGCCCCGGTCCAGGACCAGCGGAACGCGACCTCCGAGGTCCCGTCGAAGCTGGCCTTCCCGTCGTACGCCTTGAAGGACTGCGGCCCCGTCGGCGGCGCGACCAGGAATCGCTCGGCGGGCGCGACACCCCCGGCGTCGCACGCGTCGTACGCCTCGCCCTCGTACCCGACGGCCCCCGCGGCCCCCGGGCGCGACGCGAGAAGCGCCCGCAGCTCGTCCCGGTACTGCTCGGCGAGCGTCTCGCGTTCCGCCGGGAGGACCAGGCGGTACGGATCGCTGCCTTCCTTGAGCTGTCCCGCGGCCGCCTCCATCAGCGGATCGGCGCCCGGCCTCGGCACGGCGTGCAGCACGACGGTGCCCCGCTTGCCGGGCGTGAGCGTCACCGACGCCAGCGCCTCGTGCGGTACCCGTCTCTCGCGCAGCGCGGAGAACAGCTTCGGCGTGCGGATCCCCCGATCGAAGCGGATGACGAGTGCGTCGCTCTCGAGCTCCCAGGTGGCATGAATTCCGGCCAGCACATCACCCATACGCCTCATCGTAAGCGGCGTGTGCCCTTGCGTCGCCCCTGTGAAAGGTCCCGAAATTGCGTGATCTACGCGCGTCAGAGCCCTTCCGTGCCGGATATTCCGTCGTGGCAAGCGCTGTCGGCACGTGCGCAGACCAGGCTCGGGTACGCCCCGACGCCTATCGCGGCGAAGTTGCCGAGGCTCTCCGTGCCCGGCTCGAAATAGCCGCTGTGGCCGAGCGCCCCGCGCGCGGAGAGCAGCCGCGCGCCGAACTCGGGCGCGACCGGATCCGCGCCGTGACCCATCCCGCCGAGCTCCAGATGCGGCACGTCGGCGATCCAGTCGTCGGTGTCCCGCATGGCCCACACGCGCGCGGGGCTGTCGAGTTCGGCCGCCCGCTCGACCCGCATGCCGGGGCTGCCGGCCACGGCGACGTCGGTCACCCGGGCGGGGAGCCGGGGCGCGGCGACGCCGCACAGCACGGAGCCGTAGCTGTGGCAGAAGAGCGCCACGCGCGCCTGCGGGGGCAGCGACTCGGTGAGCCCGATGAGGCGTACGGCTCCTTCCTCGGCGAGCCGGCCGGTCATCGCGTCGATGCCGATCCCGGAGGGCGAGGTGTAGTCGGCCCAGGCGACCACGGCCACGCGCGCGCGGGGCGCGGCCTTCCGTTCGGCGGCGTAGAGGGCCTCGGCCATGCCGGCGGGGGCGCCGTACCGGCCGTGGGTCTTCTGGAAGGTGAGCAGGTTGGTGTCGACGCCGGGCACGATCACCGAGACGCGCCGGGCCCGCTCCAGGTCCCCGAGGACCTCGGCGGCCCGCCCCGTACCGGTGGGGTCGAAGGCGAGGACCTGGCGGCCGGGCCGCATCAGCGAGGCGAAGCGGTCGACGCGGCGCCGGGCCTCGTGCCGGCCCTCGGCGGAGAGCCTGGTGTCGTCGACCCTGCCGCGCTCGGCGGCGTACGCGCGCGCGAGGGTGATCCGGTTGGCGCGGTAGCGCAGGGCCACCGGGACGCCGTTGAGGTTGCCGACGACGAGGGGGTGCCGGGCGGCGAGCCGGGCGCCGTCCGCCGGGCCGAGTCCGGCGAAGAAGGCGGCGACGGCGGGGGCCGGGGAGGCCGGGTCGGGCAGCGGACGGTGGTCGATCCGGTCGCGCGCCCAGGCGGCGAGCGCGGCCTCGCGGGACGGCCAGGGCACGGGCCGGTGCCGGATGGTGGTCCACCCGGTGGTCGCGAGGAGCACGAACACGACGGCGAGCGCGAGCAGCGCGCGCGTGGCGACGAGGGCGGGCGAGGAGTCGACGGAGGTCACGGGCGGCCACCCTACGGGGCGGAGATGACGGCGCCGGACCTGCGGGGGCGGAGGCGGCGGCTCCGGGCCTGCGCGGCGGTGATGACGCCGGACCTGGCGGAGGCGGCGGCGCGGGACCTGCCTAGCGCTCGGGCTTCCGCCAGTGCGGGGCCAGGGCCGGGCCGAGGTGGTCGAGGTACCCCTCGGTGAGCGCGCGGATGGCCTCCAGGCTCTGGTCCGTACCCCGGCCCCACATCTGGCCTGTGACCCGCATCACCCCGCTGAACGCCGCCACCGCGATCCGGGGGCGGGGGTCCTCGTCGACGTCGAGGCCCTCGCGCGCGGCGATGATCCGGGAGATGGTCTCCTCCATCTCGGTGGAGCGGCGCAGATGGACGGCGAGGAGCGCGGGCGTCGACTCGATCATCCGGTACGTGCGCAGGTACAGCTCGACGGGGACGACCTCGGCGATGGCCTCGCCGATGGTGTCCCAGGAGCTCAGGACGGCGTTGCGCATCGCGTCGAGGGGGGCCTCCTCCGGGGGCCGCTGCCCGAGGGCGTGCACGAAACGCTCCTCGACCATGTGCTGGACGGCGAAGGCGACCTCCTCCTTGGAGGAGAAGTACCGGAAGAAGGTGCGCTGGGAGACCTCCACGGCGTCGACGATCTCGTCGACGGTGGTCCGCTCGTACCCGTGCTCGGTGAAGAGCTCGAGTGCGACCCGGAGCAGCGCGTCGCGCGTGCGCTGCTTCTTCCGCTCGCGCAGTCCGGGCACGGTCACGTCGTGGTCCCCTTGTCCAGCTGTTTCCAGGTGATTCGTCCTGCTCAGCGTACCTGTGAGCTACGTGACAGTTACCGACGCGTGAACTGCTTTGTCAATTGTCAGTGACTGTCATTAGCCTCTTTCCATGACTAGTCAGACCACCGTGGAAAAGGCCCCGCAGGGTCAGGGGAACACCCGGGAACCCGTACCGGTCCCGGCGAAGGGGCTGCGCGGCCACCCGTGGCTGACCCTCTTCGGCGTCGCAGTCGGCGTCATGATGGTCGCGCTCGACGGCACGATCGTCGCCATCGCCAACCCGGCCATCAAGGACGACCTCGACGCCAGCCTCGCCCAGGTCCAGTGGATCACCAACGGCTATCTGCTCGCGCTCGCCGTCGCCCTGATCACCGCCGGCAAGCTCGGCGACCGCTTCGGCCACCGGCAGACCTTCCTCATCGGCATCGCCGGCTTCGCCGCCGCCTCCGGCGCGATCGGCCTGTCCCACTCCATCGGCGCCGTGATCGCCTTCCGCGTCCTGCAGGGCATCTTCGGCGCCCTGCTGATGCCGGCCGCGCTCGGCCTGCTGCGCGCCACCTTCCCCGCCGAGAAGCTGAACATGGCGATCGGCATCTGGGGCATGGTCATCGGTGCGTCCACGGCGGGCGGCCCGATCGTCGGCGGCCTGCTCGTCGAGCACGTCAGCTGGCAGTCCGTCTTCTTCATCAACGTGCCGGTGGGCGTCGTCGCCCTCGTCCTCGGCCTGCTCATCCTCAAGGACCACCGCGCCGAGAACGCGCCCCGCTCCTTCGACATCCTCGGCATCCTGCTGCTCTCCGGCGCCATGGCCTCCCTCGTGTGGAGCCTCATCAAGGCCGGCGAGTCCTGGGGCTGGTCCAGCGGCAAGACCTGGGGCTGCCTGATCGGCGCCCTGCTCCTGTTCGCGGTCTTCGCCTTCTGGGAGACCAAGGTCAAGGAGCCGCTGATCCCGCTGGGCATGTTCCGCTCCGTGCCGCTCTCGGCCGGCGTGGTGCTGATGGTCCTGATGGCCTTCGCCTTCATGGGCGGCCTGTTCTTCGTGACCTTCTACCTCCAGGGCGTGAAGGGGCTCAGCCCGGTCGACAGCGGTCTGCACCTGCTGCCGCTGACCGCGATGATGATCGTCTCCTCGCCGCTGGCCGGCGCGCTCATCACCAAGTTCGGGCCGCGCGTGCCGCTCGTCGGCGGCATGGTCTGCACGGCCGTCGCGATGTTCGGCATGATCACGCTCACCGCCGACACCGGCACCCTCGCCATGTCCCTCTGGTTCGCCCTGCTCGGTCTGGGCCTCGCCCCGGTCATGGTCGGCGCGACCGAGGTCATCGTCGGCAACGCTCCCCTCGAGCTCTCCGGTGTGGCCGGCGGCCTCCAGCAGGCCGCCATGCAGGTCGGCGGCGCGCTCGGCACGGCGGTGCTCGGCGCCGTCATGTCCTCCAAGGTCTCCGACGCCTTCGCGGGCAACTGGAAGGAGGCGGGCATCCCGGTCCCGGCCGACCCGCGCCTCGAGCAGGCCGCCGAGTTCGGCATGGCCCCGCCGGAGCTGGCCCAGGCCCCGGGCATGACCCCCGGCCTCTTCCAGCAGATCACCGCGGTCATCCACGACACCTTCCTCGACGGCATGGGCCTGGCCTTCACCGTCGCCGGTGGCGTCGCCGTCGTCGCGGCCCTCGTGGCCACGCTCACCAAGCGCGGCGAGAACGCGGAGGCGGGCGGCATGGGCGCTCACATCTGACGCTCGGGGTTCCCGTAGGGGGCCGTCACCCGTTCGCGTGAACGGGGGCGGCCCCTCTTCCGTCGAGGGGCGACCTCCGCCATTCTCGTGATTACAGAGAGTGACGAAACGGGGGTTCACCAGTATGTATACGAAGACCGTCCTCATCGGTGCGGCCGTCACGGCCCTCCTCATGTCCGCGCTGGCGGCGGCACCGGCGGCACCGGCGGCTGCCGCACCTGCGGCTGTGGCCGTACCGGCAGCCGCGCCGCCCGGGACCGCACTCGGGGCCTGCGGACCGGGCCGGCTCTGCCTCTGGCCCAAGCCCGACTTCAAGGGCAGGCCGTGGACGCACGAGCTGGCCACGACCGACATCGACAGCTGCGTCCCCCTGCCGTCCGGCACCTCGGCCCAGTCCCTGGCGAACCGCACGGGACGGCCGGTCACCACGTACCAGTCGGCGGAGTGCGGGGAGACGGGGGAGTTCGAGACGTACCCGGGGCGGGGGACCTGGGTGCCGCAGACGGCCTACGAGGTCAGAGCGTTCAAGCTCTGGGAGCGGTAGGGGAGGGGACGTCGTGCGGCCCGCTCGGTCCCGGCGGTTCGTGCGGGCCCGGCCCCGGCGGCGCCGACAGCCGGGCCACCTCGGCGCGCAGCTCGCGGACCTCCAGGGTGAGCGCCTCCAGCAGCTCCGTCTGCCGGCGCTCCACCGCGTCGTCGCGGTCGAAGCGGGAGATGAACCAGGCCGCGATGTTGGCCGTGACGACACCGAGCAGGGCGATTCCCGAGAGCATCAGGCCCACCGCGAGGATCCGGCCGAGCCCTGTCGTCGGGGCGTGGTCGCCGTAGCCGACCGTGGTCATCGTGGTGAACGACCACCACACCGCGTCCCCGAGCGTCTTGATGTTGCCGTTCGGCGCGTCCCGCTCCACGTGCAGCACGGCCAGCGAGCCGAACATCATCAGCCCGACCACCGCGCCCGCCACATAGGTGGTGAGCGTTATCTGCGGGGCCATCCGGGCCCGCCGGCCCACGAGGAGGAGCGTGGAGACGACCCGAAGCAGCCGCAGCGGCTGCACCATCGGAAGTATCACCGCGAGCAGGTCCAGCGGATGGCCGCGGATGAACCGCCACCGGTCCGGGGCGAGCCCGAGACGGACGAGATAGTCGAGCGCGAAGGCACCCCAGACGACCCACTCGACGTGAGTGCACAGCCGGTGCACCCACGGCTCGGCGCCGGGAGCCACGATCGGCACCGCGTAGGCGATGCCGAAGGCGACCGCGAGCACCAGGAGCGGTGTCTGGGTGCGCTCCTCCCAGCGAAGTTTCATGACGGGCATGACCGGCATCGTAGGGAATGGAGGGAATGGCGAAGGGCGGCGGGGCCAAGCCCCACCGCCCTCACCAGCCAAAACGAACGACCGCTCGAAACGAACGACCGGCAGCCGGCAGCCCGCCGTCAGGCGTCGCCGCCCGCCGCTCCCGGGTCCGCGGCCGCCACGTCGAGGAGCTGGTAGCGGTCGACCGCCTGCTTCAGGGCCGAGCGCTCGACCTTGCCCTCGCGGGCGAGCTCGGTCAGCACCGCGAGCACGATCGACTGCGCGTCGATGTGGAAGTAGCGGCGGGCCGCGCCGCGCGTGTCCGCGAAGCCGAAGCCGTCCGCGCCCAGCGAGGTGTACGGACCGGGCACCCAGCGGGAGATCTGGTCCGGAACCGTGCGCATCCAGTCCGAGACCGCGACGAACGGGCCCTCGGCGCCCTGGAGCTTGCGGGTCACGTACGGGACGCGCTGCTCCTCGTCCGGGTGGAGCAGGTTGTGCTCCTCGACGGCCACGGCCTCGCGGCGCAGCTCGGTCCAGGAGGTCGCGGACCAGACGTCGGCCTTGACGTTCCACTCCTCGGCGAGGATCCGCTGCGCCTCGATCGCCCATGGCACGGCGACGCCCGAGGCCATGATCTGCGCCGGGATCGTGCCCGCCTCGCCGGCCCTGAAGCGGTGGATGCCCTGGAGGATGCCCTCCACGTCCACGTTCTCCGGCTCGGCCGGGTGCTGGATCGGCTCGTTGTAGACGGTCAGGTAGTAGAAGACGTCCTCGGCCTCGGGGCCGTACATCCGGCGCAGACCGTCCTTGACGATGTGCGCGATCTCGAAGCCGAACGCCGGGTCGTAGGCGATGCAGGCCGGGTTGGTCGAGGCGAGGAGGTGCGAGTGGCCGTCCGCGTGCTGGAGGCCCTCGCCGGTCAGCGTGGTCCGGCCGGCGGTGGCGCCCAGCACGAAGCCGCGCGCCAGCTGGTCGGACATCTGCCAGAACTGGTCGCCGGTCCGCTGGAAGCCGAACATCGAGTAGAAGACGTACACCGGGATCAGCGGCTCGCCGTGCGTGGCGTACGCCGAACCGGCGGCGATCAGCGAGGCCGTGCAGCCGGCCTCGGAGATGCCGTCGTGCAGCATCTGGCCGGTCGGCGACTCCTTGTAGGCGAGCAGGAGTTCGCGGTCCACCGCCTCGTACTGCTGGCCCAGCGGGTTGTAGATCTTGGCGCTCGGGAAGAACGCGTCCATGCCGAAGGTGCGGTACTCGTCGGGGGCGATCAGCACGAAGCGCTTGCCGATCTCCTTGTCCCGCATGAGGTCCTTCAGGATGCGGACGAAGGCCATCGTGGTGGCGATCGACTGATGTCCCGAGCCCTTCTTGGCGGCCGCGTAGGTCTTGTCGTCCGGGAGGACCAGGGGCTTCGCCCGCACGACCCGGGTCGGGACGTACCCGCCCAGCGCCTTGCGGCGGTCGTGCATGTACTGGATCTCCTCGGAGTCCCGGCCGGGGTGGTAGTACGGCGGCAGGCCGTCCTCCAGCTGCCGGTCGGTCACCGGGATGTGCAGCCGGTCGCGGAAGCGCTTGAGGTCGTCGACCGTCAGCTTCTTCATCTGGTGGGTGGCGTTGCGGCCCTCGAAGTTCGGGCCGAGGGTCCAGCCCTTGACGGTCTGCGCGAGGATCACGGTCGGCTGGCCGGCGTGGGCCTTCGCCGCCGCGTAGGCCGCGTAGATCTTCTTGTGGTCGTGGCCGCCGCGGCCGAGGTGCAGGACCTGCTGGTCCGACATGCCCTCGACCATGGCCCGCAGCCGGTGGTCGTCGCCGAAGAAGTGGTCCCGGATGTAGCCGCCGGTCTCCGTGGCGTACGTCTGGAACTGGCCGTCCGGGGTGGTGTTCAGCTTGTTGACCAGGATGCCGTCGCGGTCCTGCGCGAGCAGCGGGTCCCAGGAGCGGTCCCAGATCAGCTTGATGACGTTCCAGCCGTTGCCCCGGAAGATCGACTCCAGCTCCTGGATGATCTTGCCGTTGCCGCGGACCGGGCCGTCGAGCCGCTGGAGGTTGCAGTTGACGACGAAGGTGAGGTTGTCCAGACCCTCGCGGGCGGCGATGGAGAGCTGGCCGAGCGACTCGACCTCGTCCATCTCGCCGTCGCCGAGGAACGCCCAGACGTGCGACTTGGAGGTGTCGGCGATGCCGCGCGCCTCCATGTACCGGTTCATCCGCGCCTGGTAGATCGCGCCGAGCGGGCCGAGGCCCATCGACACGGTCGGGAACTCCCAGAAGTCCGGCATCAGCCGCGGGTGCGGGTACGAGGAAAGGCCGTTCGGGAACTTCGACTTCTCCTGGCGGAAGGCGTCGAGCTGCGTCGCGTCCAGCCGGTCGAGGAGGTACGCGCGGGCGTAGATGCCGGGGGAGGCGTGCCCCTGGAAGAAGATCTGGTCGCCGCCGTCGCCCTCGTCCTTGCCGCGGAAGAAGTGGTTGAAGCCGACGTCGTACAGCGAGGCCGAGGAGGCGAAGGTGGCGATGTGACCGCCGACGCCGATGCCCGGGCGCTGGGCGCGCGAGACCATCACGGCCGCGTTCCACCGGGTGGCGTTGAGGACCTTGCGCTCGATCTCCTCGTTGCCGGGGAAGAACGGCTCGTCCTTGGTGGCGATGGTGTTGACGTAGTCCGTGCTGCGCATCTCGGGCACGGCCACGCGCTTCTCGCGGGCCCGCTCGATCAGTCGGAGCATGAGGTAGCGGGCCCGCTCACGGCCCCGCTCGTCGACAGCGGCGTCGAGGGAGTCGAGCCATTCCTGGGTCTCTTCCGGGTCGAAATCCGGGACCTGGCTGGGAAGGCCGCCAATGATGATCGGGTTGCGATCGGATCCGGGAGCCACGCTCTTCCTTCGCTGTTCGGTGGTGCCCACGGGGCCACGGGCTGGTCAGGATGTCCATCGTGTACCCCGCCGACGCCAGACGTCACATTTACCGAGGGGTAACCCCCGGGGGGTGCCTCGCCCTGCCCTCCAGATGTCCGGTGCGGCCGATCCGCCTGTCCGGTGCGGTCAAATCGCAACCTTACGCCCAACCCGCGCATGCGTTTCGTCCGGGCGTTCGGCAGACTGAAACCTCAGAAGTCAGCAAACCGGGACGAACCATGCGTGCCTGATCGCGGAGGAGGGTCGGACGGTGCCGGAAGTTGCGGCGAGACGGCCCCAAACGTCACCGTTTCGGCGGTCTCGGCGGCCGGGTACTTGCGCGATCCGCCCCGGCACGTGTGGACTACGGCCAGCGCCGCGCGCATACGCGCGGCCCACAGGATTTTCCGAATGAGCAGGAGGCAAGCCGTGAGCGCGACCGCGGACCACGCGGAGGAGCGGACCAACCCGGCAGCGAGGCTGGGGTTCGAGCCCGGACAGGTGGTCCAGGAGATCGGCTACGACGACGACGTCGACCAGGATCTCCGTGAAGGCATCGAGTCCGTCATCGGAGCCGACCTCGTGGACGAGGACTACGACGACGTCGCCGACGTCGTCGTGCTGTGGTTCCGGGACGAGGACGGCGATCTCACCGACGCCCTGGTGGACGCCATCGGTCTGCTCGAGGACGGCGGCAACATCTGGCTGCTGACCCCGAAGACCGGCCGTGACGGCTACATCGAGCCGTCCGACATCCAGGATGCCGCGCAGACAGCGGGTCTCTCCCAGACCAAGAGCATCAGCGTCGCCAAGGACTGGACGGGCACCCGCCTGGCCGCCCCCAAGCGCTGATCACCACGCTGCGAGAAGCCCCCGCCGGTCCGCCGGCGGGGGCTTTCGTGCGCAGGCCGTAGGGTGGGTCCCACCCGGGTTCACCGATACGGCCCAAACCCCCGGGACCCGTCGAAAGGGACGCGTACGCGATGGCGATCGAGGTCGGCACCAAGGCCCCGGAATTCGAGCTCAAGGACAACCACGGCCGGACCGTGCGGCTCTCCGACTTCCGCGGCGAGAAGAACGTGGTGCTGTTCTTCTACCCCTTCGCCTTCACCGGCGTCTGCACCGGTGAACTGCGCGAGCTCCGCGACAACCTCGCGGCCTTCGTCAACGACGACACCCAGCTCCTCGCCGTCTCCAACGACTCCATCCACACCCTCCGCGTCTTCGGCGACCAGGAGGAGCTGGAGTTCCCGCTGCTCTCCGACTTCTGGCCGCACGGCGAGGCCTCCCGGGCCTACGGTGTCCTCGACGAGGAGAAGGGCTGCGCGGTCCGCGGCACCTTCGTCATCGACAAGGAGGGCGTCGTCCGCTGGACCGTCGTGAACGCCCTGTCGGACGCCCGCGACCTCGGCGACTACCTCAAGGCCCTCGAAGCCCTCTGAGCGTCCTGGGGGCCGAACGGGCCGACACCCTCGGATTCACCGGGCGAATCGACTGTTTCGACCGGGAACCCGTCACTAGGATCCAGACGTTGATCCGATGCCAACGCACGACTGGGGGCGCTGCCCCTGGAAACCTATGGAGGGACTCGTGGGAGTCAGCCTCAGCAAGGGCGGCAACGTCTCGCTGACCAAGGAGGCCCCTGGCCTCACCGCCGTGACCGTCGGTCTGGGCTGGGACGTCCGCACCACCACCGGTACGGACTTCGACCTCGACGCCAGCGCCATCCTGGTGAGCGAGGCCGGCAAGGTGCGCAACGACCAGGACTTCGTCTTCTTCAACAACCTGAAGAGCGCCGACGGTTCCGTCGAGCACACCGGTGACAACCTCACCGGTGAGGGCGAGGGCGACGACGAGCAGGTCAAGGTCAACCTGGCCGGTGTGCCGGCGGACGTGGCCAAGATCGTCTTCCCGGTCTCGATCTACGACGCCGAGAACCGCCAGCAGTCCTTCGGCCAGGTGCGCAACGCGTTCATCCGCGTCGTGAACCAGGCCGGCGGCGCCGAGATCGCCCGGTACGACCTCTCCGAGGACGCCTCGACCGAGACCGCGATGGTCTTCGGCGAGCTGTACCGCCACGGTGCGGAGTGGAAGTTCCGCGCCGTCGGCCAGGGGTACGCCTCGGGTCTGCGCGGCATCGCGCAGGACTTCGGCGTCAACGTCTGAGCCGAGCACCGATCGAACCGTCCGGCGCCGCACTTCCCGTGCGGCGCCGGACGTGCCTCATCACCACCGGGGAGGAACCGAATCATGGGCGTCACGCTCGCCAAGGGAGGCAACGTCTCCCTCTCCAAGGCCGCACCCAACCTCACCCAGGTCCTCGTGGGGCTCGGCTGGGACGCGCGCTCCACCACCGGAGCCCCCTTCGACCTCGACGCCAGCGCGCTGCTGTGCCAGGCCGGCCGGGTGCTCGGGGACGAGTACTTCGTCTTCTACAACCAGCTCCGCAGCCCCGAGGGCTCCGTCGAACACACCGGCGACAACCTCACCGGCGAGGGTGACGGGGACGACGAGTCCCTCATCGTGGACCTCACCAAGGTGCCGGCCCACTGCGACAAGATCGTCTTTCCGGTGTCGATCCACGACGCCGACAACCGCGGCCAGAGCTTCGGCCAGGTCAGCAACGCGTTCATCCGCGTCGTGAACCAGCTCGACGGCCAGGAACTCGCCCGGTACGACCTCTCGGAGGACGCCTCCACGGAGACCGCGATGATCTTCGGCGAGCTCTACCGCTACAACGGCGAATGGAAGTTCAGGGCGGTGGGGCAGGGGTACGCGTCCGGGCTCCGGGGCATCGCTCTAGACTTCGGGGTCAACGTTTCGTAAAGGCATGTAATTTCACGATGGGGTAGACAGTGATTCTGAAAACCTTCGGCTGGTCGTTCGCGATCACTGTGATCGGCTTGGCCGTGGCCGTGCTCTACGGGGGGTGGGAGGCGTTCGGGATCGTCGCGATCCTCTGCGTCCTCGAGATCTCCCTGTCGTTCGACAACGCGGTGGTCAACGCCGGAATCCTGCAGAAGATGAATGCCTTCTGGCAGAAGATCTTCCTCACGGTCGGTGTGCTCATCGCCGTCTTCGGCATGCGCCTCGTCTTCCCCGTCGTGATCGTCGCCATCAGCGCGAAGATCGGCCCCATCGACGCCGTCGATCTCGCGCTCAACGACCCGGACCGGTACCAGCAGCTGGTGACCGACGCGCACCCGTCGATCGCCGCCTTCGGTGGCATGTTCCTGCTGATGATCTTCCTCGACTTCATCTTCGAGGAGCGTGACATCCAGTGGCTGCGCTGGATCGAGCGCCCGCTGGCCAAGCTCGGCAAGGTCGACATGCTGTCGGTCTGCATCGCCCTCGTCGTCCTGCTGATCACCTCGATGACCTTCGCGACCCACGCCCACCAGCACGGCGGCGCGCACATCGACAAGGCGCAGACGGTCCTCGTCTCCGGCATCGCCGGCCTCATCACGTACCTCGTCGTCGGCGGCCTCTCGGGCTACTTCGAGAACAAGCTGGAGGAGGAAGAGGAGCGCGAGCACGAGGCCGAGGAAGAGGCCAAGCGCACCGGCAAGAAGGTCACCGTGGTCCAGCTGGCCGGCAAGGCCGCCTTCTTCATGTTCCTCTACCTGGAGGTCCTCGACGCCTCCTTCTCCTTCGACGGTGTCATCGGCGCCTTCGCCATCACCAACGACATCGTCCTGATGGCGCTCGGACTGGGCGTCGGCGCCATGTACGTCCGTTCGCTGACGGTCTACCTGGTCCGCCAGGGCACCCTCGACGACTACGTCTACCTGGAGCACGGCGCCCACTACGCGATCGGCGCCCTGGCCGTGGTCCTCATGATCACCATCCAGTACGAGATCCCCGAGATCGTCACCGGCGGCATCGGCGTCGCGCTCATCGCCTGGTCCTTCTGGTCCTCCGTCCGCCGCAACAAGGCGCTCGCGGCGGCCGAGGGCGGCTCGGGCTCCTCGGACGACAAGACAGAGGTGCCGTCCGGGGTGTGACACCCCCGGCAGCGAGGAACGCTTCACTGCGGGGCGGCCGACGACCGGCCGCCCCGCAGGCATGTGCGCGGTGTGTGACGACAGTGGGGGGTGAAGGCGTCATGGCCTTCTGGGACAACCTGTTTCCGGGCAGGGCGGCGCAGTTCGACTCGGGCAGCGCCGCATCGAACGCGATCGACCTGACGAAACGGCGCCCGACCGTCTCGCTCACGCAGCAGGGCGCCGCCACCGGCAACCTCCGGGTGAACCTCTCCTGGCGGATGCGGACCTCCGACATCGAGGGCCGCTCCCGCCAGAGCGGACGGCTGCTGCGGAACCCGGCTCAGCTCTTCAAGCCCGAGGTCGTGCAGGCCCACACCCAGGGCATGGTCAACGTCGACCTCGACCTGGGCTGCCTCTACGAGCTCACCGACGGCAGCAAGGGGGTCGTGCAGCCGCTCGGCGGCTTCTTCGGCGACCTCAACGCCGCCCCGTACGTGAAGCTGAGCGGCGACGACCGCTTCGGGGGCTCCTCGGGCGAGACGATCTTCGTCAATCTGGACCACCGCGACGAGATCAAGCGCCTGCTGTTCTTCGCGTACATCTACGACCAGACGCCGGCCTTCGACCGTACGCACGCCAAGGTCACGCTCTACCCGAGCAACGGCCCCCGGATCGAGATCGAGCTCGACGAGCGCGCCCCACAGGCCCGCTCCTGCGCGGTCTTCTCCATGGAGAACGTCAAGGGCCAGCTGACCGTCCGCCGCGAAGTCCGGTTCGTGTACGGCTTCCAGGCCGAACTGGACCGGCTGTACGGCTGGGGACTCCAGTGGGGGCGCGGCTACAAGACGAAGGCGTGACGCCTGCCCGTCGGCTCAGCTCCGGACGAACGGGGCCCCCGTCCGTGGCACCCCACGCCCCGGCCCCGGCCTCAGCTCCGTACGAACTGGGGCCCCATCGGCGGCATCCGGAACTCCGGGGCCGGGTTCTGCTCGGGAGCGGTGACCGGCTGGGGGTAGCCGTACGCGGGGGCCGGGGCGTTCACCGGCTGCTGCGGGTAGCCGTAGGCGGGCGCCCGGTCCGGCATGGGCGGCACGGTCGGCTGGGGCGGTACGGGCGTGTGGACCACGGTCAGATCGAGATCCGGGTCGTGCGAGCCGCCCGGGCCCCGGGGGGCCTGAGCGGCGCCCTGGGCGGTGTCCCGAGCCGCATCCGGTGCGGAGTCCCGCCCGGCGTCCTGCGCGGCGCCCTGTGCCGCGTCCTCGTCGACCGAGATGCCGAAGTCCGTGGCGAGGCCCACCAGACCCGTCGGGTAGCCCTGGCCCACCGCGCGGAACTTCCAGCCGTCCCCGCGCCGGTACAGCTCGCCGCAGATGACCGCCGTCTCCTCGCCGGTCTCCGCCGTCACGTCGAACAGCGCCAGCGGCTCGCGCTCCGGGCCCGCCACCGCGTCGTACAGCAGGATCCGCAGGTCGGAGACGGACCGGAAGGTGCCGCCGTCGGAGGAGGCCGCGATCACCACCCGGTCGACCGAGACGTCGAGCCCGGCCAGATCGGCCTCCACGGTGTCCGTCAGACCCTCGGCGTCCCGCTTCTTCGGCAGCCGCCGCACCAGGCCCGAGGGGTGGCGCGGCTGGTTGTAGAAGACGAAGTCCTCGTCGGACCGCACGCGCCCCGACGGCCCCAGGAGCAGGGCAGAGGCATCCACGTCGGGGACCCCGGGGCCTGGGGTCCAGCGGAGCACGGCCCGTACGGCCGCGGTGTCGAGAGGGACGTTGGAGCCCTTCAGCATCGCGTGCGTCATGACCGCAATCCTGCCCTCTGGCCCGACCCGTGGACAACGCGGGGGCGCCACCGATACCGGGACGGGGTGACGGATGCTGACGAGTTACCTGAACTTCACGCAGGAAGGGAACTAAGGACACCCGTACCTACGTACTATTACCGGCCACATGTCATCAGGCCCGGAGAGGCAGACGGGGGACTTACATGCGTCATTTCGGGCACATCCCGTCCGCGGTGCGGACCGGGCTGTTCCACCGCGAGCCGGCCGAGTTCACGGCCGACTCGCCCGCCCGCACGCTCGCCGTGGCCCTGGGCGCCACGCTGTACAGCCCGGCCACCAGGCCCAGGCTCGCCGACGCCGTACGCAAGCAGGCCAGGCGCGGAGTGGTCTCCATGGTCCTCTGCCTGGAGGACTCCATCAGCGACGCCGAGGTCGAGGCGGGCGAGGCCAACCTCGTCCGACACTTCGCGGACCTCGCCGCGGGCACGGCTGGTGCAGCCGGGACGGGTGGTGCTGCTGAGACCTCCGGTACTCCCGGGACGGCCGGGACGGGTGGTGCCGCTGTGACTTCCGATACTCCTGGGACCGGCGGGACCGCCGGTGCCGCTGAAGCCTCCGGTGCCGCCGGGACCGTGACGGACGCCGACGCCGCCACGGACCTGCCCCTCCTCTTCATCCGGGTCCGCGAACCGCGCCAGATCACCGACCTCGTCGACCGCCTCGGCGACTCGGTGCGCCTGCTGTCCGGATTCGTACTGCCCAAGTTCACCGAGGCCCGCGGCCACGCCTTCCTCGAAGCGCTCACCCAGGCCGAGCGGACGAGCGGCAGGCGCCTCTTCGCCATGCCCGTCCTCGAGTCCCCCGAGCTCCTCCACCTGGAGACCAGGGCCGAGACCCTCGCCGGGATCGCCTCGATCACCGACAAGTACCGCGACCGCATCCTCGCCCTCCGCCTCGGCGTCACCGACTTCTGCTCCGCCTACGGACTGCGCCGCTCGCCCGACATGACCGCCTACGACATCAAGATCGTCGCGAACGTCATCGCCGACGTGGTCAACGTCCTCGGCCGCTCCGACGGCACCGGCTTCACCGTCACCGGACCCGTCTGGGAGTACTTCCGCCCCGGCGAGCGCATGTTCAAGCCACAGCTGCGCCGCAGCCCCTTCCTCGAAGGCCGCGCCGAGGACCTGCGCACCGCGCTCATCGAGCACGACCTCGACGGACTGCTCCGCGAGATCGAACTCGACCGGGCCAACGGCCTGCTCGGCAAGACCTGCATCCACCCCACCCACGTGGTGCCGGTGCACGCCCTCTCCGTCGTCAGCCACGAGGAGTGGAGCGACGCCCAGGACATCCTGCGACCCGAGCGGGACGGCGGCGGAGTGCTCCGCTCCGCCTACACGAACAAGATGAACGAAGTGAAGCCGCATCGCGCGTGGGCCGAGCGCACCCTCCTGCGCGCCGAGGTCTTCGGCGTCGCCAAGGAGGACGTCGGCTTCGTGGATCTGCTCACCGCCGGCCTGGCCGGCTGACGAAGGGACGTCGACGACGTGGTGTGGACCGGAACGTGGGTCGCGGAGCGACTCGGCGTCGAACTGATCGGCGACGAGGAGCTGCCCGCCCTGTTGGGCCTCGCACTGCGTCGCAACCCCAAGCGCGCGCACCTGCTGGTCTCCAGCGTCCTCGGCAAGCACGTGCCGCAGCGCCCCTCCGTCGTGTACGGCTCCGGCCTCGCACTCGGCCGGCGCGTCCGCGAGCTCCTCGGCGACGGGGAGGCCGCCCGGTCCGTCGTCCTCGGCTACGCGGAGACCGCCACCGCGCTCGGGCACTCCGTCGCCGACGGCCTGGGCCTCGCCCCGTACCTCCACTCCACCCGCCGCCCGGTGGCCGGCGTCGCCCGCGCGGGCGGCTTCGAGGAGTCCCACTCCCACGCCACCTCGCACCTGCTGCTGCCGGAGGACCCGAAGCTCCTCGCGGGCGACGGCCCGCTGGTCCTCGTCGACGACGAGTTCTCGACGGGCAACACGGTCCTCAACACCATCCGCGACCTCCACGAGAGCTACCCGCGCGAGCGCTATGTCGTGGTGGCCCTCGTCGACATGCGCTCCGCCGCCGACCTCGGCCGGCTGGACGCCTTCGCGACGGAGATCGGCGCCCGCGTCGACCTGATAGCCGGCGCCACGGGCACGGTCCGCCTCCCGGAAGGGGTCCTGGAGAAGGGCCAGGCACTGGTGGCGGAACAGGAGAGGGCGTACGGGGCGGCCGGTTCCGTACGGGGGACGGTGACGGGTTCCGTACGGGATGCAGCACCCGGTCCCGTACGAGATGCGGCGCCCGGCTCCGTACGGGATGCCGCGCCGGGCTCCGTACGAGATGCGGCGCCCGGCTCCGTGCCGGAGGCGGCCCCGGCCCCCGCGCCGTCCCCGCGCGCGCCCCACGAGCCGCCGCTGCGGGTGGAGCTCGGCTGGCCCGGCGGGCTGCCCGACGGCGGGCGGCACGGCTTCACGACGGACCACCGGGAGCTCCTGGAGGCGGCGCTGCCGACGATGGCGGACGCGATCGCGGAGGCGCTCCAAGACCCGGCGGCCGCCACGGACCGCGCGGCGAGCACGGCCCACTCGGCCACCGCCACGGCCGCCTCGGCCCCCGCCACGGGCCGCCGGGCCACCGCCACGGACCACCCGGCGAGCACGGCCCGCTCGGCCACCGTCACGGCCGCCTCGGCCCCCGCCACGGGCCGCCGGGCCCCCGCCACGGACCACCCGGCGAGCACGGCCCGCTCGGCCACCGCCACGGCCGCCTCGGCCCCCGCCACGGACCACCGGGCCGATACGGGACAGCTCCCCGCTCAGCCGCCCGCAGGGCCCCGCCCCCGTACCCTCGTCCTCGGTTTCGAGGAGCTGATGTACGCGCCGCTGCGTCTCGGCACCGCACTGGAGGACGCCGGGCACGACGTCCGCTACTCCACGACCACCCGCTCGCCCGTCCTCGCCGTCGACGACCCCGGCTACGCGATACGCACCCGGCTCGTCTTCCCCGCCCACGACGACCCCGCCGACGGCCCCGGCGAGCGCTACGCCTACAACGTCGCGGGCGCCGGCTTCGACGCCGTCGTCCTCGTCGTGGACTCCGCCGCCGACACCCCGGCCCTGCACGCCCCGGACGGCCTGCTCGCGCAGCTCGCCGCGCACATCCCGCGCGTCGTGCTCGCGGTGATCCCGTCCTACACCCCGACGGTCTCCGTCACCGAAGCTCCCGAAAGGAGCTCCATGCTGCCCGAGCCCCTCCGCGGCCCCGCCTTCTCCTCGTACGCACCCGAAGAGGTCGGCTGGCTGCTCCAGGACCTCTCGGACGTCGAACTCGAGGCCCCCACCGAGGAACGCGAGGAGGCCATCCAGAGCGGCGGCGCCCACTACGCCGAGTCGCTCCCGGTCGAGTACCAGCCCAGCGAGCGCTACCAGGAGCTCTTCCACGCCGCCCTGGAGAGCTCCGCCGCCCGCATCGCGCGCGCGGTCGGCACGGTCACCGAGACCGTGCTCGCCGAGCGCTCCGCCCGCCCCGTCCTGGTCTCCCTCGCCCGCGCCGGCACCCCCGTCGGCGTCCTCATGCGCCGCTGGGCGAAGGCCCGCCACGGCCTCGACCTCCCGCACTACGCCGTCTCGATCGTGCGCGGCCGGGGCATCGACGCCAACGCGCTGCGCTGGCTCGCCGCCCACCACGACCCGGCCGACGTCGTGTTCGTCGACGGCTGGACGGGCAAGGGCGCCATCACCCGCGAACTCGCGGAGGCGCTCGAGGAGTTCGAGGGCTTCGACCCGGAGATCGCGGTCCTCGCCGACCCCGGCTCCTGCGTCCGCACCTACGGCACCCGCGAGGACTTCCTCATCCCCTCCGCCTGCCTCAACTCCACGGTCTCCGGCCTGATATCGCGTACGGTCCTGCGCTCCGACCTGGTCGGGCCGCACGACTTCCACGGCGCCAAGTTCTACCGGGAACTGGCCGGGGCGGACGTCTCCGAGGCCTTCCTCGACGCCGTCGCCGCCCGTTTCGACGAGGTCGCGGCGACCGTCGACACCGACGTCAAGGAGCTCCTGGCCGCCGACCGGACCCCCACCTGGGAGGGCTGGGCGGCCGTCGAGCGGATCAGCGAGGAGTACGGCATCCACGACGTCAACCTGGTCAAGCCGGGCGTGGGCGAGACCACGCGCGTGCTGCTGCGCCGCGTCCCCTGGAAGATCCTCGCCAAGCGGGGCGCGGACGCCGACCTCGCGCACGTCCGGCTGCTCGCCGAACAGCGCGGCGTACCGGTCGAGGAGGTCGACGAACTCCCGTACAGCTGTGTGGGCCTGATCCACCCCCAGTACACAAGGGGTGCGACAGGCGCCGACGGCAAGGCGGTGGTGTCCCAGTGACCGCCGTCCTCGTCGCGAGCGACCTCGACCGCACCCTCATCTACTCGACCGCGGCCCTCGCCCTCGGCATGCCGGACGCCCAGGCGCCCCGGCTGCTCTGCGTCGAGGTCCACGAGTCCAAGCCGCTGTCGTACATGACCGAGGACGCGGCGGACCTCCTCGCGCGGCTGACCGCCGAGACCGTCTTCGTGCCCACGACGACGCGGACGCGCAAGCAGTACCAGCGCATCCAGCTGCCGGGCACCACACCGGCGTACGCGATCTGCGCCAACGGCGGGCACATCCTCGTCGACGGCGTCTCCGACCGCGACTGGCACGAGTCCGTCGTCCGCAGGCTCGCCGACGAGTGCGCGCCGCTCTCCGAGATCCGCGCCTACCTCACCGCCACCACGGACCTGTCCTGGGTGCGCAAGCACCGCGTGGCCGAGGACCTCTTCGCCTACCTCGTCGTCGAGCGGGAGCGACTCCCCGAGGACTGGCTGGACCGCTTCGGCGCCTGGGCGGGGGACCGCGGCTGGACGGTCTCGCTCCAGGGCCGCAAGGTGTACGCGGTGCCGAAGCCGCTCACCAAGAGCGCGGCGGTCCGCGAGGTGGCCCGCCGCACCGGCGCGACGCTCACCCTGGCGGCGGGGGACTCGCTCCTCGACGCCGACCTGCTGCTCGCCGCGGACCGGGCCTGGCGCCCGGGCCACGGCGAACTGGCCGACAGCGACTGGACGGCCCCCCACCTCGACGTCCTCGCGGAGCGAGGGGTCGCGGCCGGGGAGGAGATCCTCCGCCGCTTCAGAGCGGCGGCAGCGGCCTAGGACCGGTCCGAAGGTCTAGCCGCAGCAACCCCCACCGCAGCAACCACCACCGCCGCCGCCGCCACCGCCCTGCGCGGGGGCGGCGGAGCTGCTTCCGCCGACGGCCACGGCCGACAGGAGCTTCACGGTGTCGTCGTGCCCGGCGGGGCAGGAGGCGGGGGCGGAGGACTCGGCCATGGGACGGCTGAGCTCGAAGGTGTCGCCGCAGGTGCGGCAGCGGTATTCGTAACGAGGCATGGGACCAGGCTAACGGCGGGGTCCGCCGCACATCAGTGGCCGGCGCCCCGCTCCTCCCGGATCAGCCCGACGACACGTGCCGCGGCGGAACGAACGGCCTCCAGCTCGGTCAGGAAGTGCCAGTAGTCGGGATGGCGCCCCTCCAGACCCTCCACGGCCCGGTCGAGACGGGCGACGGCCTCGTCGAGAGGCCGGGCGTGGCGAGGGTCGGGCGTGTTCCGCCCGGCCATGGCGAGCCGCTGGGCGTCCCGTACGGCGAACCGGGTGCGCTCGGTCTCCGCCTTCGGGTCCTTCGCGACGGCGTCCAGGCGGCGCAGCCGGTCCCCGGCGGCCGACACGGCCTCGTCCGTGGAGTCGAGGAGCGCGCGGGCGGTGGAGAGCAGGGAGGTGGCGTCGGGCCAGCGCTGCTCGGCCCGTGCCTTCCCGGCCTCGGCGAGCCGCTCCCCGGCCTGCCGGAGGGTCACGACGGCCTGCTCGGGCACGTGCTGGAGGTCCTGCCAGCAGGCGGCCGAGTAGCGCCGGCGGAGCTCGGAGAGGACGGGCTCGACGCCCCCGGCGCGGGTGGTGAGCGCCTCGGTGCGGGTACGGAGCGACACCAGCCGCTTGTCGATCTCGGCGGCCCGCTCGGGCAGCCGCTCGGCCTCGGCGCGTACGGCCTCGGCGTCCCGCAGCACCCGGTCGGCACGCTGGAGCGTCTCGGCGACGCCGTGCCGTCCGGCGCCCTCGTTGAGCCGCGTCAGCTCGGGCCCGAGCGCGGCGAGGCGCGCGGCGAGGTCGTCGGCGCGCAGCCCACCCTCGCGTACGACATCGAGGGCACCGCTCGCACCCCGCAGCGCCTGCCGGGCCCGCTCCACGGCGGGCGCGAGCCGCGCGAGCTGGGTCTCGGCACGCCCGAGGAGCGGGGCGAGACCCTCCTCGAACCGGTCCAACTCGCCCTTGACGCGATCGAGCTCGTCCTTGGCGCGGCTCAGCTCGGCACGAGCGCGCGCCGCACTACCGGCATCCAACTCATCCCGATCAAGATCATGCGCGTCGACGGCGGAGATGTACGCATGACTCACCTCGTCGATCCGCCGCCCGAGCTCCTCGAACCCGTCGACGGCGCGCCGCGCGTCCGGCGAACTGTCGACGGCGGTGATGGTCTCGATGGAGATGCGGAGCCCGCGCTGGGCGGTGTCGAGCTCGTAGAAGGCGGCAGCGGCGGCGTCCTTGGCGGCCTGCGCCTCGGCCCGCTGGCTCTCGCCGCGCCCGCCGAACCAGCGGCGCGTCCCGCCCCCGGCGAAGGCCTGCGGCAGCAGCGCGCCCACGAGCAGGGGAAGCGCGACAGCCAACCGGAACGCGGACGAAGGCCTGGGCGCCGAAGTACCCCTCACATCACTCGCCGCCACGTACTTCTCCCCGTACTGTGTCCGCCGTGCCCGGTCCGGTTCATTCTCCCACCCGGTAAGGACGAACACACGGCCCGGTCAGTTCACGGTGGCACCAAGCCGTCGCAGCCCGAAAAGGGCGACCCTTGACTCCTGAGAGAGACCCGACGCCCCCGAAACTACGCGCTCACCACCCCGAGTCACGATCAGACAACCCACCGTCCCGGGGGTGGGGCTACGCCCAGCCCCGGCATCCGTTTGCAGCACCCACCCCTGGGCCATGTAGGCTGTTGCCTCTTCCACGGGTGCGTAGCTCAGGGGTAGAGCGCTGCTCTTACAAAGCAGATGTCGGCGGTTCGAAACCGTCCGCGCCCACCAGGGAAAAGGCCCCCGCAGCTCATCGTTGCGGGGGTCTTTGACGGTAGGGGCTGACGGCAGTCTCACTCGGGACGGGGTCGGCGGAGCAGCCGGTTCGTGTGTTCCATCGTTTCCCTCTGGTGATCGTCGGAGACCGGCGTGTACATGATCACGTGGCGGCGATCTGCGCGTGCCCCAGGGTCTCCATCGCGACCGTCGCCGGCACGCTTGCCGCGATGAGGAGCGTGGCGCATCCGTGGCGGCCTTCGGGCAGGGGTGCGGGGGAGGCTCGCCCTTCCGGGATCCGGGAGGGCGAGGGCCTGAGGCTTGGCCGTACGGTCGCCATGTGGACGAAGAACCAGTGATCATCAAACTCACGCGTGACCAGGCATTCGTCCTGTCTGAATGGCTCTACGAAGTCATGATGCAGTCCGACAAGCTGGACGCCATCGTGCCGGACCGAGCGGTCTGGTCGGGGATCTACGCGACCTCCGGAACGTTGGAGACGACTCTGCTGCGGATGTTGTCTCGTGGACGCTATGGGGTCGATCTGGAGGAGTACGCAGCGGACGGGTCGGCGGCGGCCAGGACGGGTGTCGGCCTCGTGGCCTGAGGCCCCTGACGTGGCCCGGGCCGTGGGCCGGCTGTCCAGGTGGCAAAGGGGAGGCGCTGGAGCGTGTACCTGGGCGGGGGGCTTGGTCGCGGGCTCCTTGGCTGAGGCGTGGTCGGCCATCGGCGCTGCTTGGCGGGTCGTGCTTCTTTTGCCGCTCTGTGCGCCCTCGCCCTGCGTCCGTCTTGCGGGCAGCGTGGGTGGGTGTCCGTCGTGGGGAGGGTGGGATGGGTCAGCCGAAGTGCGGGGCTCCTACGCAGAGCGGGGGCCGTTGTCAGAACAAGGCGATCGTCGGAAGTTCGCGGTGCGCCAAGCATCAGGGGCCGTGGTCCGCGTACGGCACGGCGCAGCGGCAGAAGAAGGCCGCCGAGGCGAAGATGCGGAAGCTTCGTAAGAAGCGGTGACGTTCACGGGTGGCCGGGGGCCGAGCTGAGCCTTCGGCGGCCCACTGCCGCCCTTTGGGATGGTCGCGCTGACCCCGTATCCCGTGCGGTGGGGGCCGCCCGCTGGGCGATGTCGTTGGCCAGAAGCCGCCTGCGTCCGGGGGGTTCCTTGTGAGTGAGCCCCCTCTCGTTCGGTGCGAGTTGACGTGGACGCGTCCTTGCCGGTCTACTCGCGGCATGGCTGAGGTGGGGGACGCTCCCGAAGTAGGGGTGCCGGGTGGCGAGATGACGCCGCAGCGGTACCTGGAGACCAGGCTCGCGCAGTACCAGGACTGGTACGACGCCAAGGCGACCCGGATGAAGGCGATGCATCTGCGGATGCGTACCGTCTCCGTCGTCGGGGGTGCCCTCGTGCCCGTGTTCGTCAATCTGGACCTCGGGTTCGCGCGGGTCACCGCCACCGTTCTGAGCGTCGTGGTCGTCGCCGCGGTGTCGCTCGAGAGCGTCTACCGCTATCGCGAGCAGTGGAAGAACTACCGGTCCACCGAGCAGTTGCTCGGGCACGAGCGGGTCTATTTCGAGACCAAGGTGGGGCCGTACCACAACCTGGGCAGGCGTGAGGCGTTCTCCGTTCTCGTCTCCCGCGTCGAGAAGGCCATCGCCAACGAGAACTCCGCCACCCTGAACGTCATGACCCTCGGCGGGCAGGTCAACTCCGATGTTCAGCAGCATGGGGGTGGGGTTCCCGGGGCCCGGGAGGCCACCGAGAGTTCCTGAGCCTGGGGCCCCGGTCTCGGGGCCCTCAGGAGATGTCACCTGGGGTGCCTCGTCAGCACCACTTGTAGTCCACCCGCGTCGAGTTGTACGCGCACGTGTCCGCGGTCGTGCCGTTCGACCTGCGCAGGGTCGCCGTGTCCTTGTCGTTGTTCCAGACGTACGCCGCGCGGTTCTGGTAGATGTTCGCGGCGGTGTTCGTGCCCCGGCCCGTGCGGACCGTCACGATCTTGCCCGCGCCGAGCGGGAAGTTGCCGAAGGTGTACTTGTGGTTGGCCGCGTCCGTCAGCGTCCAGCCCCGCAGGTTGACCGCGGCGGCGGTCGTGTTGCGTATCTGGACGTATTCGGCGTTCAGGCTGCTGTTGGAGCGGTTGTCCGTGCCCGGGCTGTCGTAGTAGATCTTGTACAGGTGGACCGAGCCGGCCGCCTGCGCCTGCGAAGGCAGCAGGAGGATGCCGGAGGCGGCGGCCGCGGTCACGGCCGCGAGCGTGCGTACGCGATGCATGAATGTCCCTCAGTTTCCTTCCGAGCGCCCGCCGATGGGGCCCGGCGAGCCCACAGAATACGCACGCCCTTCACTTCTTCTGCACATGTTCAGGCCAGTTGCCGGCACCTCGGCCTAGACTCTGCGCATGGGCAGCGACCTCTTGCGGATCACCGTCCTCGGCTCCGCCACCCCCTTCCCCCGTCCCGGCAACGCCTGCTCCGGCTACCTCGTCGAGGGCGGCGGCGTCCGCCTGTGGGTGGACGCCGGGACCGGCACCCTCGCCGAGCTCCAGCGGTACGTGTCGCTCGGCGAGGTCGACGCCGTGTGGATCTCCCACCTCCACGCCGACCACAGCGCCGACCTGCTCACCGCCTACTACGCGCTGCTGTACGCCGGACTCGACCTCCCGCTGCCCGTGCCCCTCTTCGGGCCGCCCGGCATCGCCGACCGCCTCGCCGCCTTCCTGACAAACGGGCCCGACCGCAGCCCCGTCGAAAAGGCCTTCGCCGTCGAGGAGTTGTACGACGGGCATGTCGTACGGGTCGGAGGGCTCACCCTTCGGTCCCGCGCCGTCGAGCACGGCGGCCTGCCCGCCTTCGCCCTCCGCGTGGAGGATGAGGGAGGGGCCTCCCTCGTCTACTCCGGCGACTGCGAGCCCTGTCCTCCTCTGGTCGAACTCGCCCTCGGATGCGATCTGTTCGTCTGCGAGGCCGACGGCTTCGTGCCCGGGCACCACTCGGCCCCCCAGGCCGGACGCAGCGCCGCCGACGCCCGCGCCGGCCGTCTCGTCGTGACCCACGTCGGACCGGGCACCGGCCCCGCGGACGCCGTCGCCCTGGCCGCCGCCGAGTTCTCCGGCGACGTCGTCCACGCCGACCCCGGGGCGCGGTTCGAGGTCGTCACTACGCGTCGAAGTCGTACTCCAGGACGTACGACGACGAGTCCAGCGTCATCTCGTTGAGCTCCACCGCCATCCCCGGCCCCGTGAACGCCGTACGTCCGATCAGGACCACCGGCGTCCCGAACTCCAGGGAGAGCCTGTCCGACTCGTCCGCCGTCGGCATCCGGCAGCGGATCTCCTCCCGGAACCGCACCGGGCGGTGCCCCAGCTCCGTCAGCCGCGCGTAGGTGCCGCCGGGACCCGTGTCCGGCTCCGTGATCGGCGTCCCCCGTACCAGCTCCGCCGACAGGTACGAGACCGAGAGCAGCACCGGCTTCGAGTCCAGCACGAAGCGGCGGCTGCGGACGCAGACCGGCGCCCCCGGCGCCAGGTTCAGCGCCCCCGCCACCCGGTCCCCGGCCACCGTCTCGCCCACCTCGATCTGGTCCACGACCAGCTCCCGGTCCTCGACGTCCGCCGACCAGACCGAACGGCCGCTGCCCCACTGCTCCCCGGCCAGGCGCGGGATGCCCCGGCGGCGCAGCGGGCGGAAGGCCCGGACGAAGACGCCGGCGCCCTTGCGCGCCTCCGCGAGCCCTTCCGTACGCAGCACGGAGAGGGCCTGGCGAGCGGTCATACGGGCCACGTCGTAGGTCGACATGAGGTCGTTCTCGCCGGGGAGCCGATCGCCCGGCGCGAAGGCGCCCGACTGGATCGCGGTTCTCAACTCGTCGGCGATGCGCTGGTACTTGGGCCGACGAGCGCTGTCCTGGTCAGTCACGGGTGGACCACTCCCTTCCATTGCGGGACACCCTACGGCGCGCTCCTCGGCCCGGATGCACACCTGTACGCCGTCCCGCCCGGTCGATCCATCCATCGGGGGACATCTCTAGAGATACGTTGACAGGGCGGGGTCGCCGCGCTTCCCTGAGTGTCCCCAGGCTTCAGGATTCGGGACGGAGGGGATGCGTGCAGCCACTGCCCGAGGTCGGTGACCTCGTCCGCGACACCGCCACGGGGCGGGTCGGTTTCTATGTGGAGAGCGTCTCCGGGCGCTTTCTGATCCGCGCCGTCCAGGGCGGCGGCGAGTGGGAGGCCGAGCCCGTCGACGTCCAGCCCGCGACCCCCCTGCACGAGCTCCGGGCCCGCACCGCCGAGATCAACGCACGGAGTCGACGCGGGCTCCGGGGTGGGTGAGGAGTCGGGTGCTTGAGGAGCCGTTCGGGGGTGGGTGACGATCCGGGTGCTGAGCAGCCGCTGGGGGGCGGGTGACGAGCCGGGTGCCTGAGCAGCCCTTCGGGGAGGGTGAGGAGAGTGCGTGGGGAGCGTGTTCGGGGTGGGGGAGGGGTGTTTCGGGGTGGGTGACGAGCGGGTCCGGGCGGTTGTCAGTGGGGCGCGCCACACTGGAGACATGTGCCGCAGCATCAAGACGCTCCGCCCGCCCGCCCTGCCCGAGGAGGCGACCGAGGACGACATCCGCGCCGCCGCCCTGCAGTACGTCCGCAAGGTCTCCGGCTTCCGCGCCCCCGCCGCCCACAACCGCGAGGTCTTCGACCGCGCCGTGGACGAGATCGCCGACGCCACCGCGAGACTCCTCGCCGACCTGGAGGTACGCGGCCACCACCCGGCCGCCGCCAGGCCGCGAGAGCCCGAGCCCGTGGCGGCCCGGGCGCGGTAGCCGGGGGTACGGCCGCGGGCGGGTCGGCCTTCCGCGTGGTCGGGGCGCGTGCCGCGGTCCGGCGTGGTCAGGGCTTGAGGGGCGCCGGCCGCTGTCTTCGGCGTGCCCGAGGCTCGGGCCGCCCCGTCAGGACGCCGGTGCCGGCGACGCGGCAGGGCGGCGGATGACGTACGCGGCGAGGCCGCCCGCCAGGAACAGCGCCAGGGTCGACACCCCCGCGCTGAACCAGGTCGCGCCCAGCCACTGGCCGCCCAGCCAGCCGAGACCCACGCTGTACGACGCCCACGTCACGCCCGCCAGCGCCGACCACGGCAGGAACTCCTCGACCCGGCGCTTCGCCGCGCCCGCGCCCAGCGAGACCACCGAGCGGCCGGCCGGGGCGAACCGCGCGAGTACGACGAGCAGTCCGCCGCCCCGCGCGAGCGCGGTGCCGAGACGTTCCTGCGCCAGGGACAGGCGGCGTGAACGGCCGATCGCCCGGTCCAGCCTGGCCCCGCCCCGCAGTGCCACGCGGTACGCGAGGAAGTCGCCGAGCGTCGAGGCGCTCGCCGCGCAGAGGAACAGGGGGAGCAGCGACGGTACGCCCGTGGAGGCCCCGGTGGCCGTCGCCGCCGCCGTGGCGGCCGTGATCACCAGGAAGCCGCTCGGCAGCACGGGCAGGAAGACGTCGAGCAGGATCGACGTCGCCACCACCGGATAGATCCATGGACCGGCGGTGAGCGACCGCAGCGAGCCCAGGCTGTCGAGCAGATTCACAGGGCCAGAGCCTACGCGGGGGCGGGCCGCCCGCTGCCGGTGGGTGCGGGACGCGGCGCGGGGGAGGAGGTCGGTGGCAGGTCGCGGCGCCCGCGCCGGGCCTTGGTGCCCGTGGCGCCGGCCGTGACTTCCGTGGCCGGCTGGCCGGCTGTCCTGTCCTGTCCTGTCCCGCCCTGTCCTGTCCTGTCCTGCCCTGCCCTGTCCTGCCCTGCCCTGCCGTGATCCCCGCGCCAGAAGGGCCGGAATCCGTGCTGCGGATTCCGGCCCCTTCCGGTAGTCGCTCGTGCGTCAGGCCGCGACCGGCGTTCCCCGCTCCTCGCGGGACTTCGCGTCCGTCGCCTTGCCGGCGCCGAAGAGCCGGTCCAGGGCCAGCGCGCCCGGGCCCGTGAAGACGAGGAGCGCGAAAGCCCAGCAGAACATGGCCGCGCCCTCGCCGCCGTTCTGGAGCGGGAAGAGCGACTCCGGCTGGTGCACCTTGAAGTACGCGTACGCCATCGAGCCCGAGGCGAGGAAGGCGGCGCTGCGGGTGCCGAGTCCGGCCAGGACCAGGATGCCGGCGCCGAGCTGGATGACGGCCGCGTACCAGCCCGGCCAGGTCCCGGCGGGCACCGCGGTGCCGCCGAGGAGGCCGAAGAGCGAGGAGGCGCCGTGGCAGGCGAAGAGGAGGCCGACGACTATGCGGAAGAGACCGAGCGCGTAGGGCTGCGCCTGGTTCAGGCGGGCCGTGAGGCTCGTGGGGGTGGTGCTCGTGGTGGTCGGGGTCGTGCTCTGGGTGGTCATGGGGGTGGGACTCCTTCGGTCCGGCCCCGTCCGTGGGGAACGGGGCGCGGGGGGACGGAAACCGATGAGGCCGTAAGGTTAGGCACCCCTCACTAGTGCTTGCAAGTTCAACATTCGGTCATCGGGGAGTGTGTGGCGCGGCTCACTCCCCGACGACCGTCGCTGACATGAGCTCAGCGGCGCCTGGTTCAGCAGCCGTTGAGGACGGACTGGAGGGCGCTCTTCTCGGCGGAGTCGACGCTGAGGTTCCAGTAGTACTTCACCTGCACCCAGGCCCGGACGTACGTGCAGCGGTACGACGTCACCGGGGGCAGCCAGGTCGCCGGGTCCTGGTCGCCCTTGGCCTGGTTGACGTTGTCGGTGACGGCTATGAGCTGCGGCCGCGTGAGGTCGTTCGCGAAGGCCTGGCGATGTGCGGTGGTCCAGGAGTTCGCGCCCGAGCGCCAGGCCTCGGCGAGCGGGACCATGTGGTCGATGTCGAGGTCCGACGCGAGGGTCCAGGTGGCCCCGTCGTACTCGGAGTACCAGCTGCCGCTGATCGCGGCGCAGTTGGAGTCGGTGACGACGTTCACGCCGTCGCGCTTGAGGACCGTCTCGCGCGTGTTGCAGGTGCCGGACTGGGTGATCCAGTGCGGGAACAGGTCCCTGCTGTAACCCGTGGTGGAACCTTCCGCCTTGACCGTGAGGGCGGCGAGGTAGGTACGGGCGGTCGCGGCGCTGACCGGGGTGGGCATCGCGGCCTGAGCCGCCGGGGCGGTGGCGAGGAGGCCGGTGACGGTGAGGGCGGCGGAGGTGGCGAGTACGGCGAGTCGACGCGCGTAGATCGTGCCGGTGGGCATGCGAACTCCCTTGAGGTGGGGGGACTTGGCTGCTGCTGTCCCCGCGGGGTGCCGGGCGGTGGACCCGGTCATCGTGGCGGCGCGAGGTTTCGGTGGGGGGTGCGCCAGGTAACAGGGTGGCGACATGGACACGTCACATCAAGGGGTGTGACGTGTCCTGATGGAGTGCCAGATTCCGCCCGCGGTCGGGGAGTCGGGGCTGCCTGGGGGTGGGGAGCCGCGGAAAGCCGGCTCGCGCGCCGCCGTAAACGGCTCGCGCGCGGCCGGTAGCTCCGGTCGCGCGCGCGTCGAGAGGAAAGGGGAGGTTACGCCAGGACGGTCAGCGTGATCGTGCCGCCCGCCGCCGGCTCCACCCGCAGGTGCGTGAGGTCGGCGACGTGCACGTCCGGTGTGAAGGCCGCCGCGCGCGGGCCCACGCCCACGACGCGCATGCCGGCCGCGCGGCCCGCCTGGATGCCCGCCTCGGAGTCCTCGAAGACCACGCACTCCGCCGGCTCGAAGCCCAGCGCCGCCGCGCCCTTGAGGAAGCCCTCCGGGTCCGGCTTGCTGGCGCCGACCATCTCGGCCGTGACCCGGACCTCCGGCATCCGGAGCGCCGCCGCGCCCATCCGGGCCTGGGCCAGCGCCTCGTCCGCCGAGGTCACCAGGGCGTGCGGCAGGTCCGCGATCGCGGCCATGAAGGCAGGGGCGCCGGCGACGGGGACGACCCCGTCCAGGTCGGCGGTCTCCTCGGCCAGCATCACCCGGTTGTCCGCGTGGTTCTCCGCCATCGGGCGGTCCGGGAGGAGGATCGCCATCGTCGCGAAGCCCTGGCGGCCGTGGACCACCTTGAGCACCTCGTCCGCGTCGAGACCCTGGCGGTCCGCCCAGCGGCGCCAGCAGCGCTCGACGACGGCGTCCGAGTTCACGAGCGTGCCGTCCATGTCGAGGAGCAGGGCGCGGGTGGTCAGCGTTGCCGGGGTGGTGGCGGCCATCGGGTCTCCAGAAGGGGTGGCACGGAGAACGAAGCGGTCCCGCCCACCGGTCAGGGAGTGCGGGCGGGGCCACTTTGTTCTTCTACGATACAAAATCCGGGGCCGTCTTGGCCAACCGGTCCGCGCTACGGAATCCCGCGGCCCGCCGCCCAGCCGTCGTACGGGGGTCTAGAGCCAGGTGCTCCGCTCCAGGGCCTCGCGCGTGTGAGGGCCGTACACGCCCTTCGGGTCGCCCTGGATGTACATCCAGGACTGGTAGTTCTTCACCGCGCGCCACACCTCCTGGTCGTACTCCCCGTCCACGTCGCCGTGGTACGCCCCCGCGAGCGTCAGCCGCGCCTGGAGCTCGACGACCTCGTCGCCCGAGGAGCCGAGGCTCAGCGTGGCCGCCGCGTCCTCGGTCGGCCGGGGCGCCCGTGAGGACGGCGCGGCCGTCGTCGGCGCCACGGTCGTCGGCGCCGCGGAGGGGGTGGCGGCCGGCGGGGCCGACGCGCTCGCGGCGGTACGGCTCGGGGACGGGGTCGGCGACGCGGACGTCCGGTCCGGGGTCGGGGAGGACGTGGTCGGCTCCGGCGTCTCCGAGGACGGGGACGGGGCCTCCGACACGGCGACGTTCAGGGACGCGCTCGTGGTCACGTCGGGCACGGCCGCCCGGTCGTCGGTCTCGTTCGCGCCGCCGAGGACGGCCGCCGCCAGGGCCGCGGTGCCCGCCACGGCGACGGCGGCCACCGCCGCGACCACGACGCCGCGCTTGCGGCCGCGCCCCCGCTCCCGCTCGTGCGCGGGCGGTACGTCGCCGACGCCGCGCAGCAGCAGCGGCATGGTCTCGGAGGGGTCACCCGCGGGTGCGCCGGGGTGGAGGTGCTCGGGGTACGCGTCCGGGCCGGGGCCGGAGGGGTACGTCTCCGTGCCGGGACCTGAGGGGTAGGTCGGCCCGGAGTCGCCGGGGTGGGTGCCGGGGTGCGCGGCCGGTGCCGGCGCCGTGAGCGCGCTCTCCGGGCGGATCGCCGACAGCTGCGCGGTCGGCGGGTCATCCGTGGAGTACGCGGGTACGTGCGCGGTCGGCGGGTCATCCGTGGAGTACGCGGGTACGTGCGCGGTCGGCGGGTCATCCGTGGAGTACGCGGGTACGTGCGCGGTCGCCGCGCCATCCGTGGAGTACGCGGGTACGTGCGCGGTCTCCGCACCATCCGACAAGTACGCCGGTACGTGCGCGGTCGCCGCGCCCCCCGTCGAGTACGTCGGCAGAAGCGCGGTCTGCTGCCCGTCCGGCCCCGCCGCAGCAGCGTCCCCCGCACCGGCGCCCGACGAACCGGGGCCCGACATGCCGGGGCCCGACATGCCGGCGCCCGACGAACCGGCGCCCGACGCGCCGCCGTCCGCCGCGCCCACGGCCGTCACGCCGACGCCCGTAACGCCCACGCCCCCCGCGCCCGCCCCCGCTCCCGCCTCGTACGGACCCGCCGGGCCCTCCGAGGCGTCCAGGGTCACGTACGGCCTGATCCGCAGCGGGTCGAAGTCCTCGGCCGCCGCCATCTCCGCCGCCCGGGCGCAGGCGCAGCCAGGTCTGTGTACACCGCATTCAGGACAGACGTGTCCGGTCATGATGGGTCCCCTCCCCGATACCACTGCGAGCGATTATGCAGGCCGCACCTGTACGGCGGGCGAACGACTGTGCCCTTCCGCAGGCCATAACGGGACATTCCGATCAGGATGGAGGGGCCCGCGCAGGACGGAGACCTGCACGGGCACCGACACGCAGACGGAGACCCCATGGCTCAGGACACGCACCCGTCCCAGCTCGGTGACGCCCCCGCCCCCGTGCCCGGCGAGGGCCAGAGCCACCGCACCGTCCTCGTCGCGATCGGCGCACTGCTGCTCGGCATGCTGCTCGCCGCCCTCGACCAGACCATCGTCTCCACCGCCCTGCCGACCATCGTCAGCGAGCTCGGCGGCATGGAACACCTCTCCTGGGTGGTCACCGCCTACCTGCTCGCGTCCACGGCCGGAACCCCCCTCTGGGGCAAGCTCGGCGACCAGTACGGGCGCAAGAAGCTCTTCCAGGGCGCCATCGTCGTCTTCCTCGTCGGCTCCGCCCTCTGCGGCATCGCCCAGAACATGCCGCAGCTCATCGCCTTCCGCGCGGTCCAGGGCCTCGGCGGCGGCGGTCTCATCGTCCTGGCCATGGCGATCGTCGGCGACCTCGTCCCGCCCCGGGAGCGCGGCAGGTACCAGGGCCTCTTCGGGGCCGTCTTCGGCGCCACCAGCGTCCTCGGCCCCCTGCTCGGCGGGCTCTTCACCCAGCATCTCTCCTGGCGCTGGGTCTTCTACGTCAACCTCCCCATCGGGATCGTCGCCCTCTTCGTCATCGCTGCCGTCCTGCACATCCCGGTCCGCTCCACCCGGCACACGATCGACTACCTCGGGACCTTCCTCATCGCCTCGGTCGCCACCTGCCTGGTCCTGGTGACCTCGCTCGGCGGCACCACCTGGGCGTGGGGATCGCCACAGATCATCGGACTCGCGGTCCTCGGAGCCGTACTCCTCGTCTGGTTCGTGTACGTGGAGCAGCGGGCCGCCGAACCCGTGCTGCCGCTCAAGCTGTTCCGGATCCGGACCTTCAGCCTCGTCTCCGTCATCAGCTTCGTCGTCGGCTTCGCCATGTTCGGCGCGATGACCTATCTGCCGGCCTTCCTCCAGGTGGTCCAGGGCGTCACCCCGACCATGTCCGGCGTCCACATGCTGCCCATGGTCCTCGGCATCTTCATCGCCTCGACCGGCTCCGGCCAGATCGTCTCGCGCACCGGCCGCTGGAAGGTCTTCCCCATCGCCGGCACCGCCCTCACCGGGATCGGTCTGCTCCTCCTCCACAGGCTGACGGAGACCAGCTCGACCTGGACGATGAGCGTCTGCTTCTTCGTCTTCGGCGCCGGGCTCGGCCTCGTCATGCAGGTCCTCGTCCTGGTCGTGCAGAACGCCGTCTCGTACGAGGACCTCGGCGTCGCCACCTCCGGAGCCACCTTCTTCCGCTCCATCGGCGCCTCCTTCGGCGTCGCCGTCTTCGGCACGATCTTCACCAACCGGCTCACGAGCGCGCTCGACGACGTGTTCGCGAGCGCGGCTACGGAGCTCCCGCCCGGCACCGGCCCCGACCAGGTCGCCGCAGACCCGCGCGCCCTCGCCCAGCTACCGCCCGAGCTCCAGCCCTCCGTCCTGCACGCCTACGCCACGTCCATCACGGACGTCTTCCTGTACGCGGCGCCGGTCGTCCTCGTCGCCTTCGTCATCTCCTGGTTCCTGAAGGAGGACAAGCTGCGTGCCTCGGTCACCGCGCCCGACACCGGCCAGACGCCCGCCCCGAACCCGGTCGGGCGCTCCTCGCACGACGAGTGCGCCCGCGCCCTGTCCGTCCTCGGCTCCCGGGAGGGCCGCAAGGCGGTCTACGTGAAGATCACCGCCCGCGCGGGGCTCGACCTGATGCCGGCCGCGAGCTGGCTGCTGCTGCGCCTCCGCCGCCACGGGACCGTCGAACCCTCCTGGCTGGCCGAGACCACCCCCGTACCCCTGCGGGTGATCACGGAGGCGTCCCGGCAGGTGGAGGAGCGGCGCCTGGTGGACCGGGAGGGCGTCCAGCTGACCCTCACCGAGGAGGGCGTACGGGCGGCGACGGTACTGGCCGAGGCCCGGGAGGAGTCGCTCGCCGAACTCCTCGGCGACTGGTGGGGACCGGACCGGCCCACCGACCTCGTGCAGCTGGTGGAGGAGCTGACGGCCGAACTGTGCGGCTCGGACGGGGAGAGGCCCGACACGCCGGAACCGCCCGGCGACCAGCACCCCTGAGTCCGGAGAGGCCCGACACGCCGGAACCGCCCGGCGACCAGCACCCCTGAGTCCGGAGAGGCCCGACACGCCGGAACCGCCCGGCGACCAGCGCCCCTGAGTCCGGAGAGGCCCGACACGCCGGAACCGCCCGGCGACCACCACCCCTGAGTCCGGAGCGGCCGCGCACGCCGGAACCGCCCGGCGACCACCGCCCCTGAGTCCGGAGCGGCCCGACACGCCGGAACCGCCCGGCGACCACCGCCCCTGAGTCCGGAGCGGTCCCGCGCACCCGAAGCGCCCCGCGACCATCAGGCCTGAACCCGCCCGGGCTCAGAGCTCCTTGCCGTACCAGATGTCCATGTAGGGGCCCGTGCAGTACGCGGGGATCTCCACGTACCCGTGACGCGTGTACAGCGCCCGCGCCTCGACCAGATCGAGGCGCGTGTTGAGGACCATCCGGCGCGCGCCGAGAGCCCGCGCCTCGTCCTCCAGGGTCCGCAGCAGGCCGCTCGCGCCGCCCGCGCCACGGAAGGCGTGCCGCAGGAACACCCGGGTCAGCTCGGCGCGTTCGCCGTCCAGCATCAGGACACCGCCGCAGCCGGCCGGCTTCCCCTCGAACCGGGCCACGAGGAACTGCCCGGTCGGCGGCGTCAGCTTCTCGACGCCGTCGTTCGTCAGGCCCTCGTCTATCTCGGCCTCGGTCGCGGGCCGCTTCCAGTAACGGCTGGCGACATCGTCGTAGTAGTCGCGCCGCAGCGAGGTCGCGTCCGGGGTGTCGACACGCTCAGGAGAGAAAGTCCAGGTCATGCGGGCCATTCTGCGGCCCGCACGACCACGCGCGCGGCCGAATTACTTCGGCGAGGCCTGCTGGACGACCTCGAACGACCACAGGGTGGAGCCGGAAGCGGCCGGCTTCGGCCGCTCACCACCCTCGCCACCGCCCTGGTGGGCGGCCTGCATGGAACCGCTCATCCACTTCTGGAAGTCCTCTTCGCTGCGCCAGCGGGTGTACACCAGGTACTGGTCGGTGCCCTCCACCGGACGCAGCAGCTCGAACCACTCGAAGCCGTCGGACCCCTCCACGGCCCCGGCCCGGGAGGCGAACCGCTGCTCCAGAACCTCACGCTGCTCGGCCGGCACGGTCAGGACGTTGATCTTCACGATGCTCATGGAAGGCAGGATATGACCCACGGCTCCGGCACACCCGAAGCGGATGCGACGGCAGATGCGGGGGCCGACGCGGCGGCGGAGGCGATACGGGCTCTGGCCGCGCGTTGGCTGTCCCGGCTCGGGGACGGTGACTTCGTCGTGTCGCCCGTCGGGTTGTGGCTGGCGCTCGGGGTCGTGGCCTCCGGGGCGCGGGGGCGGACCGGGGAGGAGCTGCGGGGGCTGGTCGGGGTCGAGGGGGAGGCGGCCGGCCAGGCCGTGACGCTTGTCGGGCGGCGGGTCGCGGAAGCCGACGGGGTCGCCGTGGCCACCGGGGTGTGGAGCGCGCTGCCGATCCTCCAGGCGTTTCGGCGGGGAGTGCCGGGGGTGCGGTTCGGGGTGCTGCCCTGGGCGGTCCTGTTCGCGCTGCCCGACGAGGTGTTCGGGGCCACGGACGACATGACCCTGGGGGAACTCCCGGACCTCCAGGGGGAGCTCGACGCGTGGGTGCGGCGGGCCACGGGCGGGCGGATCCCGCGGCTGCCGCTCGACCTCGACGGCTCCGAGGACCTGGTGCTGCTCAACGCCCTAGCGCTCCGCACCTCCTGGCTGTCCGCCTTCCCCGGGCACCTCACCCGCGACCTGCCCTTCACCGACGGGTACGGCGACACCCGGCCCGTGCCCACCATGCGCAAGCGGATCCCGGCCGCCTGGGTCTGGTACGTGGGCCGGCACACGGTCGTCGAGCTGCCCTGCCAGGACGGGCCGCGCGTGCGGTTCGTGCTCGGCGCCGAGGGCGCCGGGCCCGCCGACGTGCTGCCCGCCGCCTGGGCCGGGCCCGCGGCGCGACGGCCGCTCGCCGCCGACTCGGCCGACCTCACCCTGCCGCGGTTCACGCTCCGTACGACGATCGACGCACGGGAGCACCTGGCCGCGCTCGGCATCGGTTCCGCGCTGCGGCCCGGCGCCGACTTCTCGGGGATCTCCGCCGCCGACCTGTACGTCGCCCGGGTCGCCCAGTCGGCGGTCGTCGACGTCACCGAGCAGGGCGTCGAGGCCGCCGCCGTCACCCAGGTCTCGATGACCCGCGGCGCGCCCGCGCCCCGGCACGAGGCGGTGGAGCGGATCGCCTTCGACCGGCCGTTCGGGGTCGTGGTGCTCGACGGCTCGGGTGAGCTGCCGCTCTTCACCGGCTGGCGGTCCAGTGCCCCGCTCGACGGTTCCGCTAGCCCCGGCTAGTGCTCTGACCGCATAGGTTCGCCGGGTTGGTGGTCGTGGCGGTTGGATGTGCGGTGACGTCCGATCCGACTGCTGGAGGTGCGGTGGCCGA